>NZ_JBSFFI010000018.1:0-131603 GCF_053596035.1 Streptomyces sp. NPDC001781 | reverse complement strand
CTGACCGTGCGGTTCGTGTCGAACGTGGACGGCGCGGACCTGCACGAGGCGGTCCGTGACCTGGATCCGGCCCAGACGCTGTTCATCGTGGCGTCCAAGACGTTCACGACGATCGAGACGATCACCAACGCGACGTCGGCGCGTTCGTGGCTGCTGGACGCCCTGGGTGACGACAAGGCGGTGGCGAAGCACTTCGTGGCGTTGTCGACGAACGCGGAGAAGGTCACCGGGTTCGGTATCGACGCCGACAACATGTTCGAGTTCTGGGACTGGGTGGGGGGCCGGTACTCCTTCGACTCCGCGATCGGGCTGTCGCTGATGATCGCGATCGGTCCGGACGGGTTCCGGGAGATGCTGGACGGTTTCCGCACCGTCGACGAGCACTTCCGTACCGCCGCGGCGGAGGAGAACGCGCCGCTGCTGCTGGGTCTGCTGGGGATCTGGTACGGGAACTTCTTCGACGCGCAGTCGCACGCGGTCCTGCCCTACAGCCACTACCTGTCCAAGTTCACCGCGTATCTGCAGCAGTTGGACATGGAGTCCAACGGCAAGTCCGTGCAGAGGGACGGCACGCCGGTGGAGTGGCAGACCGGGCCGGTGGTGTGGGGTACTCCGGGCACGAACGGGCAGCACGCGTACTACCAGTTGATCCATCAGGGTACGAAGCTGATCCCGGCGGACTTCATCGGGTTCGCGCGTCCCGTGGACGAGCTGAGCGACGGACTCAAGGCCCAGCACGACCTGTTGATGGCCAACTTCTTCGCCCAGACCCAGGCCCTCGCCTTCGGCAAGACCGAGGAGGAGGTCCGCCAGGAGGGGGCCGCAGAGGCACAGGTGGCCCACCGCACCTTCCGCGGCAACCACCCCACCACCACGATCCTGGCCCCCGAGCTGACCCCGTCCGTGCTCGGCCAGCTCATCGCCCTCTACGAGCACAAGGTGTTCGTGCAGGGCGCGGTCTGGAACATCGACTCCTTCGACCAGTGGGGCGTCGAACTGGGCAAGGTCCTCGCCAAGCGCATCGAACCCGCCCTGACCGAGGGCGCGGACGTGCCCGGTCTCGACCCCTCCACCACGGCCCTCGTCGCCGCCTACCGCTCCCTCAAGGAAGTGAACTGACATGCAGCTCGGACTCATCGGCCTCGGCAAGATGGGCGGCAACATGCGCGAGCGCATCCGCCGCGCGGGCCACCAGGTCATCGGCTACGACCGCAACCCGGAACTGACGGACGTCAAGGACCTCGCCGAACTGGTCGAGAAGCTGGACGCGCCGCGCACCATCTGGGTCATGGTCCCGGCCGGCACCGCCACCCAGGTCGTCATCGACGAGCTGAAGGAACTGCTCTCCCCCGGCGACGTCGTCGTGGACGGCGGCAACTCCCGCTGGACGGACGACGAGAAGCACGCCGCCGAGCTGGCCATCAAGGGCATCGGCTTCGTGGACGCGGGCGTCTCCGGAGGTGTCTGGGGCCTGGAGAACGGCTACGCCCTGATGGTCGGCGGCGACAAGGAGAACGTCGACCGCCTCCAGCCCGTCTTCGACGCCCTCAAGCCCGACGGCCCCTACGGCTACGTGCACGCGGGCCGCGTCGGCGCCGGCCACTTCTCCAAGATGGTCCACAACGGCATCGAGTACGCCATGATGCAGGCGTACGCCGAGGGCTGGGAGCTGCTGGAGAAGGCGAACTCCGTGGACAACGTCCGCGAGATCTTCCGCTCCTGGCAGGAGGGCACGGTCATCCGTTCCTGGCTGCTCGACCTCGCGGTCAACGCGCTGGACGACGACGAGCACCTGGACGGCCTGCGCGGCTACGCCGAGGACTCCGGCGAGGGCCGGTGGACGGTGGAGGCCGCGATCGACAACGCGGTGCCGCTCCCGGCCATCACCGCCTCGCTGTTCGCGCGGTTCGCCTCCCGTCAGGACGACTCGCCGCAGATGAAGATGATCGCCGCGCTGCGCAACCAGTTCGGCGGGCACGCCGTCGAGAAGAAGGCCTGACCCGCCGTGGGGGACCTCTTCCTGGTCCGCCACGGCGAGACGGAGTGGAGCAGGTCGGGTCAGCACACGAGCTGGACCGACCTGCCCCTCACCGAGCACGGCGAGGAACAGGCACGTTCCCTGGCCCCGCTGCTCGCCGGACGGAGCTTCGCACTCACCCTGACCAGCCCCCTCGACCGGGCCCGGTGCACCGCCGAACTGGCGGGCGTGACCGGCGCCGAACCGGAGCCCGACCTGCGCGAGTGGGACTACGGCGGCTACGAGGGCATCACGACCGTCGACATCCACCGGACCCGGCCCGACTGGGACCTGTGGACCGACGGGGCGGTGCCCGGCCCCGAGGGCCATCCCGGCGAGTCCCCCGAGCAGATCGGGGCGCGCGTCGACCGGGTGCTCGCCCGCGCGGAGAAGGCGCTGGACACGGACGGCGATGATGTGCTGTTCGTCGCTCACGGCCACGTGCTGCGGGTGCTGACGGCCCGCAGGCTGGGCCTGCCGCCCGCCGAGGGACGGCTGTTCCAGCTGGCCACCGGCACGGTCAGCCGCCTCTCCACCGAGCACGGGCGCCCCGTGATCGCGGAGTGGAACCGGCTGCCCTGAGCGGCGAGACGGCCCGGAGCGACCGGCTGGTCGCTCCGGGCCGTCTCCATGTCCGGCGGGCGGGGCTCCTGCCATCACGGGCAGACCGGTACCAGCCCCGCCGGACGGCCGGAAGGAACGCGACGACCAGCGTCGACGACCCGGTGGACCCGGCGAGGCGGTTACCGGACGCCGGCCCGCACCCGCACCCGCACCCGCACCCGCACCACCAAGCGGATGATCCCGGCTGGATGCGGCCGGACGCGGACCGGATCGCCGCGACCGCCCTGCAGGACCTGTCACGCGGGCGGACGGTGCCGGTACCGGATCCCCGGTACAAGGCGCTGGCCGGCCCCGCCAAGCTCGCCCCGCGCGGCGTCACGACCGGCACCGGCCGCAAGTGGGGCTCTCAGTATGGTGGTTGGACCAACGGGGGGCGCGCCTCGTCCGGTAGCTGCCGGTGCCGGAAGGTGACAGCGGCAGGCGGTGGTGGCGCGGGGCGGCGTGGTGGGAGGGTCGCCGGGCAAGCATGTCCGGCGGCCGCCGGGCCGCCCCACGCAGGAGGCCATCACCCATGACCGTCACCGACGAGTCCGCGTCCGGTACCCGGGTGCACCGGATCGACATCCCCTCGGCCACCGACGACCCCGACGCGTACGTCGCTGCGCTGCTCTCCGTGGCGGGTGACCGGGACGCGTTCGAGGAGCTGTCCCTCACCCCGGTGCGCGCCGCGAAGTTCTGTGCGGACACCCCCGTCCGGCTGCTGGAGACGGCACCCGAGGAGGGCGAGTGGCCGGCCGCCGGCGTCGTCGGGCACGTCTTCGACGTCGACATCGTGTACGGGTTCCGCTGGCGCCTGGTGATCACCGAGGACGACCCCGCCTACCCCGGCTACGACGAGGCGCTGTGGACCCCGCTGCCGCGGCTGCCGTTCTGGCAGATGCTGGATGCCTGGACGGGCCTGCGCGCCTCCAACGTGGCGCTGCTGCGCGCCCTGCCGCAGAAGGACTGGCAGCGCACCGGCCGTCATGGCGAGCAGGGCGGCGAGACGATGGAGGTCATGATCCGCAAGGTGATCGGCCACGACATCGCCCACCTCAACCAGATCTACCGCTCGGTGCGGGCCGTCCGGCTGGCCGAGGGCCTGGACGTGAGCGCCCTGGACGCCTCGTACGCGGAGTCCGGGCTGTCCTCCGCGGAGTCGGGGTTCAGCGAGAGCTGATCGCCCGTCATGCACGCCAGTGAGCCCGGGAGTCGACCGACTCCCGGGCTCATTTGCGCGGGGCGGGTTCAGCAGCCGCAGGCGCCGGCCGCGGGGGCGGTCAGCGGGTCCGGCGCGCCGCGGTGCACGCCCTCGGTGTCCTCCACCGGGAAGCCCTCGCGGGACCAGTACTCGAAGCCGCCCAGCATCTCCTTCACCTGGTAGCCGGCCGAGGCGAAGCCGAAGGCGGCGCGGGTGGCGCCGTTGCAGCCGGGACCCCAGCAGTAGGTGACGACGAGGGTGCCGGCCGGGATCAGGGAGGCCGCCCGCTCGGCGATCTCGTCGGTCGGCAGGTGGACGGCGCCGGGCACGTGGCCCTGCTCGTAGGACTCGGTGGAGCGGGTGTCGACGAGGACGAACGAGGCGGCGCCGGACTCGATGTCGGCGTGCACGTCGGAGACATCGGCCTCGAAGGTGGCACGCCGGTAGAAGTGCGCGGCGGCCTCGGCCGCGTCGGCGGCCGGGGCGCGCAGCACCTTGGATGTCGCCTGGCTGGTCGCAGAACTGGTCACGGGGCAGGGCTCCTGTCGTACGGCTCGGTCAGGTCGGGCGGGACGGGCCCGGCGCGGCGCCGCCGCAGCTGCCGCAGCGCCGCGGCGGCCGGCAGGGCGAGGACGCCTGCCGTGGCAGCGCCCGGTCCCAGCAGCAGGACGGCGGCCGGCAGGTGCGCGGCCCGGGCCAGGGCGAGGACGGCGGCGGCGACCACGGCCGCCCACCGGACGCCCCGCCGTGCGGCACTCCGTCGTGCAGCATCCGCTGGAACAATAGCGCCGTACGGCGCTTTCTGCAGGGAGAGTTCGGCCCAGCGGGCGCCGCAGGCGGCGAGGTTGGTGAGGCAGTAGGCGGTCAGGACGGCCGCGGCGGCCACGCCGGCGCCGCGGGCCGCCCAGCCCGCGTCGGGGCCGGGCCGCGGGGCCGCGAGCAGCAGGGCCAGCAGGGCGGCCGCCACGGCGGGCCCGTACAGCAGCCGGACCACGGGCCGCGGCCGGACGGCCGGCAGGGCGGGCACGTCACCCTCGGCGCCGACCCAGGCGAACAGCACCACCAGGGTCGCGGCGGCGCCCCACGGCCCTGTGACCGCCCCGGCGGGCAGCTGCCCGTCGAGGCTCAGCAGGCCGGGCAGCAGCCACCAGGCGGCCGTCAGGGCGAGGACGGCGGCCAGCCGGACCGTGCGGGCCCGTGGGGCCGGCAGGAGCCCGGCGTGGGCGCAGGCGGCGGCCGTCAGGAGCACTCCGGCGGCGACGGCCGTGGCGGCGGGGCCGTCGGCGGCGAACTCGCCGGCCGCGCCGGCCACCGCCGCCTGCCCGCAGGCGATGCCGGCGAAGTACAGCAGGTGGACGGCGCGCCCGGCGCGCGGCCCGAAGGCCTCGGCGGCCAGCCCGGCCGCGCCCCGGCCCCGGGTGCCGCCGGCCCGGGCGACGAGGACGTGCCAGGCGAGCAGCAGCACGGCGGCCACGGCGGCCGCCCCCTGGGTGCCGGGGCGGCCGGCGAGGGCGGCCGGGACCAGCAGGGTCCCGGCGCCCGCGACGGCGAGCAGGGTGCGGCGGGGCCGCAGCCCGGACGTCATGCGACGTCGTGGAAGAACGCCGGGACGGCCGCCGGCAGGGACGTTCCTGCAGCGACGAGGCGGACCGCGTCGGCGGGCCAGGCCGGCATGCGGGTGGCCTGGTCGACCGGCACCCTCAGGTGGCCCGCCAGGTAGGCGGACCACCCCGGCATGACCGCCGCGGAGGTGACGGCGACGGTGGCCAGCGCCTCCACGTGCGCGGCGACCCGGCGCGCGTAGGCGTCCCCCGTCCCGCGCAGCTTCGCCAGCTCCGGCAGGTCGGCGACGGCGGCGGCGACCGCGGCCGCCAGCGCCCTGGCTGCCGCCTGCGGGGAGAACGCGGCGGCGTCGAGGGCGCCCGCGAGCTGCTCGGTGAGCGCCTCGGGCAGTTCGCCCGCCGGGCCGTCGGCAGCGGTGGGCACCTCGTCGGGGACGGCGCCGGCGAAGTCCTCGGCGACGGCGGCGAGCACGGTCCGCGTCCACACCTCGACGCCCTGGACGAGGACCGTCTCCACGGTCGTGGCGAACTCCTTCGCGGCGAAGTTGGTCTGCTCGCGCTCCGGGCCGGTCAGGCACAGGTGGAAGCGGAGGGCGTCGGCGTTGACCTGGCGCAGGAACTCTCCACCCCACACGGCGTGGTTGCGGCTGGTGGAGAACTTGTCGCCCTCCAGGCGGTAGAACTCGTTGATGACGACCTGGGACGGCAGCGTCATCCCGCCGTGCGCCAGCAGCAGCGCCGGCCAGAGGGCGGCGTGCGAGAACGAGCAGTCGAACCCGATGAAGTTGACGATGCGGGTCGCCGGGTCGGACCACAGGCGCTCCCACTCGTCGGGCTCGCCCTGCGCGGCCGTCAGGCAGGCTGTGGCGGCGACGTAGCCGAAGATGCCGGAGAACCAGGTGTCGAGGATGTGCCCCTCCCAGCCGTCCAGCGGGACGGGGATGCCGTAGCCGGCCCGCCGGGAGACGGGGGTCAGCGGCAGCTCGCGGGAGAAGAGCGTGTCGAGGTAGGCGCGCAGCCGGGGGCGCCACTCGGCGGTGGTCTGCGCCTGCTCGTAGTAGGCGAGCAGCTGGTCGCGGTACTCGGCCAGCGGGAAGCAGATGCGCTCCAGCTCGCGGGTCTCCGGGGTCTCCCAGCAGGTGGTGCAGCGGGGGGCGGCGAGGCCGGCCGGGTCCTGCGGGAGGCCGCAGGCCTCGCAGTAGACGCCGTCGGAGGGGTCGCCGCAGAACTGGCACTCGCCGCGCACCTCCGCCTCGTACAGCTCGCGCTCGCAGTGCGTGCACCAGAACACGGGCAGGGTGCGGACCTGCAGCTTGCCCTGTTCCCACAGCCCGGTGAAGAACCGCTGGACGATCTCGTCGTGGCGGGGGGTGGTGAGCGGGCGGGTGAACCAGTCGTGGTGCATGGCGCCCAGCGACAGCGTCTCCTCCATCCGCGAGCCGAAGGTCAGCGCGGCGCGGTGGGCGGTCGTGCCGAGCTCGGCGGCGCGCCGCGGCACGTAGCAGGAGTGTTCGTCGGAGTAGCCGACGTAGCGGACGTTGCTGCCGCGCTGGCGCAGGTGCCGGGAGAGGACGTCGGCGCCGAGGAAGGGGCCGGAGAGGTGGCCCAGGTGCAGGTCGCCGTTGGGGTTCGGCGGGGCGCTGGTGACGACGTAGTCGACGACGGTGGTGGCGGGCTGGGCGACGGTGGGCCGGGGGGGCTGGTTCATGGCTGTCGGGGTCCTCGGGGGAGAAGGTGGTCGGGGGCGGCCTGCTGGCCCCCCGGAAGAGCGGTGCCGGCGGGGCCTGCGTCGGCAGCGAGCACGTGGCGGCCGGCATGCGGGGTGTAGGGGGCGTGCGGCTGCGGGGCGGGCCGGTGGAGAGCCGGGCGCGCCGCGGGCGGACGGGGTGCGGCCGGCAGCACGGTGGCGGGGGCGACCCGAGCGGGGGCGGGCTGCTGTGCGGCAGAGGCGGGGGCGGCAGGGCCCGGTGCGGTGGGCTGTGGCTCGGCGGGGGCCGCCGCCGACGGCTCCGCGGCCGGCCGCGGGGGCTGGTCCGGGGCGTGGTCGGCGGGCGGGTGGATCTCGGCGGCCGGCGCGGTGACCCGCACCCCCGGCTCCAGGTCGGTGAGGACGACGGCGTGTGCGCCGATCCGGGCGCCCGCGCCCACCGTCACCGGCCCGAGGACGCTCGCCCCGGTGCCGATGATCACGCCGTCCTCGACGACCGGGTGGCGGCGGGCGCCGGCCGGCCGGCGCAGGTCCTTCCACCAGCCGACCGAGCCCAGCGTCACCTGGTGGTAGAGCATCACGTCGTCGCCGATGCGGACCGTCGCGCCGATGACGACGGCGGTGCCGTGGTCGACGAAGAAGCGGCGCCCGATGACCGCGGCCGGGTGGATCTCGATGCCGCTGACGGCGCGCGCGCCCAGCGACAGCGCGCGGGCGGTCAGCCGGTGGCCGCGGTGCCACAGCCGGTGCGCGACCCGGTACGTCCACAGGGCGTGGATGTGCGGGTAGAGCAGCACCTCGCGGCGGCTGTCCGCCGCGGGATCCTTGGCGCGGACGGTGGCCACGTCCTCCCGCATACGGGCGATCACCGCCTTCAGGCGCCGGTCACATCTGGTCATAGGGGGCCTCCGGGACGATCCCGCGGCCGCCACCGGCGAACCGCTGCAGCCGGTACGGCGCGAGCAGCGGCTGCTCGGCCTTGCCGGTGACCGCCTGGCCGTCGAGGATCTCGGCGGCGGCGAGTTCGGCGACGGCCGGCGACATCTTGAAGCCGCCACCGCTGAAGCCGAGGGCCAGGTACAGGCCGTCGGGCCCGGCCGGGCCGATCACCGGGCGTTTGTCGGGGGTGTAGCCGTCGAGTCCGGCGCGGGTGCCGGTGAGCCGCGCGGTGGCCGCGGCGGGCACCCGGCGGGCGATCGCCGCGAGCGCCGAGGAGAGCTCCTGCGGCGACAACGGGGCAACGTCGTGACCGAGTTCGACGTCCGGGTTGGACGGCACGCCGAAGAAGAACCGGTCGGTCCCCTCCGGCCGGAAGTAGCTGCCGGTGGTGTCGTCGATGCAGGTGGGGACGGAGGCGGGGGTGCCGCGGCGGCCAGCGCCGGGCAGGTGCGCCTGCGCCAGGCCGATGCGGCGCGCCACCACCGGCACGTGCACGCCGAGATGCGCGGCCGGGGTGCTGCCCCAGGCGCCGGCGGCGAGGACGACGAGCGGCGCGGAGATGCGCCCCGTGGTGGTGTCGACGCCGGTGACGCGGCCGCCCTCGCCGTCGGCCAGCACCTCGTGGACGTGGACGCCCTCGTGGAGCTCGGCGCCGAACCGGCGGGCGGCGGCCGCCCAGGCGGAGGCGGTGCGGGCCGGGTCGGCGTAGCCGCCGTCGGGCTCGTAGGCGCAGGCCGCCACCCCGTCGAGGGTCAGGCCCGGGTAGAGGCGCACGGCCTCGTCCGGGTCGATGACCTCGGTGCGGCGGGGACCTGCGGCCGCGGCCGCGGCCGCCGTGTTCACGGCCAGCGCCCCGGTGTGCTGCGCGCCGACGAGCTGCAGGAAACCGGTGCGCCGGTACCCGCAGTCGCCGCCGACGACGTCCGCCCACTGCTCGAAGACGGGCAGGCTGCGGGCGGTGAGCACGGTGTCGCTGTGCACCGTGTGGTGCAGGCGGACGAGGCCGCCGGAGCGGGAGGTGGCGCCGTGGGCGGCCACCCGGGCCTGCTCGCAGAGCACGACCCGGCCCAGTCCGGCCTGCGCCAGGCGGTGGGCGACGGCGGCGCCGACGACGCCACCGCCCACCACGACGGCGTCCGCGACCGCGGCCCGGCTCACCGGCCCGTCACGCCTTCGCCGCCCTCGGAGCTGGCGGCCGGCGGGGTGGCGACCGGTGCGCCGGCGCCTCCCCCGGTCGCTCCGGCCGGGTTGACACCCGGGTCCTCGATGCCGAACTCCTTCGCCCAGTAGGCCCGTTCGGCGGCGATGGCGTCCGCACTCCCCCACCAGATGGTGATGAAACGCAGCCGGGTGTCCCCGTCGTTGGTGAGGTCGTGGTCCTTGAACGGGGTGATGTGGATGGTGTCGCCGGCGGAGACGCGGCGCTCCTCGTCGCCGATGCGCATGACGCCGCTGCCCTCGGTGACGAAGAACATCTCGTTCTCGTCGTGCGAGTGCGCACTGGACGTGGCGCCGGGGGCCACGTCGATCCAGGCGCCGCCCCAGAAGGGTTCGGCGACGGCTTCCTTCCAGGGGAAGATCCGGCGGCCGGCGACGTTGTACTGCTCCTCGAACAGCATGTCGTCGGGGCCGGTGGTGAAGATGTGCACGGTCAGCCTCTCGGTTCAGTGGTGCGGTCGGCCGGTCCGGACGGGCCGGCCGGCTGCGCGGCTCAGCTCATGACTGCGGCTTCGGGGACGGCGGCCTCCGTGCCGGGACGGCCGGCCGCCGCCAACGCCCTTTGCCGGGACAGCTGTTCGCGCAGGTCGCGGTGGACGGCGTCGGCCTTGACGGCCATCTGGCTGAAGGAGGTGGCGCTGGCGATGCCGTGCCGCCACTCCGTCACACCGTCCAGGTAGATCCCGACCTCGCAGCCGCCGGTGGTCACGGCGCGGTGGCCGCGGGTGACGACGGGAAGGCCGTCGTCCTCGTACGCGAGGAGGGAGGCGAAGGGGGCGAGCTGGTCGGGGATGCGCGGCTCGGTGTAGCCGGTGCAGAGCACCACCGCGTCGACCTCCAGCGATCCCTTCGAACCAGTGAACACCTCGGCGGTCTCCAGCAGCACGCCGTCGTCCCGCACCTGGACGCGGGTGACCTCGGTGCGGCGGTGCATCGACAGGCGGTTCGCGCCGGTCAGCTTGTCCTGGTAACTCGCCGCGTACAGCGCGGTGGAGACGTCCGGGTCGACGGCGGCGTAGTTGGTGGCGCGGGCCTGTTCCATGACCCGGTCGCGGGCCTGGCGCTCCAGGCCGAAGACGTAGTCGGTCTCCTTCGGGAAGTACACCTCGTTGCTGAAGTGACCGAGCTCGTACATCCGGAAACCGGCGTGCCGGACGAGGGAGTGGGTCTCGGTGCGCGGGTCGGAGCCGTGCAGGTGGAGGATGATCTCGCCGGCGGTCTGGCCGGCACCGATCACCGCCCACCTCATCGGGCGACCCTCCGGCGGGGCCGGCAGGGTGGCCGCGCGCAGCAGGAACTCGTGCGCGTGGAAGACCCGTTCGCCGGCCGCCTCGCGGAACACGTCGGGGATGTGAGGACGGTGGCCGGTGGCGACGACCACGTTGCGGCCGAGGTCCTCGTAGGTGGAGCCGTCCCGCGGGTCCCGGCTGAGGACACGGGCGGTGCGGACCACCCCGTCGCCGTCGGTGACGGGCTCCACGGACACCACCTCCCGGTGGTACGTGGGGCGTTGGCGGACCTGGGCGGCCGCCCACTGCACGTAGCTCGACCACTCCAGCCGGCTGACGTAGCCGCCGAGCAGGGTGAACTCGTAGAAGCGGCCGCTCTGCTGCAGGAACGGCACGAAGCCGAACCGGGAGGCGGCGTCGCGCGGGGTCGCCAGGTCGCGCAGGAAGTGGTGCTGAATGTCGGTGCCGGGCAGCACCTGGTAGGGCTGCCAGGCCGAGTTGGCGGCCCGCTCCAGGTAGGCGGCGGTGAGCGGCGGGTCTGCGGGGTGGGCGTCGTCGTGGTCCTCGGCGGCGGCGGCCAGTGAGATGCCGGAGGGGCCGAACCCGGCCACCACAAGGTCGAACACTGTGTTGTCGGCGTTGCTCGCGTCACTGGCGTGCACGGTCGCTTCCGTCCTTCCCGTGGGGATGTCGGCGCTCACAGCGCGAGGGCGGCCGGGGCGGCCGGGGCGGTGCCGTCGGCCTGCGCCGGCGCGGCACCCGCGGCGGCCTCACGGGTGGCCTGGCCGGCGCCGGCGAGGGGCCCGAGGGCGGCGGCGAGGGAGTCCATGAGGGTGCCGGCGCGCAGCGACAGCAGGCTGAAGGAGCCGGCGTCGCCGATGCCGTGGCTGGACTCGCACAGGCCGTTGAGGAACAGCGGCGGCAGGGCGTCGTCCGGGTCGGCGGGCAGCAGCCGGTAGTCGGTGGAGACCTCCAGGCGGCCGTCCGGCTCGGTGGACAGCCGCGGGGCGAGCGGCGCCAGCATCGGCGGGTGCAGCTCCTCGTGCAGGCCCGGGCCCATGTTGCGGAAACCGGTCGCCAGGACCGCGAAGTCGACGGTGTCACGCAGCTGTTCGCCGGTGTGCAGCTCCCGGAAGTCGATCGTCACGCCGTGGTCGTCGGCGGCGATCGCGGTGGCCTGGTGGTTGCCGCGGACGAACAGCTTCTGCTCGCCGTCGAGCTCCTGCTCGTAGATGGCGAGGTACAGCTCCTTGAGGACGTCGCCGTCGGCGGAGGAGTAGTTGGTGGGCTGCATGTAGGCGTCCAGCGCGCGCCGGCTCGCCGGGGAGGCGGCGTGGTAGTACTCGGTGAACTCCGGGAAGTAGCCCTCCTCGCTGAACGGGCTGGTGTCCTTCAGCCGCAGGGAGTGCGAGCGGGTGTAGGTGACGACCCGGGTCTTCGGGAAGCGGCGGGAGAGGTCGAGGGCGAGCTCGACGGCACTCTGGCTGCCGCCGATCACCGCGACCGCCTCCGGGTCGCCGTCCTCCGTCAGCGCGGCCACCTGCGGCAGGTAGCGGGTGAGGTGGAAGACGCGGGAGCTGTGCACCTCGTCGTAGGGCTGCGGGATGTAGGGGGTGCGGCCCGGCGCCATGACGAGCGTGCGGGACAGGTAGCGGCGGCCCGACTCGGTCACCACCTCGTACAGGGTCTCCCCGTCCTGCTGGAGCGTGCCGACGGACGCGGCCCGCTGCCCGCAGTCCACGACGTGCGCGAAGTGGCTCGCCGCCCAGCGGATGTAGCCGGCGTACTCCTTGCGCAGCGGGAACTCGCTCGGCAGGTTGAGGTGCTTGAGCAGACGGCCGTTCTCGTGCAGGTAGTTGAGGAAGCTGTAGCGGCTGCGCGGGTTGCGCAGAGTGACGAGGTCGCGGCTGGGGTGGTTCTGGATGTCGGACCCGTCCAGCAGCATGCCCGGCTGCCAGTCCGGCGACGGACGGGACTCCAGGAAGCGGGCGTCGAGACCCGGGTGCTTCTCCTCCAGCGCGATGGCGAGCGCGAGGTTGGCAGGGCCGAAGCCGATACCGAGGATGTCGTGTACCGGTACAGACGCGTACAAAGCAGTCTCCTTCGAGTCGCACGGGGACGCGGGGGCGCGGGACGGCGCAACCGTGACGGGTCTGGGCGGGGGCGGGACGAGTTCAGGCGGGGGACGGTTCAGGCCGGGCGGACGGTGGTGAGCGTCGGGTTGCCGTCGAAGTCGATGGCAACGCCGGTCAGCCGGGTCGCGTCGAAGACCCGCTGGTCGGTGCGGTACCAGAGCGGGATGAGCGCGAGCTCGCGGGTGGCGGTGGCGTCGGCCAGCCGCCACTCACGGTCACGGCCGGCCGGGTCGGTGCAGGCGCGGGCGCGCGTCACAGCGGCGTCGAACTCCGCGTTCACGTAGCGGCCCTCGTTGTCGCCGTGGGCGGTGCCCTCGGCGTCCGGGGCGGTGCAGGAGGAGTGCAGCAGCGGATAGAGCATGTTGTCCGGCGTCGGGTAGTCGCACGCCCAGGCCGCCCGGCACAGGCCGGTCGCCGGCTCGGAGGTGCGGAAGTCGACGAGCCCGCGGGCATCGGTGTGCCGCAGCCGGACGTCCCAGCCGAGCACCTCGCGCAGCCCCTCGGCCACCGCGGACGTCCATCCCTCGTGCCCGGCACCGGTGTTGACGGCGAACTCCACCACCGTGCCGGGCGGCAGGCCGGCCGTGAGAGCGTCCGCACGGGCCGCCTCCGGGTCGTAGGCGCACGGGTCGTCCGCGGGTGCAGGGGCCGGGGCGTGGGCGCCACCGAACCACGGCGAGAGCAGCGAGTGGGCGGGGGCGCGGCGGCCGTGGAACAGCCGGTCGGCGATCCCCTGCCGGTCGATCGCACGGGAGACGGCCCGGCGGGCCGGCACCGAGTCCATCGGGGCGTGGTGGCAGAAGGGGATCAGGTAGTGCAGGCCCGCTCCCTCCTCCTCCAGGAACCCGGCGCCGTCCAGGTGACGGGCGGCCTCCGGGAGCTTCTGAGGGGGGATACGGGCGTAGTCGTAGGTACCGGCGAGGAAGCCGGCGTATTCGTCGTCCAGCGCGGTCACCGGGTCGAGGATGTCGATGTGGACGGCGTCCAGCGCGACCGGCTCGCCCCACCAACGCGGATTGCGCACCAGCCGGATCTGCTTGCCGTGCTCCCACGGCCCGTCCATCACGAACGGCCCGTTGCCCAGAGGCTGTTCGTTGAACTCCAGATCGAGGGCGGGTCCGGCCGAGGACGGCACGGGGCTGAACACCGGCTGCAGCGTCTTCAAGTCGAACTGCACGTCCGGCTCGGCGAGTCGCACGACGAGGGTGTGGTCGTCGGCGGCGACCGCGCCCGCCAGGCGGGTGGTGCGGCCCGCCCGCACGTCGTCGAAGCCCTCGACGCCGGCCAGGTGGTAGGCGGTCTCGGTATTGGCGGCCGGGTCCAGCGCCCGCTCCCAGCCCCGCACGAAGCTGTGCGCGGTGACGGGCTCGCCGTCGCTGAAGCAGGTGTCGTCGCGCAGCCGGAACGTCCACGTGCGGCCCTCGGGGTCGCACTCCCAGGTGTGCGCGGTCGCCGGGGCCGGACGACCGCCGCCCTCGGGGCGCAGCAGCCCGGCGAAGAGCGCCTTGCAGACGAGGATGCCCTCGGTCTCCTGCGCCTTGTACGGGTCGATCGCGGTGGGTTCGGTGAGGGCCATACGGAAGACGAAGGGCGGCATCGGCGCTCTCTTCTCGGCGCCGGGCCCCGCTGGGTGCTCAGCGGGGCCCGGCGGGGCCGGAGGGGGACGCCACGGAGTCTTGCCGCCGCCCGGCGGGCTGTCACGGCCCGCCCGCTGACACCTACCGCCCCTGGCACCCTCGTGCCCGTAACCTCGCAGGCGGGGGCCCCGGCCCCCACGTCACAGGTAGCCGCGCTCCATGGCCTTCTGCCCGAGCTGGAAGCGGCTGCGGGCCTCCAGCTGCGTCATCAGCTCGGAGATCAGGCGCCGTTCGGTGCGCAGCGACACCCCGAGCCGGCGCGCCGCGGCCTCGTCGGTGCAGCCCTGCGCGAGCAGCCGCAGCAGCTCGCGGTGCTGGGAGCCGGGGTCCTCCAGGGAGCGGCGGGCCGGCTCGCCCAGCGGCACCGCCGTCACCCACACCGCCTCGTAGAGGGCGATGAACGCGGCGACGGCGCCGGGTTCCTGGATGACTGCCGCCCCGCGGGAGCTGTCGGCGGGGTCCAGAGGGACCAGGGCGACGGCGCTGTCCACGATGTGCATGCGCATCGGCAGGGCGGCGACGGTGCGGATCTGGTTGCCGCGCGCCACGTGCCACTCGGCGTGCTCCACGCTGTCGGGGTCGTTGCGGATGCTGTCCTGGTAGACGGTCCGGGCGCGGATCCCGCGGTCGACGAGTCGCTGGGCGACGGGGAGGCTGGCGGCCCGGTTGTCGGCGGGCTGGGCGCCTCCGGGGGCGAACGAGGCCGTCTCCCGTTCGGCCCGGTCCGCGAGTTCGGAGATCTTCTGCCGGACGGCCGCCACCCCGTACAGCTTCTCGACGCCGTCGCCGTGGCGTTCCTCCTGCGCGGCGGCGCCTGCGCCGTACCCGGCGATCAGCGCGGCGGCCGCGGCGCGGCTCTCGGCGAGTTCCTGCTGGCGGCGGGCCACCTCGGCCGACTGCCGGCTCAGCAGCAGGTCCAGGGCGAGCTGCGGACTGATCACTCTGAGTCCGCCGGTCGCACCCGGCTGCGGCGGCCCGCTCAGCAGGGACAGGTCGGCGAGCTCGTCCAGACCTCGTCTGACCTGCTCGTCAGACCAGCCGAGTTCCTGAGCGAGCGAGGCGATTCCGGAGTCCGGTCTCGCCAGCATGGTGCGGTACAGGGTGTCCGAGTTCTCGGTGAGCCCGAGTGTTGTGAGCGCCACAAAACCCCCCCAGTCGTCACTGGCGATCCTAGCGGGAGACACCTTGTGGCCATTGCATGGAGGCGCCAACTCGCATGCCTGGAACGAGACTTCATGCAGCGTTCACAGCGTGTCAGCATCTGTCCTCCCATGCATCTCGTCACGTTCCGCATCGTCGCCCCGCGCTGCCCGGTCGCCCCGGACGAGGCGCGGATCCTGCGCGTCGCCCTGGAGCAGGCCGTCCGCGGCCGCGCCGGTGCGGAGCACGTGCGCGTGCACACGTCCCGCAGCGGGGCCGTCGGCGTGCTGTTCTGGCTGGCGGCCGAACCGGCCGAGGCCCGCGCGCACGGTCTCGCCTTCTGCGCCGAAGTCCTCGCGGGCCTGCCGCAGTTCGGCGGCTGGCGCGTCATCGGCCTCTGACCGTTCGCGGCTCGCGCGCCTCATCGGCCCCATGTCGGCGACGGCCAGGGCGTGCACCCGTCCGCACCCGGCCGGTGCCCGCCCTCTGACACATCCGTGTCACCAACGGTTTGTGCCAGCCGACGGCCGGTGACGGGGCCGGTCGCCGTGTGAATGATTTGTGATGCCGCCAGGGAGCGCACCGGACGAGCACACCGGGCCCCGGCGGCGCCGCGGCCCTCTCGGGCCTCGCGGTCACCACCCTCCTCAGCCCTCGTGGGAGTCCGCCATGCCTCGTCGCGCACCCGTCACCACACTCCTCCTCACCCTCCTGTCACTCGGCGCGGTCGCCGCCTCCGCGGCCGGGGTGACGGTGACACCCCAGGGCGATCAGGGCTGGTCGGTCGTCCGCGCCTCCGACCAGGGGTGGTCCTGATGGCCAACGACCCGCTGCTCACCTGGTTCGGTCTCGACGACGACGCCGCCCGCCTCTACCGGGCGCTGCTGCTGCACGGCGGCCGCACCCTCCACGAACTGCGCGACCTCTCCGGCCTGCCGGTCCACCGCGTCACCGACGCGCTCGACCAGCTGGTCGCCGCCTCCCTCGCCCGTTTCGACACCTCCGCCAGCCCCGGCAGCCGGCTCTGGCCCGTCAGCCCCAAGGTCGGCCTGACCGCCGCCCTCGCCCGCCGCCGCGCACAGACCCTGCGCGCACAGGCCGAGGTGGAGCAGCTGGAGGTCGAGCTCGCCGAACTCGTGGCCACCCACGAGGCGCTGGCCGGAAGGCGCGCCACCGGCACCCTGGAGCACGTCACCGACGCGACCGCCGTCGCCGTCACCGTCTGCGAACTGGCCGCCGCGGCCGAGAGCGAGGTGCTGGTGCTCGGCCCAGGCCCGCACAGCGGCTCCCTCGGCGCCTCCGTCTACCTGCAGGGCGAACCGCTGCTGGAGCGCGGGGTGCGGGTGCGCGGCATCCACCTCGGCAGCCTGCGCAACCGGCCCTCCGAGTACGCCCCGGCCGCCCGCCTCGCCTCCCTCGGCGCCGAACTGCGCACCACGCCGACGCTCCCCGCCGAACTCGTCCTCGTCGACGGCCAGGTCGCCGTCCTCCCCCACGACCCCGCCGACCCGTCGGCCGGCGTCGTCGTCTTCCGGCACACCGCCACCGTCACCGCCCTGCGCGCCCTGTTCGAGCAGTACTGGGCGCGCGGCGAGGAGCTGGGCAGCAGCCCGCGCAGCAACGAGCTCGGCCTCACCCCGTCCGAACGCGAACTGCTGCGTCAGCTCGCCGACGGCGCCACCGACGAGGCCGCCGCCCGCCGCATGGGCGTCTCGCTGCGCACCGTGCGCCGCATGGCCGCCGCCCTGATGGAACGCCTCGGTGCCCGCAGCCGCTTCCAGGCCGGCTACCGCGCCGCCGCCCTCGGCTGGCTCAACGAGAAGGCGCCGGGGACGGAAGCGGTCACGGCCGCGTGAGCGGGGGCGGTGCCACCGCTCACCCTGAGCCGCCGCTGGTGCCAGGTCCCGGGGTGCTGGTGGCACCCCGGGACCACTGGTGCAGTGGCCTCACTGCTGCGCGCGTCCACAGCATCACCTTCCGCTTTCGCGCATGTGCACCTGACAGACCCTCAGTTGTGCCATTTACTCCGCAACAGATCGGGCCAGGGGGCTCGGCGTGGCGTGGCCGGGTCCCCTGCCACGCCTGCCGTACTGATCGTCGTCTCAGGAGCGCCGCGTTGGCGCCGACTCACCCCTCCGGGAGGGGTGCGGCCGGGCGTCCCGCGGCCGGGGCGGCGTCCTGGGTGGGGTCCTCGACGAGGCGGGCGGCCTCCTCGGCCGGCGTCGCCGCGGACGGACCGTCGCCGGTGTCGCGGTCGCCGGGGCGGGCGGGCAGCACGATCAGCGCCCCGAAGACGGCGACCGCCGCGCACATCCACCAGTGGGTGGACGCCGACCAGGCGAAGACGTAGCCGCCGATGGCCGGGCCGATCGCCTGGCCGGCCGTGTGGGCGAGGCCTTCGGCGCCCTGGTAGCGGCCGCGCAGATGGGCGGGTGAGAAGGCGGAGGGGTAGGCGGAGGAGATCGGCGTGTAGACGATCTCGCCGAACGACCACAGCACCACCGTCACGACGAGCAGCAGTTCGTTGCCGGCCAGGCCGGTGGCGGACATGCCGACGGCGAGCAGCAGCAGGCCGGTCAGGATCGCGTACCGGGGGTTCAGGCGTTCGGTCCAGCGGGTCAGCGGCAGCTCGAACAGGATGCAGACGAGGGCGTTCACGCCGAGCAGCAGGCCGTAGAAGCTGTTGCTGAGGCCCTGGTCGTGGACGTGCAGGGGCAGCGTCGCGTTGCCCTGCGAGTAGACGAAGGTGGCGCAGACCATCGACAGCAGGAAGAAGACGAACGGGGTGTCGGTGAACACCCGGAACCAGCCCTCGCGACCCGGCTTGCGCTCCGCCGGACCGTCGGCCGCGACCGCGGGCGCCGTCTCGGGCACGGTGCGGCCGCCGGGCAGCAGGAGCAGCGCGAGCAGGCCGAAGACGGCGGAGCAGAGCGCGTTGCCGAGGAAGATCCACGTCCAGGAGTGGGAGCTGAGGAGGCCGCCGACCATCGGGCCGATCGCCATGCCGAGGTTGATGGCGAGGCGCAGCACCGCGAACGCGCCGACGCGCTTCTCCTGCGGCACCACGTCCACGAGCAGGGCGCCGGCGCCCGGACGGTACAGCTGGGCGAAGATGCCGACGACGGCGACGAGCAGGGTGGTGGCGAGCAGCCCGTGGACGAACGGCACGGCCGCCGTGAACAGGGCGGCGCCGAACTGGGAGACGACGATGGCGGTGCGGCGCCCGAACCGGTCGGCGACGGTGCCGCCGATGATGTTGCCGGCGAACCCGCCGAGTCCGGCGATGCTCAGGGCGAGTCCGGCCTGGCCGGCCGAGTACCCCTCTCCGATGAGGTAGAGCACCAGGAAGACGTTGAGGAAGTTGCCGAACTTGTTGACGAACATGCCGGCGAAGATCACCCAGGCGGCCGACGGGTAGTCGGTCAGTCTGGTGCGGGGCAGGTGGAGCTTCGGCATCGGTGGATCCCAGCGGTCGGGGGCAGTGAGGCGACAGCGGTGCAGGGGGACGGTGCTCGCGCGCGGTGAACGGGATCACTCTCCCGTCCCGCACGGGCTGCCGTCACGGGCCGCCGGGTGACACCTTCCGACCCGTCATCTTCGTGCCACAGCAACGGCCTTGAGCGGTCGGCCGACATCGCACCACAGTGAGCGCATGACCTCAACCGTTCTCGTTCTCGGCGGCCGGATCCAGACGGTGCGCAAGGCGGTCGACGCGGGGCTGCGCGTGGTGCTCGTGCAGCACCGTGAGCACTTCGTGCCGGAGTCGGCCCAGCTGGCCGAGGCCGTCGTGATCGCCGACTACACCGACTGGGACGTCCTCGCCCCCCTCGTCGACGGCCTGCACCGCGCCTACGCCTTCAGTCGTGTCGTCACGCTCACCGAACCCGGCCTGGTGCCGGCCGGCCGGATCGCGGAACGGCTGGGACTGCCCGGCAACCCGGCCCGCACCTGCGAGCTGCTGACCGACAAGCTCGGCATGCGCGAGCACCTGGCGGCCGGCCCCGCCGCGGACCTGTCGGTGGCGGCCGCCGAGGTGGACGGCGCCGACGACATCCGCGCCTTCGCCGCCGCCCACGGCTACCCCTTCGTGGTGAAGCCGGTGGACGCCACCGCCAGTCTCGGCGTGTGGAAGGTGACGGGGCCCGGCGACGTGCAGACGGCGGCGGACGGCCTGGCCGCCCTGCGCGCCCGCACCGACCTGCAGTGGGGGTCCTTCTTCCGGATCGGCAGGTTCCTGGCCGAACAGTTCATCCCGGGGACGGAGTTCAGCGTCGAGGCGTTCTCCTTCGACGGCCGGCACGTCGTCCTCGCGGTGACGGAGAAGTTCACCGAGGGCGTCCTGGAGATGGGCCACGCCCAGCCGGCGCGGCTCTCCGCGGCGGACGAGGAGGCGATCACCACCGCCACCGTCCGCTTCCTGGACGCGATGGGGCTGACGACGGGGCCCTCGCACACGGAGATCCGGCTCTCCCCGGACGGGGCGAAGGTCATCGAGGGGCACAACCGGATCGGCGGTGACCGCATCGTCGACCTGCTGGAGGCGGCCTACGGCGCCGACCTCGAACAGTGGACGATCGCCTGGCCGTTCGGGCTGATGGAGGCGCTGCCGGGCCGCCCCGAGCCGCTGTGCTCGGCCGCCACCCGCTTCCTCACCGCGGCCCCCGGGACGGTCACGGCCGTGGACGGCGCCGACAAGGCGGCCGCCGTCGAGGGCGCCCTCGACGTCGACCTGCTGGTATCCCCCGGCTCGACCGTCAACCCGCTGACCGGCAACTGGGACCGCGTCGGGCAGGTCATCGCGACCGGGCCCGACACCGACGCCGCCGTCGCCGCCTGCGACCGGATGGCCGAGGCGATCACCGTCACCACCCACCTCACCGCCAAGGAATCGTGATGAGCACCGAAAAGCCGTCCACAGCAGCCGAGTTCACCCCGCTGCAGCCGGTGATCCTGGTCATGCGGAACACCTACGGCTGGAACGCCGAGCACATCGAGGCCATGCAGCGGCTCGGCCTGGAGATCCACCTCGTCACGCAAGTGAAGGCGTCGCTGGACGACACCCGGTTCGCCTCCGTGGTGCTGCTGGAGCCCGGCCTGGACATGGACACCACCGAGAAGATCGTGCTGGACGCGGCCCGCGAACGTGGTACCACCCACGTCCTCACCTTCTACGAGGCCGACATCACCCTGGTGTCCCGGGTCAACACGATCCTCGGCCACAGCTGGGCCAACCACGAGGCCGACGTGATCTCCCGCGACAAGCGGCTGCAGCGCGAGTTCCTCACCGAGCACGGCATCCCCGGCGCGAAGTACGCGGCCGTGACGGGCGTCGATTCCGGGCTGCAGGCGGCCGGCGAATTCGCGTACCCGGTCATCGTCAAGCCGACGAACCTGTCCGCCTCCATCGGTGTGGCCCTCGCCAAGGACCAGGCGGAACTCACCGCCGCGCTGGCCGAGATCGAGGACCTCAGCGGCATCTGGGACGACTACTTCCTCTCCGGCCGGCCCGCGGAGATCGCCCTGCTGGAGGAGTTCCTGCCCGGCACCGAGGTCACCCTCGACGGCGTCGTCCTGCACGGGAAGTTCTACCTGTCCGGCGTCACCGACAAGATGCAGATGCCCGGACCGTACTTCGAGGAGGACTACTACACCCTCCCCTTCCGCACCCCGGAGGAGGAGCCGGAACTCGTCGCGCTGACGGAGCAGATCGTGGCCGGGCTCGGCGTCCGGCACTGCCTGTTCAACGCCGAGTACCGCAAGCACGCCGACGGCACCTACCGCGTCGTCGAGTTCAGCACCCGGTTGTCCGGCGGGCAGAACTACCGCAACCTGCGCGAGGTCTACGGGCTCGACCCGGTCCGGCTGTGGCTGAAGGCCGTCCTGCAGGACCAGACGCTCGAGACGGCCAGCGCGGAGGCGGAGCTGTGGCGCGGCGAGGTGCGCCGCACCGCCCCGCAGGCCGCCACCTGCATCAAGTTCGCCTACCGGGAGGGGCGCCTGCTGCGCAACAACCCGGGCGACGCGTACTTCTCCCCGCACTTCCGCTCCTACCTGCCGGGCAGCAAGGTGGGCAGCCTGCTGCGGCGGGCGCCCGAGGGCTGGTACGAGATCGCCGGCTCCCTCGCCGTCGCCTGCCCCTACGACGGGCCGGAGTCCATCGACCGCGTCGAGCGGATCGCGACGGAGCTCGACGAGCAGCTCGACGTCGTCGTGACCCCCAGGTGAGCGGGTCCACGCCGCGGTACGTGGTGCGGCACGCCCTGCCCGGTGACCTGCCCGTCCTGGAGCAGCTGGCCGCCGAGCACGCCGCCTACGAGAAGGCCGCCCCGCCCCCTCCCGACCTCGCCGGCCGCCTCGGTGCCCTGCTCTTCGGAGCGGGAGGCGGGGCGGTCGCCGGGCCGCGGGCCCTGCGGATCCTCGTGGCCGCGCCGGCCGGTGCGCCCGACGGCGGCCAACTGGCCGGATACGCCTCCTGCACACCGGAGTTCGCCACCTGGCAGGGCGCCGAGTACCTGCACATGGACTGCCTGTACCTGCGGCCCGAGCACCGTGGCGCCGGCGTGGGTCGGCTGCTCATGGCGGCCGTCGCCGAGGAGGCCCGCGCGCTCGGCCTCACCCAGCTCCAGTGGAACACCCCCGCCTGGAACGACGGCGCCATCCGCTTCTACGACCGGACGGGCGCCACCGCCTCTCCCAAGCTCCGCTACTCCCTTCCCGTTCCTTCCTGACCGGGCCCTCGACGCCCGACCCGCCTCCTTGGAGCGCCCCGTGAGCCTCACCGTCCCCGACGCTGTGCCCGGCGCCACCCCCGACGCCGTCATTCCGCAGCCGGCACAGCCGTCTCCTTCCGGTCCCGCGCCCAGCGTCTTCGAGACCCTGGAGTCCGAGGTCCGCGGGTACTGCCGCGGCTGGCCCACCGTCTTCGACCGCGCCCGCGGCAGCACCCTCACCGACGAGGACGGCCACACCTTCCTCGATTTCTTCGCCGGTGCCGGCTCCCTCAACTACGGCCACAACAACCCCGTCCTGAAGCGGGCGCTCCTGGACCACCTGGAGCGCGACGGCATCGTCCACGGTCTCGACATGTCGACCACCGCCAAGCGCCGCTTCCTGGAGACCTTCCGCGACCTGGTGCTGCGCCCCCGCGGCCTCCCCTACAAGGTGATGTTCCCGGGCCCGACCGGCACCAACGCCGTCGAGGCGGCGCTGAAGCTGGCCCGCAAGGTGAAGCAGCGCCCGCAGGTCGTCTCCTTCACCAACGGCTTCCACGGCATGACGCTGGGCTCGCTCGCCGTCACCGGCAACGCCCGCAAGCGGGCCGGTGCGGGCGTCCCCCTCGTCCACACCACGCCGATGCCCTTCGACGGCTACCGCGGCGCCGATGCGGACGAGCCGTTCGCGTACTTCGAGGAGCTGCTGGCGGACCCGGGCTCCGGCCTGGACCGTCCCGCCGCGGTGATCGTGGAGACGGTGCAGGGCGAGGGCGGCATCAACGTCGCCCGCCCCGAGTGGCTGCGCGCCCTCGCCGACCTGTGCAAGCGCCAGGACATGCTGCTGATCGTCGACGACATCCAGATGGGCTGCGGCCGCACCGGCGGCTTCTTCTCCTTCGAGGAAGCCGGCATCGTCCCCGACATCGTCACCGTCTCCAAGTCCATCTCCGGCTACGGACTGCCCATGTCCCTGTGCCTGTTCCGCGAGGAACTCGACATCTGGGAACCCGGCGAGCACAACGGCACCTTCCGCGGCAACAACCCCGCTTTCGTCACCGCCACCGCCACCCTCCATGCCTACTGGGCCGACGGCGACCTGGAGAAGCAGACGCACCTGCGGGGCGAGCAGGTCCGCGCCGGGCTGGCTTCGATCGCCGCCGAACATCCGGAGGACGTCGTCACGGTGCGCGGCCGCGGGCTGGCCTGGGGCATGGAGATGCGGGACAGGGAGGCCGCCGGCCGGATCGCCCGGCGGGCCTTCGACCACGGCCTGCTGATCGAGACCTCCGGCCCGTTCGGCGAGGTCGTGAAGCTGCTGCCGCCGCTCACCGTCTCCGCCGAGGAGCTCGACAAGGGCCTGCGCCTCCTCGCCCGCTCCGTCCGCGAGAGCCTGTAGTCCCGTGTCGTGCCGGCCCCCTCGGCGGAGAGGGGGCCGGCACGCGCCCCGGTTTCTCCTCAGCTCATGAGCATTCCGCCGTCGACGCCGATCGTCTGGCCGGTCGATACCGGGCGCCCTCGCCGGCGAGGAAGAGGAGCGGAACGAGAGGCCCTGGGGGTGGCTCGCCGCCGACCCGGCAGGACCGACGAGACGCCCCCTACCGCTTGGGGACGCCGTACGCCCGGTCGACGTGCAGCCGGACCACCAGACGTCTGTCACGAACCATGGACGCACGGTAGTCGTCCCAGTCGTCGTGCTCGCCCAGTACCTCGCGGTAGAGCCGCACCAGCTCCTCCACCGTCTCGTCGTACGGGTCGGCGGCGACCTGGCTCAGCTCGGCCGTGCCCTCGGCGACGGTGTACGCCCAGCGGTCGGCGCTGGTGACGTAGTACGAGGCGCGGGGGTCGCGGCGCAGGTTCCGGGTCTTGGCGCGGTCGTCGGTGACCGAGATCCGCACGATCCGCTGGTCCGGGTCGTAGGCGTGGACCACGTTGGACATCTGGGGCCGCCCGTCCCGCTTGAGCGTGACGAGCACCCCGCCGTGCTCCTCGGAGAGCAGTGCCAGCAGTGCGTGCTGCGTCGTGTCCTGAATCATGCCGGTGTCAACGGGTTGGGGCTCGGCCGGCATTCCCGGGCCGGCCGTGCCCCGCCTCCGCCGGGGGCGTCCGGGCTGTCCGGTGACGCACGCCCCCGGGCGCGGAGTCGCGTCGCTCACAAGACCGGTTGAGGACGGGATGCTCCACGGTGATCATGCGCCACGATGAGCGCTGGGGCCGGCCCGGCAGCGCAGGGGCCCGGCAGGAGCGGAGGAGAGCCATGGCACAGCTTCGACAGGAAGTCGCCCCGCAGGACGTGGGGCTCGACGCGAAGGCGCTGCACCGCCTCGACCAGTACGCGGCCGGACTCGTGGACGGGGGCCGGCTGCCCGGTTTCCTGGTGTCGGTGGCCCGTGGCGGCAAGGTCGCCCATCTGACCGCCCACGGCCACCGCGACGTCGCGGCCGGGCTCCCGGTGGAGACCGACACCCTGTGGCGGATCTACTCCATGACCAAGCCGGTGACGGCGGTGGCGGTGCTGATGCTGGCCGAGGAGGGCCTGCTCGCCCTGGACGACCCGATCGACCGGTACCTCCCGGAGTTCGCCGGCCCCCGTGTCCACGTGAGCGGATCGGGGGACGGTGTACGCACCCGCCCGGCCGCAGGGCCGATCCGCGTCCGGCATCTGCTCACCCACACGGCGGGCCTGACCTTCGCCTTCTACCACGACCACCCGGTGGACGCCCTGTACCGCGCGGCCGGGCTGGAGTCCTCCGTACCCTCCGGCGCGGACCTCGCCGAGACCATCGCGGTGTACGCCTCCCTGCCCCTCCAGTTCGAGCCGGGCACCCAGTGGAACTACTCGGTCGCCACCAATGTGCTGGGCCGCCTCATCGAGGTCGTCTCGGGACGCCCGCTGGACGCGTTCTTCGCCGAGCGCGTCCTCGGCCCGCTCGGCATGACCGACACCGGCTTCCACCTCACCCCCGGGCAGGAGCCCCGGCTGGCCGAGTTGTACGGCGAGACCGAGGACGGCGGCCTCACCCCGGTACCGGGTCTGCCGGTGCGTGGACGGCCGCGGTTCCTGTCGGCGAGCGGTGGACTGGTCTCCAGCGCGGGCGACTACCACCGTTTCATGGAGCTGCTGCGCCGCGGCGGCGAACTCGACGGCGTCCGGCTGCTCTCCCCGGCCTCGCTCGCCGCCATGACCCGCAACCAGCTCCCCGGCGACGCCGTCCTGCGGGAGTTCGGCGCCCCCGCCCACCAGGAGCGCGCCAACGACGGTCTCGGCTTCGGTTTCAACGTCTCCGTCGTCACCGACCCCGCCCGCACCCTGGCCCCCTCCGCGCCCGGCACCTTCGGCTGGACGGGCGTGGCGACCACCGCCTTCTGGGTGGCCCCGGCACTGGATCTGACCGTGCAGTTCATGACACAGGTACGCCCCCGCGCCCTGAAGATCTTCCCCGACCTGCGCCGTCTGGTGCACGAGGCGGTCACGGACTGAAACCCCACCGGAGAACGGGACGTCCGGCCGGGGATTCCGGCCGGACGTCTCGCGTGGGGGGAGGAGGAGGGGCTCAGGAGCCGTGGGCCACCGCGTCCAGGTGGGGAAGGTGGTGGTCCAGACGTTCGCGCTTGGTGCGCAGATACGTGATGTTGTTCTCGCTCGGCTCGATGAGCAGCGGCACCTGCTCGGCGACCTCGATGCCGTACTTGGTCAACGCCTCCCGCTTGCGCGGGTTGTTGGACATCAGCCGGACCGAGCGCACCTCGAGGTCGTGCAGCATCTCCGCCGCCACCCGGTAGTCACGGGCGTCCACCGGCAGACCGAGCGCGAGGTTGGCCTCGACCGTGTCCAGCCCCTCCGCCTGGAGCGCCATGGCGCGCAGCTTGGCCAGCAGGCCGATGCCCCGGCCCTCGTGGCCTCTCAGGTACAGGACGACACCGGCGCCCTCGGCGACCACCGCGCGCATCGCGGCCGCCAGCTGCTCGCCGCACTCGCAGTGCTGGGAGCCGAAGGCGTCACCGGTCAGGCACTCCGAGTGCAGCCGCACCAGCACGTTCTCGGTCCCGATGTCACCGTGCACCAGGGCGACCTGTTCGTCGCCCCTCTCGTGGTCCAGGTAGCCGACCGCCTGGAACTGCCCGTACGCGGTGGGCAGCGGGGTGTTCACGACGCGTTCCGTGCCCGAACGACGCGGGTTCTTCCCGCCGAAGGCGCCGATGTTTTCTGTCATGATCTGATTCCTAAACAGAGACGAGAGGCCGTGGGAAACATGAGTGGTTCGGGCGCGCGACCGGCGGCCTACGGGGTGATGCCAGCGGACACCACCGAGGACGTACGGGCGCGGGGGGCGGGTGTGTCACGTCAGGTCGCCGTCCTTCCCGTGGGGAGCTTCGAACAGCACGGCCCTCATCTCCCGTTGGCGACCGACACGCTGGTGGCCTGTGCCGTGGCGCGGGAGATCGCCGCCGCGTATCCGGTGCACCTCCTTCCCCCGGTGACCCTCGCGTGCTCGCACGAGCACGCGGCCTGGCCGGGGACGGTCAGTATCTCCTCCGTTACCCTGCATGCGGTCGTACGTGACATCGCGGACTCGTTGCGTCGCTCGGGCGTGGAGTCGCTCGTGGTGCTGAACGGGCACGGCGGGAACTACGTGCTGGGCAACGTCGTGCAGGAGGCGTCGGCGCGGGGCGAGCGGATGGCGCTGTACCCGGCGGCCGAGGACTGGGAGGAGGCGCGGCAGCGGGCGGGTGTGGAGACCTCGCTGCTCACCGACATGCACGCCGGGGAGATCGAGGCGTCCATCCTGCTGCACGCTCATCCCGAATTCCTCCGCCCTGGCCATGAGTCGGCCGATTTCACCGCCGACGACCGTCGTCATCTGCTCACCACGGGAATGTCCGCCTACACCGAATCGGGCGTCATCGGCCGCCCGTCCCTGGCCTCGGCGGAGAAGGGGAAGGGCCTGCTCGCCGGCCTGGTGGAGAACTTCGAGCCGTACTTCCGGCTGCTGACCTCACCGGAGGCGCCCACCGCGCCGCGCGGCTGACCGCGCAGGGCGCCGGCCCAGCGGGCCACGAGGACGACGGCACCGGGCAGCGCGGCGACGAAGCTGAGCACGCCGTACACCACGGCGACGGCGACGCCGCTGCTCGCGCCGAGGCCGGCGGCGGCGAACGCCCAGGCGGTGACGCCCTCGCGGGGGCCGAAGCCGCCCACGTTGAGCGGCAAACCCATGGCGGCCAGGGCGAGCACCGCGAGCGGCAGCAGCACCGCGACGGACGCCCCGCTGCCCGCGATCCGGGCCGCGACGACGAACATGCCGAGGTGTCCGGCGAGGACGGCCACCGAGGACAGGGCGACCCCGGGTCCGCTCTCCCGGGACAGCAGCCCCTGCCGCGCCTCCCGCAGCAGCCCGCTCCCGGGCCGTGAGCCGGTGCGCCGGCCGGGCGCCCGGTTCATGCGGACGGCGGCGACGACCGCGAGCGCGCCCGCCCCGGCGAGCGCCCCCGGCACCGCGACCGTTCGCAGGTCGTCGCGGACCGGGGAGGGCAGGGTGAGCAGCAGCGCGGCACCGCAGACGGCGAGCGCCAGTTGCCCGGCGACCCGCTCCAGCACGACCGCCTTGACGGCGCGCCGGATGTCACCGGCGCTCTGCCCGTGCCGTACCGCCCGGTGCACGTCGCCGAGGACTCCGCCGGGGAGCGCTGCGTTGAGGAACAGCGCCCGGTAGTAGTCGGCGACGGCGGGCCCGAACGGCAGGCGGACACCGAGGCCGTGCGCGGTCAACTGCCAGCGCCAGGCGCTGAGCACGGTGGTGAGGGCGCCGATCCCGAGGGCCGCGAGCACGGTGGCCGTGTCGATCCGGCGCAGCCCGCCGACCAGCGGCCCGGTGCCGAGCCGCCACAGCAGCACACCGAGGATGGCGACGCCGACGGCCGTGCCGGCTTTGGTGCGCAGTGCGCGCCGCGCGGTGGCGGTTGCCCCGGTGGTGCCGGGCGGCCGGGCGGGCTCCGACTCAGGAAGGCCGGTGTCGCGGGCCTCCGCGACCGCCTCGCCCGTCCGCCCGTTCATCACGCCTCCACCGGCCGGGGCAGGGCCAGCAGGTCGCTGTGGTGCACCACGACCTGCAGCTCGCCCGCCTCGCACGCGGCCAGCCGGTCGCGCAGGTACTGCTCGGCGCGCGTACGCAGGGCAGGCCGTTCCTCGACGGCCGCGCCGACCCAGCCCCGCAGCCACTGCGCGGTGAGGGCCGCGCGGTCCGCACCGAGCCGCCACGGGCTCGGGTGCACCCGTACCGACGCGCCGTGTCCGGCGAACGCCTCGCCGGCCGCCGTGACCGCGTCCGGGCCGAGCATGCCGTCCCGGCGCTGGTGGGCGTTGAACGCGTCGGCCAGGTCGGCGTCCAGCGGATCGGGGGACGCGAACTCGACGCGCCCGGCCACCGACAGGGTGAGCAGGGCAGGGCTGCCCGCACCCGCGCAGGCGGCGGCCAGCGTCTCGACCTCGGGCCGGGTGAGCACGTCCAGCAGCGCGGACGCCGTCACCAGCGAGGCCCCCGACAGCGCGTCCGGGGTGAGCCGGGCGACGTCGCCGCGCCGGGTCTCGACGGTGACCCGGCTGCCGTCGGCGGCGACGCGCGGGGACGCGACGGCCGCGAAGTGCAGCAGGTACGGGTCCCGGTCGTGCAGCACCCAGTGCTGGGCGCCCTCCAGCCGGGCGGCGAGCCAGCGCCCCATCGAACCGGTGCCGCAGCCCAGGTCGTGGATGGCCAGGCCGCTCTCCGGCGGCGGGAGTTCCGCGAGCCGCCTGCCGAGCGGCTCCAAAAGGCCCATGGCCCGCGCGTCCGCGTCGGCCGGTTCGCGGAGCTGGAGCCACTCGGGCGCGTACCGGGGCGCCTCGTCGGCCTCCCCCTCGCGCAGCCGTACGGTGGGCCGCTCGCCGGGGCGGCCGACGGGGCCGGCGCCGGCGATGACGCCGGAGGCGCCGGTGGGCTCGGTGCCGTCGTTCACCCGGTGCTCCTCCTGTGCGGTGGCGTCGGTCATGCGGCCCTCCTGGGGGCGCCGGGGAGCCTGCCGAGGACCCCGGCGAGGCTGCGGGCGGTGGCGGCCCAGCCGGCGAGCGCGCTGCGCCGGCCGCGCGCGGCGGCCTTGAGGCGGCGGCGCACGTCGGGCTCGCCGAACCAGCCGCGCAGTTCGGCGGCGATGGCGGCGGGGTCCTCCGGCGGGACGAGGATGCCGGGCACGCCGCCGTCGGGGGCGCGGCCGACCGCCTCGGGCAGACCGCCCACGTCGGTGGCGATGACCGGGATGCCGCGGGCGAGGGCCTCGGTGACCGCCATGCCGTAGGTCTCGGCGTAGGAGGCGAGCACCAGGAGGTCCGCGGCGGCGTAGCTGGCGTCGAGGTCGGCGCCGGTGCGGGGACCGGTCAGGTGCAGCCGGTCGGCGAGGCCGCACCGCTCGATCTGGGCGCGCAGGCCGGTCACGTACTCCGGGTCGGTGCCGAGGCCGCCGACCAGCGAGCAGGTCCAGGGCAGGTCGCGTACGGCCGCGAGGGCCTCGACCAGGCGGTGCTGGCCCTTGCGCGGAGTGACGGCGGCGACGCACACCAGGTGGGAGACTCCGTCGGTGCCGGGCGCGAGCGGCGCGATGTCGGCGCCGGGGGCGGCGAGGTGGACGCGGTCGGGGGCCAGGCCGTGGTGGGCGACGAGACGGCGTACGGCCCAGTCGCTGGTGGCGATGGTGGCGGGCACCGCGCGCAGCACGGCGCGTTCGCGGGCGTCGAGGTCGGCGGCGGCGGCCGGGTCCAGCCCGGTCTCGTCGCCCAGCGGCAGGTGGACGAGGACGGCGATCCGGAGCCGTTCGGCCTCGGGGACGACGATCTCGGGCACTCCGCAGGCGACCAGTCCGTCCAGCAGGACCACGGTGTCGTCGGGCAGGCCGGCGAGGGTGCGGGCGAGCGACTCGCGGGCGCCGGCGTCGGGGTCCGGCCAGGCGCCGGGGGCGGCGTGCCGGACGGTCTGCCAGCCGAAGCCGGGCAGGTCGAGGCAGACCCGGCGGTCGTAGGCGTTGCCGCCACTGGGCGCGGCCGGGTCGTCGACACCCCCCGGCATGACGAAGTGCACGGTGCGCAGCGACATGGGGATGATCCCGAAGTGTGCGGGGGCGAGGGGCTGTGCGGGCACGTGGGCGAGCCGGGCCCGGTCCACGGTCAGGTCGCTCACAGGCCACGCTCGTAACTCGCCCAGGCGATGTGGGACTCGTGCAGGGTCACCGAGAGCGCGGCCAGACCCTTCGCGCCCTCGCCGAGCGCGCCCTTGGCGATGCGCTCGGCGAGCCGGTCGGCGATGACCTTGGCCAGGAACTCGGTGGAGGTGTTGACCCCGGCGAACCCGGGGTCGTCGTCCAGGTTGCGGTAGTTCAACTCGGCTGTGATGGAGCCGAGTTCACGCGTGGCGAGGCCGATGTCGACCACGATGTTGTCCTCGTCCAACTGCTCACGGCGGAAGGTGGCGTCCACCAGGAACGTGGCGCCGTGCAGGCGCTGCGCGGGTCCGAACACGTCGCCGCGGAAGCTGTGGGCGATCATGATGTGATCGCGGACGGTGATGCTGAACAACGGACGACCCTCCAGGTGCGGCGCGTCTGGTCCCCCGGAGGTTCCCGTCCGGGGTTGCCGAGTAGTACGGCTCTCCGGTTCCCCGTGTTCAGCCTTCTCTCACTCTTTTCTCAGGTCAGGCCGGGTCGGGGTAGCGGATGCGGTGGCACAGGGCGGGGAGCTCACCGCTCGTCAGGCGGGGCATCAGCGAGGGGAGTTCGGCGAAGTCGCTCTCTCCGGTGATGAGCGCGTCCAGCGCCGGGTCGGCGAGCAGGTCCAGGGCCAGGGTCATCCGCTCGGCGTAGCCCCGGCCGGGCCGGGCGGCCGGGGAGACGGTGCCGACCTGGCTGGCGCGGAGGGTGAGCCGGCGGGAGTGGAAGGCTTCGCCGAGCGGCAGGGTGACACGCCGGTCGCCGTACCAGCTCAGCTCCACGACGGTGCCCTCGGACGCGAGGAGCTCCAGGGCGCGGGTGAGGCCCTCTTCGGTGGCGCTGGCGTGGATGACGAGGTCGCGCTCGCCGGTGGCCTCGCCGGGAGCGGCGAAGTCGACGCCGAGGGCCCTGGCGGTCTCGGCGCGGGCCGGGTCCGCGTCGACGAGCTGGAGCCGGATGCCGGGGAATCGGGCGAGCAGGGCGGCGACCGAGCAGCCGATCATGCCGCCGCCGACCACGCTAATCCGGTCCCCGATCCGCGGGGCGGCGTCCCACAGGGCGTTCACGGCGGTCTCCACGGTCCCGGCGAGCACGGCCCGCGCGGCGGGCACCCGGTCGGGTACGACGGTCACGGCGCTCACCGGAACGACGTAACGGCTCTGGTGCGGATGAAGGCAGAAGACCGTACGGCCGGTCAGCTCATCGGGCCCCTGCTCGACCACGCCGACGCTCAGGTATCCGTACTTCACCGGGGCGGGGAAGTCACCCTCCTGGAACGGGGCGCGCATCACGTCGTGTTGGCTCTCCGGCACACCGCCGCGGAACACCAGGGTCTCGGTTCCGCGGCTGACCCCGGAGTACAGGGCGCGCACCAGGACCTCGTCCGCGCCGGGCTCCGGGAGGGTGACGTCGCGCAGCTCGCCGTGGCCGGGTGAGCTGAGCCAGAACGCGCGGGCGGCGGGGTTCATCGGCATCCTCCTGAACGATCGGGAACTTGCTCACGTACCGAGAAGGGCACAGGCCGCGCACAGTACGCGGCCTTGATCGACTCTGTCACTCGGCCGGAGGATGCGCGGTGGCCCTGAACAACACGTACGACGCGAGGCTTCAGCAGGAGACGGCCGTGGGAGCGGGCGTCCAGATCCTGCTGCTCGCTCTGCTGGGCACGGCCATCGGCATGGGGGTGGCCGGCTGGCTGTCGGGGCTCGCCTTCGCGTTCGCCACCTGGGCGGTGCTCTCGCGTGCCCTGCACCGCTCAGCGCTGCGTTCCTTCGGCCCCGCGAACCGGGTCACCCTCGGCCGGGCCACCCTGGTCGGAGGGGTCACCGCGCTGGTCGCGGATTCCTTCCAGAGCGCTCCCTCGGTCACCCTCCTGGTCGGCCTCACGGCGGTCGCCCTCCTCCTGGACGGCGTCGACGGCAAGGTGGCCCGCCGCACCGGCACCTGCAGCGCGCTCGGCGCCCGCTTCGACATGGAGGTGGACGCGTTCCTCATCCTGGTCCTCAGCGTGTACGTGTCCACTCGGCTCGGCCCCTGGGTCCTCCTCATCGGCGCCATGCGCTACGCCTTCGCCGCCGCCGCCCGCCTCGCCCCCTGGCTCAACGCCCCGCTCCCCCCGTCCTTCGCCCGCAAGACGGTCGCCGCCTTCCAGGGCATGGCCCTCCTCACAGCCGGCTCGTCCCTGCTTCCCCACGCGGCGGAACTCACGGTGGTCCTGCTGGCGCTGGGATCGCTGGTGTGGTCGTTCGGACGGGATGTGGCCTGGCTGTGGAGGCACGGGCGGATCAGCGCTGTGGAGGTGGCGGTGGACCCGGGTCCGGCCCACGCGGAGACGGGTCGGACGAAGGTGCTGGAGCTGGCGGTCCGCTAGGGGGCTGAATGCCGAGGGCCTCCGTTCTCCGAGCGCCGACGAGCTCGGTCCTCGGCCTCACAGTCCAGCGGAACGCTGGATCCGGTCGATCCGCTCAGGGCAGCGGACGTACCAGCACAGCCGGGACGGTCAAGGCACCTGAAAGGCCGTCAGCCGAGTGCAACCGTCGCGACAGGCAGACATTCGGGGAGAGGTTCAGCCCATGTACTGCCCGGCGGTCCACGTCGGCAAGTACCAGGCTTTGGCCTACAGTCTCGTGCTGCCTGCCACGCGGCGGGGTGAGCCTTCGCGTAGGCGCATCCATGGGAAGCAGTTCATCGGCCGCCTCAAGCGGGCGAAAAGACGTCCGTAGCCGGATCGCCCACTTCGAAGAGAAGCCGCTCCCGAGGCAGATGATCTGAGGGGCTGACCGCCTTCGCCGCGCTCCTGCGGGCGTTCGCCTCCTGATCTCACGGCCCCCAGTAGACCATCCGACTCACGACGAGGGCCGTGATCTCCGCCCACACGGTCTTCGTGTGGGCGTCTCGCGTCCGGCAGCCCCACGTGTCGGCGTACGCGGTGACGAGGAGCAGGTCCCGACCCCCTCGGCCCCAGCGCATCGGGCCGGTGTGCGTGGCCGTCGTCTCGGGGTGTGTTCCGGGCGGCTGTCCGTGACCGGCAGCCTCCGCACCCTGAACGCCCGAAAACCCGGTCAGGCCGGTCGGACCAGTGCCGGGGCCGCTGTGGCGGTCGAGGGTTCACGGGCGATGGAAAACGTCGAGCGGGCCGTAGGCAGTCGGCTTGCTGTCGGCCAGCTCAGGGTGGTCGCCCACGCGGTCCCGGAGGATGCCGACGGTATCGGGCCACACGGTGAAATGCCCTCCGTCGCCGACGAGGATGCGGTTCCAGTCCTGGGAAGCCGAAATGCCGGCTCGGTCGATGACGAATCCGCGGCAGTCGGCCGCATCCTGGTCGAGCGTGCGCACCAGTGCCGCGACCGCCTCCTCGCGGTCGGACACGGGGACGTCGGTGAGGCGCAGCGTGATGCTCTGCGTCGTCTCGTCCGTGCGTCGCACGATGCCGGTCAGGGACTGGTCGTAGCCCTTCCAGCAGGTGAACTCGGCCTTCGAGTATCGATCGTCGGCCAAGGCGGCGGCCAGGGCTGCGCCATCACCCATCAGCGGCTCACGGTTTCCGGCCGGCGTCTCACGGAACCCGAAGAGAGCATGAGTCAGCGGGTGCACGGCGGAGAGCCCGGCGGTCTCCAGATGCGTGAGGAGCTGATTGGCACGCGCGCTGTTCAGTTTCGGCACGTACCAAGTGAAAAAGCCCGCAGCCTTGGACGGAGCCGCGGCGGGGGCGTGGTCCGGGAACTCCTCCTGGAAAATGTGCCTGGCCCGTTCGTCGGGCACGACAGGGACCTTGTAGTTGTTGGCCCGGATGTGGTCCAGGAATTCCTGCGGCAGGACAGCGTGGTGACGACGTACGTAGTGCGTGAGATCGACGGGCCAGAGCCAGGTGCCATCCGTCTTCAGGGATCCGGAGCCCACGATCCACTCTTCGCCAGTGAGGACGTCACGCTCGGCGCCCATCGTGGAGTAGATCTCCAGGGCCGATTCCAGGTAGGCAAGGATACGGTCCTCGTCCCAGGGCCCACTGTCCTGTGCGGCATCTCGCAGCGACGGCGCATCGTCTGCCGTGGTGGCCTGACCGCCGATCTCCCGGTAGAAGCCCGCTCGCTTGATCATTTCCACTCCTGTGAGCCTGCCCTAGTGGGCCATGGGCAGGTAGGTGCGCCAGTAGCCATTGTTGCCGATGGTGGGGGTCTGGTTGAGGCCGAGCTGGGGGGACGTTCCCACCTTGCTCGTGGGCGCCGTCACGGGCACACCGAGCTCGTTGGCGACGGCCTGCGCGAGGGGCAGCTCGGGCGGTCTCGCGTCGGCGCCGGAGTAGCAGGAGATGAGGCGCACCGGTTCACCGTGGTAGTTGGGATTGCTGCGGATCGCGTCCGCGATGTGGTTGGGGTGCACTTCGAAGTCTGTGAGGGTCTTCCCCGCGGCGTTGACACGGCCGGGGACGAAAACCCCTTCGTCCGTGCCGTGGACGACCACGTCGTGTACGCCGGGGACCCGGGCGACCCGTTGCAGGTTATTCAGGGTGCGCTCGTCGTAACCCACCGTGGTGGTGTTCTTCCCGAAGTACACCGGGTCGCCCGAAACCAACTCGTAGTCGCCGGCCCGCGCCGGAGGAGCGGGAATCTTCGAGTCGGGGGACTGGATCAGCTTCCACGTACGGGACTTGCCCATCTCGTCAAGGGCCGCGATGTTCAGCCGGAAGCCGTTGAACAGGCCCACCGTCCCACCGTTCTCGGCGACGATTCGGGCTGTGCTTCCACCTGCTCCGAACGCGCCGCCGAACTCCATGCCGTAGCGGGCGGAGTCGCTCACCTCGTCGAGGCTGAGGCCCTGGCTCTCACCGGTGGCGATAGCGACGGGCTGGGTGACGGCAAGGTCGACGGTGATCGACTCGAGTCCACCGATGGCGGCCGTGGCCAGGGTGGTGCCGGCGATGGTGGCGATCTCGGTGGACACGGTGACGCCGAGCGTGGCGGACAGTTCCAGGATCGAGGCGGTGGCTGCTGCCGCGGCGCCTTCGGAGATGCCGAGCGTGAAGACCGCGAGGGCGGTGCCGGCCACGATGGTAGCGCCGACGATCTCCAGTTCGTGTTCCAGATGCTTGACGGCCTTGTGGACGACGTCGGCGTACTGGTCGAGGGCATTGGCCATGTCGCGGGCGCCATCGATCATGTCCTGGAGCCAGCCGTGGCCGTCGTGGTAGTAGCGGCGCCAGAACGGGTCATCGAAGGCGGATATCGCCTCACCCTTGTTGTGCTCGATGATGCCGCGCGCCGACTTGTTCGCGGCGGCCGTCACGTCTTCCAGGTCGTCGGCGAAGTCCCGCCAGGCTTTGGCCGCGTCCCGCAGACGCCCTTCGTCTGCATCCGGCCACCACATGCCGGTCAGGTCCTGGACGATCTCTTTGGCCTTGCCGGCCCCGCTCACCGCGCGCTCGCGTCGCCGTCGTGCGGGGCGGCTTGGATCTTGCTGAACATCGAGCGGATCAGCAGTTCGTTGTCGATGTGACCGTCGGCCATGTCTGTCATGGCCGCTTCGATGCTGGCCAGGCCGAGCGCGAGAATCCCGGCGGCGGTCTCCACCTTCTCGACGTGCGGGCCGTAGTGCTCGTGGAACTTCTTCCCCTGCTCGTCGTCACCCCACGGCGAACCGGCCGCTGCCAAAGCGGCCTTGAGCTTGGTGAGCGCCTTGGCCAGGTCGGAGCTGTGCGTGTGGAAATGCGGGGCCGTCGCCTTCAGATCGGCCATCCTGATATCGAGTATCTTGCCGTCGCTGTGGTCGCCCATGACGTCTTCTGCTCCCCCTGAGTCGGCTGACCGGCCCGAAGACGGTAGTTCACCGAGCCGGTTTGCTTTCGCAGGCCTGACAAAGGGGCGGCAAAGTTCCGATCAAGGTGGGCAAAGGATGAGAGCGGTGATGCCTCGCCGAGCAAGGTGGACGAGAGCACGGCCGGTGCCGCAGCCGATCTCCAGCACGGAGCGTGGGTCACTAAGCAATTCTGGGCCGGGCCGGTGACCGGCGTACTGGGTCAAGCAGAAGCCCGGCTCCGCGTCGTCCTTGAACGCGGTGGCGGTGAAGGTGTCTGACGGCTGCGAACCCAGGCCCGCACCTCCGTCGAACACGGAAGGCGGGCCCCTTCGGCAGCCAGCAGGCCACTCGGGGGGTCAGGACCCGGGTTCCTCCAGCTTGACGGCAGCGGAGTCCGCGCCGTGCGGTTCAGCCTGTGCCGGGATGAAGGATTCGTGCTCAGCGACGACTTCACCGTCCACGACTTCCCCCTCCGTCACTCGGTGCGAGGGGTCCGCCAGTGGCAGGCCGGCGAGGTGCTTCTTGAGCCTCTTGGCCATCGGAAGGTAGGTCGCGAAGGTGAACCCCCCGGAGACGGCGGCCCCTACGAGAGGGATCGCCTTCGAGACGGCCTTCGCGAACGACTCCTTTGTCATCTTGACGCCGATGTAGGCCGCGACCTTCTTCACTATGGGATAGACGACGCCCTTGGTGAGCGCCTTCTGAGGCAGCTTCTTGGCCACCTGCTCCGACATCATCCCCGCCACCTTCCCCACAGCGGCGTTCGCCGACTGGGTGCCGAACATCACGCCGAAGAACAGCGTGAGCACCCCCATGGTGGCGTCATCGACGTCATCACCCTCGTCGGAGAACAGTTCGGGCCAGCTGTAGAGATAGGCGAGCTTCTGCGCGATACGCAGCATGTGGCCGACGTACTGTGCAACGTCGGCGGGCACTGTGGCGGGAAGGGCGAGGATGCCGGGTATCCCGGCCGCGGCGGAGAGGGCACTGACCTTGGCCGTCTCGTAGCGGATCGAGTCGTTCGCCGCTTTCTCCAGAACGGCGACGGTGATACCCGCCGCGGCGGGCGACTCTTCGATCGCTCTGCGGATCTCATCCTCGGTGCAGTGGCGCCGCAGCGCCGTCCGGAGGTAGGCCTCTCGGTGAATACGCACACCGGGGAGCTTGGCCGCCGCCAGGAGCACCGCGAAGAAGCGCGACTCGGGATTCTCGACCTCTTTACCCTGTTTCATGGCAGGAACTTACAGTCGCTCCGTACCTCAAGGGCCGCATGCATCAGCTTCGTTGAGACCTCGTTATGCAAGTGACGGTGTGGTGCGAGCCGGATTCGCCACCATGCCGATCGCGCTCCTGGGAAGGCGACCGCCGTCGCGAACCGAGCTCGCCCAGGGCGGACGTTGACGGCCGCGCCGGCCTACGCCGACGAGCAAGGCGCCTGCGTCGCTGAAGGTGTTGTGGGAGCGGACACGCGCAGGACTCTCAGCCGACGTCACCGTCCGCCGAGCGGCCGGGGCCGTGCGGCGCGGGGCAGGCGCGGTTGCGGTTGCGGCGTCAACGGCTCCGCGGCCCCGGGGCGGGCATCGCGGAGGGCGGGTGCCCCGCGGGCGGAGGCCATGGCCCACGCCGGGTCACGAGCGGGACGCCGGTCCTTCCACCCCGTACCGGAGGCCGTCGAGGAGGAGGTCGAGGAGGCGGCCGGCCCGTTCGCGCTGGTCGGGAGCGCTGGTGATCAGCGCGACTCCGGCCAGGCTGAAACCGACGTCGAGGGGGTCGATGTCCGAGCGCAGGAGACCGGCGTCCGCGCCGGCGTGCAGCAGGGTGCCGAGCGCGCTGCCGAGTCTGTCGAGGGTCTCGGCGAAGGGGTCCGCACCGGACGCGACCGCGGCACGCAGCGCGTCCGCCATGCCCTGCTTGGCAGCCACGTAGTCGATGAAGTCGTCCATCCAAAGGCGGATCGCCCGGTCCGGCGCATGGCCGGAGAGCAGCTTCGCGGCGCTGTCACAGACGCGGGCCAGTTCGTTGCGGTAAGCCGCCTCGACCAGCGCCTCGCGCGTGGGGAAGTGGCGGTAGAGCGTGGCCGAGCCGACGCCCGCGGCCTTGGCGATCGTGTCGATCGCCACGTCCGCGCCCCTCTCCGCGAAGGCGCGCACGGCCGCTTCCAGGATGCGCTCCCGGTTGCGGCGGGCATCGGCACGCAACACGCTCGGCTTGGTGGTCAAGGCTGCTCCCTTCGTCCGGGCCAGTCTAGCTGGACAACCGGGGAGTTCCCCGATTACGGTTTCCAGATAACCGGGGAACTCCCCGGTTACGGGTGCCGCACCCGTCGTGTTCCCCAGGCAAGGAAGACCCTCATGACCTCCCCGAAGACGGTTCTGATCACCGGTACGTCCTCCGGCATCGGGCTGGCCGCCGCCCTCGGCACCGCCCGGGCGGGCTGGACGACCATCGCCACCATGCGCGACACCGGCAGGGCCGGGGCACTGCTCGAGGCCGCCGCCGAGGCAGGTGTCGCGGACCGCGTCCAGGTCAAGCGCCTCGATGTGACCGACCCGGCCGGCATCACCACCTGCCTGGACGAGGTCGTCGCCGAACACGGCCGTCTGGACGCGCTGATCAACAACGCCGGCGCCGCCCAGGTCGGCACCATCGAGCAGAGCAGCGTCGACGACGTCCGCGCGGCCATGGAGGTCAACTTCTTCGGCGTGGTGGCGGTGACCCGGGCTGCACTGCCGCACCTGCGGGCGTCCAAGGGCCGGGTGATCACGGTCACCAGCGTCGGCGGCGTCGTCGGCCAGCCCTTCAACGAGGCCTACTGCGCGGCCAAGTTCGCCGTGGAGGGCTTCATGCAGTCCCTGGCGCCGGTCGCGTCCACCGTCGGCGTCGACGTCACCGTGGTCGAGCCGGGTGCGGTGGCGAGCGAGTTCGTCGCCAATCTCGGCCTGGACGTCCCGGCCCTGGTCGCCGCCGCCGGCCCCTACGGCCCGGCCCTCGAGGCCTACATCGCCCGCGCCCAGCAGTCGTTCGGCAGTGCCCAGACCCCGGCCGAGGCAGCCGCCCCGATCGTCGATGCCCTGACCTCCGCCCGCCCGCCCTTCCGCGTCCAGACCTCGCAGTGGGCCCGCGACTTCGTCGCCACCACCCTCGCCGACCTCGACGGCTCCGCCGTCCGGACCCTTACCGATGCCTGGGTGCGCTGACCGGCCCGGACCGCCGGAGCCGGGCACGGCAGGCCGCGGATTCCTGTCCGGTGCGATCTCCAGTCCGGACGACTTCGCCGCCGACGACTTCCGCCGCACCGACCCGCGCTTCCAGGGCGAGAACTTCGCCCGCAACCTGGCCGTCGTCGACGAGGTCCGGCGCATCGCCGCCGCCAAGCAGGTCTCGTCCTCCCAGCTGGCTCTCGCCTGGGTGCTGCGCCATGGCGCAGCACCCAGGGACCAAGCGCCGCCGCTACCTGGAGGAGAACGTCGCCGCCACCACCGTGACGATCACCGATGAGGACATGGCCGCCATCGAAGCCGTCGCCCCGCGCGGGGTCGCCTCCGGGGACCGCTACTCCCCCGAGCTGATGCGGAACCTCAACGGCTGACCCGCCCGGCGTGGAAGCCGGCCCTGGCGTGCCTGCCGTCTCGGAGGTGGCGGGGGCGGGCACGCGTGGGCCCCCCGGGTCGGCTCAGACCGCGCGGCGCCCGAGCCTGCGGTGGGTGTCGATGATCTCCGCGTAGCGGCGGCCACTGGCCTTGATCGTGCGGGCCTGGGTCGCGTAGTCCACGTGGAAGAGGCCGAAGCGCTTGTCGTAGCCGTACGCCCACTCGAAGTTGTCCATCAGGGACCAGGCGAAGTAGCCCGCGAGCGGGGCGCCCTTGGCCGCGGCGGAGGCGCAGGCGGCGAGGTGGCTCTCGAGATAGGCCCGGCGTCCGGGATCGTCGACGGTGCCGTCGGGGCCGACCCGGTCGGGGAAGGACGAGCCGTTCTCGGTGACGTAGATCCTGCGGGCGCCGTACTCCTCGGTGAGACGCAGCAGCAGCGTCTCGATGCCGCTCGCGTCGATCTCCCAGTCCATCCCGGTACGCGGCACGCCCTCGCGGCGCACGGAACGGGCGTACGGGGCGGGCCCGCCGGGGTCGTCGGCGACATGGTCCGGCATGTAGTAGTTGAGGCCCAGCCAGTCCAGCGGGGTCGCGATGACCTCCAGGTCGCCCGGCTTCTGCGGGAGTTCCACCCCGTACACCTCGACCATGTCGGCGGGGAAGCCGCGGCCGTGGACCGGGTCGAGCCACCAGCGGTTGATGTGCCCGTCCTGGCGGTGCGCGGCGGCCAGGTCCTCGGGGCTGTCGGTGGCGGCGTGCACGGTGGAGAGGTTGGTGACGATGCCGACCTCGGCGTCGGGCGCGGCGGCGCGGATCGCCTGCGTGGCGAGGCCGTGGCCGAGGAGCAGGTGGTAGGAGGCGCGGACGGCCGCGGTGAGGTCGGTCAAGCCGGGGGCCATCGTGCCTTCGAGGTGGCCGATCCAGGCCGAGCAGAGCGGCTCGTTGAGGGTGGCCCAGTGGGTGACGCGGTCGCCGAGGCGGTCGGCGACGGCCGAGGCGTACGCGGCGAAGTGCTCGGCGGTCTCCCGCTCCGGCCAGCCGCCCCGGTCCTGGAGCACCTGCGGCAGGTCCCAGTGGTAGAGGGTGACGGAGGGGGTGATGCCCGCCTCCAGCAGCGCGTCGGTCAACTCGTCGTAGAAGGACAGCCCCCTGGCGTTGACCGGGCCGTCGCCACCGGGCATCACGCGCGGCCAGGCGACCGACAACCGGTAGGTGTCCACGCCCAGTCGGCGCATCAGACCGAGGTCGTCGCGCCAGCGGTGGTAGTGGTCGCAGGCGGTGTCGCCGTTGTGGCCGCCGTCGATCTTGCCGGGGGTGTGGGAGAAGGTGTCCCAGATCGACGGCGATCGGCCGTCCTCGGCGACGGCGCCCTCGATCTGGTAGGCCGAAGTGGCGGTTCCCCAGCGGAAGTCGTCCGGGAAGGCGGCGAGGTCGATGGGCTCGGACATGGAAGTCCCTTCGAGGTACGGGGAGTCGGTCACTTGACGGCGCCCGCCGTCAGTCCCGTGACCAGATAGCGCTGGAGCAGCAGGAATCCGGCGACCACCGGCACGCTCACCACGAGCGAGGCGGCCATGATCTGGTTCCAGTAGACGTCGTAGAGGGTGGAGTAGCCCTGGAGTCCGACGGCGAGGGTGCGGGTGGTGTCGTTGGTCATCACGGACGCGAAGAGGACTTCCCCCCAGGCCGTCATGAAGGCGTAGACGGCGACGGCGACGATGCCGGGCACGGCGGCCGGCACGACCACCCGGAACAGCGCGCCGAGCGGACCGCATCCGTCCACCAGCGCCGCCTCGTCGAGGTCGCGCGGCACCGAGTCGAAGTACCCGATCAGCATCCATATGGAGAACGGCAGCGAGAACGTCAGGTACGTCAGGATCAGCCCGCCGCGCGAGCCGAACAGGGCGATCCCGGTGGCGTTGCCGATGTTGATGTAGATCAGGAACAGCGGCAGCAGGAAGAGGATGCCGGGGAACATCTGGGTGGACAGCACGGTGACCGTGAAGACGCGCTTGCCCCGGAAGTCGTACCGGCTGACCGCGTAGGCCGCGAAGACGGCGATGACGACCGAGCAGACGGTGGCCGATCCGGCGACGATCAGCGAGTTCACGAAGTACCGGGCGAGCGGCACGGTGGACCAGATGTCGACGTACGGCCGGACGGTCAGCCGGCTGGGCAGCCAGCGGAACTCGTCGGTGACGTCGGCGAGCGGCTTGAGCGAGCTGGAGACCATCACGTAGACGGGCAGCAGCACGAAGCCGGTGAGCAGGGTGAGGAAGATCCGGCGGGACCACAGGAACGAGCGGGGCGGCGCCATGGGCGACGAGTCAGCCATTCCCGGCCCTCCTTCCGCGTGCGGTGAACAGCAGGTATCCGCCGGTCACGGCCAGCAGGAAGAGCAGCAGCAGGACGGACATGGCGGATCCGGTGCCGAAGTCCCAGGTGAGGAAGGTGGTCTGGTAGATGTGCACGGAGATCAGGTCGGCGGCCTCGGGTGCCGCCCGGCCGAACAGGACGTAGGGCGTGTTGAAGTCGTTGAACGTCCAGAGGAACAGCACCAGCACCAGAACCTGGTTGACCGGGCGCAGGGAGGGCAGGGTGATGCGGCGGATCCGCTGCCACGTCCCGGCGCCGTCCAGGGCGGCGGCTTCGTGGAGTTCGCGCGGGATGTTCTGCAGGCCGGCCGTCACGATGAGGAAGGCGAACGGCCAGCCCTTCCACACCGAGACGGTGAGCAGGGCGTAGAAGCTGTTGTCGCCGATGAGCCAGAAGGACGGCTTGCCGGTGAGGTGGAGCTGGTCGTGCAGGACGTGGTTCACCAGGCCGTTGTCGTGCTGGAACATGAACACCCAGGTGATGACGGCCGCGTAGACGGGCAGCGCGTACGGCACCAGGAACAGGGCGCGCAGGACACCGCGGCCCCGGAAGGTGTCCTGCATGAAGATGGCGGCGGCGGTGCCGAGCGCCCAGCACAGGGCGACGGAGAGCAGGGTGAAGCCGACGGTGACGGCGAACGAGCGCAGCAGCGCCTCGCCGGCCGGGGCGTCGAAGTCCACGGCCACGCGGTAGTTGCGCAGGCCGGTCCAGGGGGCGTTGCTCCAGTCGCGCAGGGTGAAGCGGGTGATGGACCGGAAGCTCATCAGGGTGCCGATGACCATCGGGACCAGATGCACGAGGAGTTCGAAGACCAGGGCGGGCAGCAGGAGCAGGTACGGGAGCGCGGCGCGGCGGGACCGCCCGGTGCGGCGCGGCTCGCTCGCCGCACCGGGGGCGTCCTCGCGCACCGGTTCCTTCAGGGCGGTGGAGGTCATGGGCGTCAGGCCGCCGGCATCTGCTGCTGGGCCTTCTCCAGCTCGGCCTTGACGGAGGCGGTGGTGACCGCGCGCCCGGCGGCGGCGTCGGCGAACAGGGTCTTCACCGCGGTGCCGACGGCGGTCTCGAACTGCGATTCGGTGGCGACCTGCGGAAGCGCGGCGGCACTCCTGGCGAGGGTGTCCTTCAGCACGGCGGTGGACGGCCCGTCGAACGCCGGGTCTCCCTGCGCGGCCTTGACCGGCGGGATGGAGCTGTAGGCCTTGTTGAGGATCTTCTGCTCGGCGTCGCTGGTCATGAACTTCACGAACTCGGTGGCGCCGTCGAGGTTGCGGCTGTTCCTGAAGACGGCGATGTTGATGCCGGCGGCCATCGAGTTGACCTGGGCGCCGGGTCCGGGGGTGCCCTTCTGGACGGGTACGGGGGCGACACCGTAGGCGTCGTCCTTCATGCCCTGGGACTTGAGGTTGGCGGCGGCGGACTGCCAGAGCAGCATGGCCTGCTTGCCCTTGGCGAAGTCGCTGACGGACTGGTTCTGCGCGTACTCGGCGTTGCCCGCCGGAATGGCCTTGTCCTTGGCCATCAGGTCGACGTACTGCTTGACGGCGTCGACCACCCCGGGGCTGGTGAAGTCGGGCTTGCCGTCGGCGGAGAAGAAGTCGGCGTCGTGCTGCTTGGCGAAGACGAAGACGTGGTGGATGTTCTCGGAGAGGTTCGATCCCTCGGCACCGAGCACGGACTTGCCCCTGGCCCTGATCCTGGCGCCGTCGGCGACGAGTTCGTCCCAGGTGGCCGGGGGTCCGTCTATCCCGGCGTCGGCGAGGATCTGCTTGTTGTAGTAGAGGGCGTACGCCATCGAGTACAGCGGTACGGCGGCCGGGTCCTTGCCCTCGGCGCCGGTGGAGCCGAGGGCGGGGCCGACGAAGCGGTCCCGTCCGCCGATCCTGGCGAAGTTCTTAGCGTCCCAGGGCAGCAGCGCGCCGGTCGCCTGGAGGGAGGCGCTCCAGGTGTTGCCGATGTTCAGCACGTCCGGGCCCTGGCCGGAGGTGGTGGCGGTGAGGATGCGGTTGAGCAGGTCGGACCAGGGCACGACCTCGACCTTGACCTTGACGCCGGTCTGCTTCTCGAACTTGTCCAGCTCGGGCTGGAGCACCTGCTTGTCCACGGCGACGCCGGCGCCCTGGTTGGAGGCCCAGTAGGTCAGCGTCCCGGACGAGCCGCCGGCTCCTCCCCCACTGTCCGTACCTCCTCCGCACGCCGTTGCCGCGAGGGCGAGAGACATGACGACGGCGCCTGCGGCCGCGGCTCGGATGCTGCGCATGACTCCAGCGGTCCCTTCCCGGGAGAGAGAAACCCCGAAAACCGCATCGGCTCCTCAGGGCTTAATTTAGGACGTGAGTTAATCCTCCGGAGGGGGGTGCGTCAAGGGATGCGGCACGGGTGAGTGAGCGGGTGCCGCGTTCTGAGAAGATCACCCGTCAGCTGTTCGGCACGGGAGCGCACTTCCGGGGCCGGACGAAGCAGGGGGAGAGTGGATGAACACGTCCGGCGAGGCGTTCCGGCCGCTTCAGGCGGACGATCCGGTCGCGGTGGGGGGATACCGGCTGGCCGCGCGGCTCGGCGCGGGCGGGATGGGGCGGGTCTACCTGTCGCACACGCACGGCGGGCGGCCGGTCGCGATCAAGGTCGTACGGTCGGAGCTGGCCGACGACCCCGCCTTCCGGCGCCGGTTCCGCCGGGAGATCGCGGCGGCCCGCCGGGTCCGGGGCGCGTACACCGCGGAGTTGATCGACGCCGATCCGGAGGCCGAACCGCCGTGGCTCGCCACGCTGTATGTTCCGGGCCCCTCCCTGGCGGACGCCGTGGCCGGGCGCGGACCGCTTCAGGTCCCGGCGGTGCTGCGGCTGATGGCGGGCGTGGCCGAGGCGCTGAAGGCGATCCACGAGGCCGGCATCGTGCACCGGGACCTGAAGCCGTCGAACGTACTGCTGGCCGCCGACGGCCCCCGCGTCATCGACTTCGGCATCTCCCTGGCCGCCGACGCCACCTCTTTCACCGCCACGGGTGCCGCCATGGGCACACTCGTGTTCATGGCTCCCGAGCAGGCGTCCGGCGGCGAGATCACCCCGGCGACGGACGTCTTCGCGCTCGGCCAGACGGCGGCCTTCGCGGCCCTAGGTGAACCGCTGTACGGCGAGGGCTCGTTGCCCGCCGTGCTGTACCGGATCGTCCACTCCGCGCCCGACCTGTCGCTGCTGCCCGAGGAGTTGCGCCCGCTGTTCGCCCGCTGCCTGGCGGGCGATCCGGAGGAACGGCCCACACCGGCGGACATCGTCCAGTGGTGCGGTGAGCGCATGGGCCCTGTCCCCGAAGGCGGCGCGGGGACGTCCGTCTGGCGGGAGGCCAGCGGGCCGGAGCTGACGGTTCCGGCACCCCTCGCCCCGTCGACCCGGATGCTTCCACCCCCCTCCGCGCACTGGCCCTACGCGCCCCCGCCGGCCGAGCCGATGTCCCGCAGGGCGCGGGTGGCGCTGATCGCCGGGGCCTTCGTGGCCGTCACCGCCATGGCACTGGTGGGGGGGCTGGCGTGGGCGGCACTCGGCTCGGCGGGGTCGCACGATTCCAGGGTCACCGGTTCGCAGCGGCCGGGCACCGGTTCTCAACGGCCGGGCACCGGTCCGTCGGGCGTCGCGGGGTCCGGGAGCGGTTCCGGCTCCTTGGGCGATGCGGTCGAAGCCTCCTCCCGCCCCTCCCCCACCGCCCCCGCGACGCCACTGCCCGTCGCCGAGCCCCTCCAGACCCTGGACGCGACGAATTCGCTCAACCTGGGCGAGCCGGGCGTACGGAAGGACCGCGCGGGCGACATCCGCTTCACCTGCGGCGCGCAGGAATGCTCACTGGAGAGCCGCAGCAGTGCGCTCCTCCTGCGCTACGCCAAGCCGGGCGCCACCTACGACTCGTGCAAGTTCGAAGTCCAGGGCGCCACCAGCCACCACCTGCCGCTGGCGGCCGTGGCGGCGGGGAGCGAGATCTGCGCCAGGGACCGCGCGGGCAACATCGCCCTCCTGGTGGTGCAGGTCAAGTCGACAGCGCTCCCCGAACTGGGCTTCCTGATGATGGACGTGACGGTCTGGCCGCACACCTGATCAGGCCCGGCTCAGCCGAGGGGGTCCGCCAGGTGCCAGCCGCCGGACAGGAGGCGGTCCACCGCCGTGAGGGCGGCGGTGAGGCGGGTCGGCCGGTCGCCGTGGAGTTCCCGCCAGGGGACGCCCGAGGCGGTGAGGGTCTCGCGGAAGCGGTCGGTCATCCAGCCGCGCAGGTGCTCGCCGTCGCGCAGGCCGTCGTCGTCGAAGGGGACGTCCTTGTCGGAGGTGAGCAGGTACAGCGCGCGTGGCGGCATCGCCCGCGCGAGATCCCGGACCGGGGTGGTCGTGCGGCCGCGGTAACGCTCCTGCCAGACGGTGGTGGCCAGGGCGTCGGTGTCACACACCAGCACCGGTCCCCCGGTACGGGCGGCCTGCTGCTCGGTGTGGTTCTGGCGGCGGGCGACGAGCTCGAAGTCGGTGTCGTCCCAGTCGAGGTCCGCCACCGTGGGGCGGGGCAGGCCGGGGGCCGCCAGCGCGCGGGCGCGGGCCAGCTTGGCCACGGTCAGCTCGCGGCCGTACTCGGGGACCCAGCGGGTGAGCGCGTGCGGGCCGCCGCGGGCACGCAGCGCGGTGGCGAGGTCGCGGGCGAGGGTGGTGGTGCCCGTCGACTCGGCGCCGACCACGACGACCCTGCGGGCCAGCCAGGCCCGGACCGGCGGCTCGATCTCCGCCCAGTGGGCGACGGGGTCCGCGCGGACCTTCGTACCGGAGACGGCGAAGGTCCCCCGGTCGACGTCCAGCAGGACGGGTGCGGCGTCGAAACGGCGGGCGAGTTCGGTGCCGTAGGGCTCGGAGCTGAAGACCGCGTCGACGGCGGGCGCGTGCGGGCCCAGGGCGAGGGCGTGGCGCATCAGGGCGACATGTCCCTCCCAGGCCGCCTCGCTCCCGTAGTCGACCGGCAGGTCGTCCACGACACCCACGACCGCGACGTGCGGGTCGCCGGCCCAGTGCTCGCGTATCCACGCGACGCGCTCCTTGAGCGGGATCGACTCCTGGCCGGCCGCCATCACGACGACCGTGACGGCGTCGCAGGCGTCGGCGGCGGAGCGGATCAGGAAGTGGTGGCCGGAGTGCGGCGGGTAGAACTTGCCGATCACCAGCCCGTGGGTGAAGCGAGTGCTCACGCGGCCACCATCCGTTCGGTCTCCGCGACGGGGCCGGTCGCCGGATCACGGCGCCAGGAACGCCATCCGACCAGGCACATCGCCAGGAAGAGCACGTAGACGATGCCGGTCAGGTCCAGCCCCTTGGCGAAGTACAGCGGGATGTAGACGAGATCCGCGGCGATCCAGAAGTACCAGTTCTCGATCTGCTTCGCGTTGAGCAGCCACTGCGCGGCCAGCGACAGCGCCGTGGTCAGGGCGTCCCAGAAGGGCGCGGAGTCGTGCGCCCGGGTGAGCAGTACGGTCAGCCCCCAGGTGACCGGCACCAGCAGGGCCGGCAGGACCCACAGGGTGGACCGGGACGCCCGGCCCATGCGCCGACGGGAGCGCCGCTCCCCACCGCGCAGCCAGACCGACCAGCCGTAAGCGGCGAGAGCAAGGTAGACGACCTGCAGCGAGGCGTCCGCGTAGAGCCGGGCGCTCCAGAACAGGACCAGGAAGAACAGGTTGTTGGCGATCCCCACGGGGAAGTTCCACACACTGGCCCGCACACACAGCCATACGCACACCGCCCCGGTGGCGAACCCGAGCAGCTCGGCCCAGGTGACCGCGTCCTGCCCCAGCTGGAACAACTGATGGTTCAACGGCGCGACCAAGCCACCCAGCACATCCGCGACAGCCATCGCGACCCCCTCCGGTTTACGTCGAAGTGACGATAACAGGAGAGGGGTCCCGGAGTCGATGGCGGACGGCACTTGGACCGCGGTTGCGGGTCATCGGCGGCTCCTTCTCCTCGTCCGACGGTGAACCTGTTCCCCGGCGCCGGTGTTGTCCCAGCGGGTGTTCCTCGCGCCGAACCGCGGCTCGGCATGCGTTGTTGTCAGTGCTCCTCCATAAGGTGGAGCCATCGTCTGAACGGACCAGGGTCCTGCCGGGATTCATCTCTCGGCAGGGCATGTCCGCCTGCGAAAAAGGCGTTGGGGCTCGACCACGAAAAGGGGATGGACACGATGAGCGCTACGGTGAAGGACCGGCTCAAGAAGCACTTCGTGAACCACGTCGCTCTCGTCATCGACAAGTCCGGCTCGATGCGAGACCACTCGGAGCAACTCGTCCGCGTGGTCGATGAGTTCGTGAAGGGGCTGGCGGAGGAGTCCGACCGGCTCGGCCACGAGACCCGGATCAGCCTCTACGCCTTCGACCACCTGGTCGAGAACCTTGTGTGGGACATGGACGTCAAGCACCTGCCGTCCATGCGGGGCCTGTACACCGTCGAGAACGGCGCGACGGCACTGATCCAGGCGTCGGTGAAGGCGCTCGACGACCTCGGCCACATATGGGAGGAGTACGGCGAGCACAGCTTCCTCCAGGTCGTCGTCACCGACGGCGAGGAGAACGCCTCCGGCGCCGACACGACGGGCGCGCGCCACGACCAGCTTGCCGACGGCCGTGCCGTCCTGGACACGTGGCGGAGCCGGATCGCCGACAAGATGGACAACCTGCCGGACCACTGGACCTCGGCCATCATGGTGCCGAACTCCCTGGCCAAGCGCACCGCCCAGCAGTACGGCTTCCCGACGGGCAACATCTCGATCTGGGACGCGGACTCGGACCAGGGCGTCGAGGAGGCGATCGGCGTCGTCAAGACGGCCGCCACGAAGTTCCTGCGGGACCGCGAGCAGGGCGTGCGCGGCACCAGGGACCTCTTCGCGATGGGCCAGGACCTCAGCGCGGCGGACGTGAAGTCCAGCCTCCAGGCCCTGGACGCCGGCAAGTACGTCCTGATCCCGGTGGACGGACGGACGTCCATCCGCGACTTCGTCACCAGCGCCGGGCATACGTACCGGACCGGCTGCGCCTTCTACGAGCTGTCCAAGCGCGAGAAGATCCAGGCCAACAAGCAGATCGCCGTGGCGGAGAAGGACCCGGCCACCGGCCGGACGACCGGGAAGGTGTTCACGGGTCCCGCCGCCCGGCAGCTCCTGGGTCTGCCCTCGACGGAGGTCACGGTGACGCCCGGGAGCAACGAGGCCTACACCGTGTTCGTCCAGTCGACCTCGGTCAACCGGAAGCTGGTCCCGGGGACCAGGCTGCTCGTGCTGCTGTAACCGGTCCGACGACCCAGCCGCGTTCCGGCCCGGCGCCGACGTCCCGACCGGCGCGTCGGGACGACACCCCCGGTTGGCCGGGAGGGTGTACCGGCTCCGGGTTCCGGCCGCTGGGCGGACGGCCCCGGACCAAGCCCGATCATGTCAGTGGCGGCACGGCACGCGTTCCCCACGGGTACGGAGTTGGCGCGGGCATGCCCGCGGACGCCGTCGTGGATCAGCGGATCAAGACGGCGTCCCGGTGCGCCGCGCTCGAAGGCGGGCTCTCGGCCGGGGCCCACACGGCGACCGTCGCCGCCACCATCGGGAGCCCCGGGGATGCCTCACCCGCGGCCGTGGCCACCCTGATGGTCGACGTCGCGTTCATCACCCAGCTCCGACTTCGCCCGGCCTAAGACATCTGGGTCCCGTACCAGGTCCCGCTCGACGTGCACGACCCCGATGTTCCGTGGAAGCTGATCCGCGTCACGCTGACGATCAAGAGCGGGAACGGGGCCAACAAGATCGTGACCAACGGTCCCGCCCCCGGTGCGGCCGTTGGTCAAGCGCTTCCAACGGCCCGGTAAGCCGTGCGTCACGGTATGTCGAGTTCCGGCAGGGAGAAGAACGTGGCGATCGCCTGAGCTGTCCGTATGTCGTCGTCGCCCCTGTCGAGCTCCGCGTGCGGTCCGACGACTCCCGCCGTCGTGAGGGCGGACGCCAGCAGGTCGGGCTCTTCACCTGTCCGATGGGCGGGAGTCTCGAAGCTGAATCCACTGATCAAGCGACCATCCCGGTAGTACGTGAACTCGGGACCGTGCGCCTTGGCGACGCACGGCTCCGTGACGAAGACGACGAGCTCGGCACCGGCCGGGCACAACTGCCCGTAACGGGCGGGGTGGTGGTCATCGCTCTCCCAGCCGAGCATGTCGTGCATCACCAGCTGCCAGTCGGCGCCCTTGCCGTACGCGAGTGGCATGCGCTGCGTGGCGAGGAGTCCCCGCGTGACGGCGTCCAAGGACGTGCCCCGGAAGAAGACGACATTGGTCTCCGCGTGATGGCGGAGCGGACCACGTATCCAGTGCTGCATACGGGCACCGTAAGGGGGCCCTCTGACACCTCGTTCGGCCTGGCCGCCGGGAGGCCCGAGGGCGACGGCCCGGGGCAAGGTCTCCGTGCGGGCGGGATGTCAGTGGGATGTGGCAGCATCCGCCGCATGACGAGCACAGGTACGGGCCTCGGCCTCGACATGTTCCGGCACGGGGACTTTCCCTTCTACACCCTGACCTTCGCACGGAACCTGTCCCCCGCTGAACTGCTGACCCGCATGGGGGTGGATCCGGGAACCCTTGCCCTTCGCCATGTGGAGCACCTGTCGAACGACTTGGGTGACGACCTTCTCGACGAGGACGAACCGGTCGTCGTGACCGGCCTCGACGGCTCGTGGGCGTGGGCATGGGAGCAAGGGGGCGTGCACGGACTCGACGAGCGGATCCTGAGCGCCGTCTCCGCGGGCACCGAGGCGACCGTGGTTCACTACAACGACAAGCCCGTACACTGGTTCAAGTACGCGGTCGGAGGCGACCTCCTCGTCGAGTTCCACACCCTTCAGGCGATCGAGCCGACCGGTCAGGACCCGACGAGGCTTGACGACATCATGCGACCGCTTGGCCTCGCTCGTGGTCAAGTCGCACCTCTGTACGGCGTCTTGACGCTGATGGAGACCGCGTTCGGCATCCTCGTGACGGCACCGGGCGACGACGCGCGCTGGAGCGGCAGGCTGCGCCCCCTGCCGGAGTGAATCGCTCGAACGACGGATTCCGAAGGAAGAGGGCCGCCCGGCGTTCGACCACGCGATCGCCGCGGCCCGGGACGGATGGTGAGCTGCCGTGCCGAACGAGGCCAGAGGGAAGACCGCCCTGTGGGGGAAGATTCTGGCAGGGGTCGTCCTCTGCGTTTTCCTGCCCCTAGCCGTGTGGTTCCTGCTCTCTTTTCAGGGAGCGCGCCTTATCCCGTGGTGAGGGATCACTGTTTTCCTCGGCAACCGCTCTCCGTCCGGACGCCGTGCTCGTCAGGTGCCGGTGTCCTCGGCGCCCGTGCCCCCGAGGTCCGGGATTCGACCGGAGGGGTGCAGTTGTCCGAGGTGGGCGTTTTCGACCGGGGCAGATCGAGCCTCCACGCGAGTGACGCACCCCCGCAGCACTCCGCCCCCTCACCGAGCCGATCACGAGGCTCAAGGCCCCAGAAACGACGAAATACCGGTGAGTCACATGACTCGACCGGTAATTCGTGAACGCTTCGGGACGATCTCGTGAACGTCCCTCCTGGTGTCCGAGGGGGGACTTGAACCCCCACGCCCGATAAAGGGCACTAGCACCTCAAGCTAGCGCGTCTGCCATTCCGCCACCCGGACAAGGTGTCTGTCACCTGGCCGGGGGTGTTCCCCGTGGCGACATGGACAACAATACCAAGCTTTCGGAGTGCGTTTCACCTGCGTATCCGTGCCCTCGGCCACCCTTTTGGTCAGGGGCAGCGGATCACCTGGCCGGCGTAGGAGAGGTTGCCGCCGAAGCCGAAGAGGAGGGCCGGGTCGCCGGAGCGGACGCGGCCCTGTTCGATCAGCTTGGAGAGGGCGAGGGGGATGCTCGCGGCGGAGGTGTTGCCGGACTCGGTGACGTCGCGGGCGACGACCGCGTTCACCGCGCCGATCTTCTGCGCCAGCGGCTCGACGATCCGCAGGTTGGCCTGGTGCAGGACGACCGCCGCGAGGTCGGCCGGGGCCACGCCCGCCTTCTCGCAGGCCCGCCGGGCGATCGGCGGGAGCTGGGTGGTGGCCCAGCGGTACACGCTCTGCCCCTCCTGCGCGAACCTCGGCGGCGTGCCCTCGATCCGTACCGCGTTGCCCATCTCCGGCACCGAGCCCCACAGCACCGGCCCGATCCCGGCCTCCTCGCCCGGTGCGCACGCCTCCACCACGGCCGCGCCCGCCCCGTCGCCGACCAGGACGCAGGTGGTGCGGTCGGTCCAGTCGGTGACCTCGGACATCTTGTCCGCGCCGATGACCAGCGCACGCGTCGCGGCGCCCGCCCGTACCGTGTGGTCGGCGGTGGCCAGCGCGTGGGTGAAGCCGGCGCACACCACGTTGACGTCCATCGCGGCCGGATCGGGGATGCCCAGCCGGGCCGCGACCCGGGCGGCGGTGTTCGGGGAACGGTCGATCGCCGTGGAGGTGGCGACCAGCACCAGGTCGATGTCGCCGGGGGCCAGCCCGGCCGTGGCCAGGGCCTTGGCCGCGGCGTGCGCGGCCAGCTCGTCCACCGGCTCGTCGGGGCCCGCGATGTGCCGGGTGCGGATGCCGACCCGGCTGGTGATCCACTCGTCGCTGGTGTCGACCATGCCGGCCAGGTCGTCGTTGGTGAGCACCCTGGCGGGCTGGTAGTGGCCGATCGCGGCGATACGCGAGCCGTGCATGTCGGGAGTCCCCTCGTAGCTGCCGTGGTTGGCGGGACACTCCAGTCTGCGCAGTGACTCACGGGTACGGGGGTACGTGAAGCGACAGGAATCGGGCATCTCAGTTGTCGGCTTCACGCAGACCCCCGTACGCCCGAACTCGGCTCACGGGCTCGGCGCTTCGCTCGCACGTACGGGCGCCGGACACCTCACCCCGTGAACAGCTGCGTCGCCTTCCGCACCAGTTCGTACAGCCCGTAGGCGAGCGGTGCGCCCACCCAGAGCCAGGAGAGGGCGATCAGGGCGCGCCGGTCAGGCGGGCTGCTCTCGCTGGGCATCGGGGGCCTCCTTCGGGGCGGGAACGTGGTGACGGGTGTGGACGGGGCGGATGAGTTCGTTGGCGACGAACCCGACGAGCAGCAGGCCGATCATGATCGAGAACGAGAGGCCGTACAGCGCGGGCCCGTCCTTCCCGGCGGCCTCCTGACGGTCGGCGATCCAGTTGACGATCAGCGGTCCGAGCACACCCGCGGTGGACCAGGCGGTGAGCAGCCGGCCGTGGATGGCGCCGACCTGGTACGTGCCGAAGAGATCCTTCAGATAGGCGGGGACCGTGGCGAAGCCGCCGCCGTAGAAGGAGAGGACGACCAGCGCGCACAGCACGAACAGCGGCTTGGACGTGTCCCCGAACAGAGCCAGGACCAGGTACGTCAGCGCGCCGACGCCCAGGTAGAGCCGGTAGACGTTCTTGCGGCCGATGAGGTCGGAGGTGGACGACCAGCCGATCCGGCCCGCCATGTTTGCCGCCGACAGCAGGGCGACGAAGCCGGCCGCCGCCGAGACGGAGACCGGGGTGGAGCTGTCCGCGAAGAAGTCCGTGATCATCGGGGCGGCCTTCTCCAGGATGCCGATCCCGGCCGTGACGTTGGTGCACAGCACGACCCACAGCAACCAGAACTGCGGGGTGCGCAGCGCGCCGCGGGCCGAGACCTGGACGCCCTGGACCGCGCCCCGGCCGCTCTCCGCGCGCTCGGCCGGCCGCGGTACCCGGACCAGCAGCACCCCGAGTGTCATGAACACGGCGTACGCCAGGCCGTGCACCAGGAACGCCAGCGCGATGCCGGAGTGGTCGGTGCCGAAGGACTCCAGCATCCGCGCCGACCACGGCGAGGCGATCAGGGCGCCGCCGCCGAAGCCCATGATGGCGATGCCGGTGGCCGTGCCGGGCCGGTCCGGGAACCACTTCATCAGGGTGGAGACGGGCGAGATGTAGCCGATGCCGAGGCCGATGCCGCCGACGAACCCGTACCCGAGGACGATCAGCCAGTACTGCTGGGTCTGCGCGCCGAGGGCGGAGACCAGGAACCCGGAGGAGAAGCAGACCAGGGCCACGGTCATCGCCCAGCGCGGGCCGTTGCGCTCGACCAGGGTGCCGCCGAACGCGGCCGACAGCCCGAGCATCACGATCGCCAGCTGGAACGGCAGCGCGCTTTGGGTGCCGTCCAGGTGCAGCGCGGATTCCAGGGGTGGCTTGAACACGCTCCAGGCGTACGCCTGGCCGATGGAGAGGTGGACGGAGAGCGCGGCGGGCGGTACGAGCCAGCGGCTCCAGCCCGGGGGCGCGACAGGGGGGCTGCTCATGGGGCCGGACGGTAGGCCGGGGCGGGTGGGTTGGGAAGGTGGGGCGCGGGGCGTTTGCGGTGAACGGTCGGCTCCATGCGTCGGGCGGTCGGTGCGAGGGCCGCCGGGTGGCCGAAAAGCCCTCAGTCCCCTGCGGCCTCGAAGCCGAGCCGTCCGACCGTGGTGACCGTGCCCAGGCGGGGGAAGTCCGGCCGTACCGACGCGTCGTGCTCGGCGGCCGTGAACGCGGCCGTCGCGTCCTCCACGAAGACCAGCGCGTAGCCCAGGTCGGCGGCGGCGCGGGCGGTGGACTCGACGCCCAGGTTGGTGGCGATGCCGCCGAGTACCAGGGTGTCGATGCCACGGTCCCGCAGCAGTTCGTCCAGCCCCGTTCCCTGGAACGCGCCGATGGTCCGTTTGACCACCTCCAGGTCGCCGTCGTGCCGCAGCCCGGCGACGAGACCGCTGCCGGGCGGTTGTTCGGCGACGGTGGGCCGTTCGACCCGGACGAGTACGACGAGTGCGCCCCGCGCACGGCAGTGTCTCGCCAGTTCCTCGCAGGCGGCCTGCACTTCGGCGCCCTTGCGGGGCTCCAGCGGCAGCGCGACGAGGCGGTCCATGAGGTCGACGAGGACGAGGGCCGTGCGGCGGGGGTCGAGGAGGGGAGCTGCGGTCATGACGGAACGTTAACCCTCGCGAGCTGTCCGTGCCGGAAATCCGGGTCGACGGGTCTGTGAACGAGACGCGTTCGGGCGTCCGGAGCGCCCCGTGAGGATCGGGGGGACAGCCCCTACGGGGCGTCGCGGCCGTCCGGTCTCACGCGCGGTGCGGGGGCCCGGTCCTGCTGGGCCGAAGGCTGCTCGGGGTCGTGGGCGCGGCGTTTGGCGATGACCGCGCAGACCATGAGCTGCATCTGGTGGAAGAGCATCAGGGGCAGTACGGCGAGCGAGGCGTGGGCGCCGAACAGGACGCCTGCCATGGGCAGTCCGGAGGCGAGGGACTTCTTCGACCCGGCGAACTGGATGGCGACGCGGTCGCCCCGGCCGAAGCCGAGCGCCCGGGCGCCGTACCAGGTCAGCGCGAGCATCACGGCGAGCAGTGCGGCCTCCACGAGCAGCAGCGCGCCGAGCCGGGGGGCGCTCACCTGGTGCCAGATGCCCTGGGCCATGCCCTCGCTGAACGCGGTGTAGACGACCAGCAGGATCGAGCCCCGGTCCACCAGTCCGAGCACCTTCCTGTGCCGGGCGACGAAGCCGCCGATCCAGCGCCGCAGGAACTGCCCGGCGAGGAACGGCACCAGCAGTTGCAGCACGATCTTCAGCAGCGAGTCGGTGGAGAAGCCGCCGCCGGAGCCGCCCAGCAGGACGGAGGCGAGCAGCGGGGTGAGGACGATGCCGACGAGGGAGGAGAAGGAGCCGGCGCAGATGGCGGCGGGGATGTTGCCGCGCGCGATGGAGGTGAAGGCGATGGAGGACTGGATGGTCGACGGGACCAGGGTGAGGAACAGCAGGCCCTGGTAGAGCGGCTGGGTCAGCAGCGCGGGGACCAGTGCGCGCGCGGCCAGCCCGAGCAGCGGGAAGACGACGAAGGTGCAGGCCAGGACGGTGAGGTGGAGCCGCCAGTGACGCAGTCCGTCCATCGCCTCGCGGGTGGAGAGGCGGGCGCCGTAGAGGAAGAACAGGAACGCGATGGCGGCCGTGGAGGCACCGGAGGCCACGTCGGCGGCGACGCCCCGCGCGGGCAGCAGCGCGGCCAGGCCCACCGTGCCGAGGAGCAGCACGATGTAGGGGTCGATGGGCAGCCGGCGCTTCACGGGGCTCCGTAGCGTGTCGGTGGGGGCGGACGATCTCCATCGTGCCCGGTCCGCGCCGATCACGGAATCCGGCATACCGCTCTGACTGCGATCGCGATCCGTGATGACCGGGCTACCCTGGCTTCCGTGTACGACCCCACGCACCTGCGTACCTTCCTCGCGGTGTCGCAGACGCTCAGCTTCACGCAGGCCGCGCGGCGGCTGGGGCTGCGGCAGTCCACGGTGAGCCAGCACGTACGCCGGCTGGAGGAGGCGGCGGGCCGCCAGCTGTTCGCGCGGGACACCCACTCGGTGGAGCTGACCGGCGACGGCGAGGCGATGCTCGGGTTCGCGCGGCGGCTTCTGGAGGTGCAGGAGCAGGCCTCGGCGTATTTCTCCGGTCCGCGCGTACGAGGGCGGCTGCGGTTCGGCGCCTCGGAGGACTTCGTCCTGACCCGCCTCCCGGAGATCCTGGAGGGCTTCCGCTACGACCATCCCGAGGTCGACCTCGAACTCACGGTGGAGCTGTCCGGCACCCTCCACGAGCGCCTGGCCGAGGGCAGGCTCGACCTCGTCCTCGCCAAGCGCCGCCCCGAGGACCCGCGCGGCCGCCTGGTGTGGCGTGACGACCTGGTCTGGATCGGCACCGACCGCCTCCGCCTCGACCCCGACCGCCCCGTCCCCCTGATCGTCTACCCCCCGCCCGGCATCACCCGCGCCCGCGCCCTGGAGGTCCTCGAGTCCCAGTCCCGCCCCTACCGGATCATCTGCACCAGCACCAGCCTGAACGGCCTCGTCGCCGCCGCGCGAGCGGGCCTCGGCGTGATGGCCCACTCCCGCCACCTGATCCCCCCGGGACTGACGCGTGTCCCGGACCGGGCCGGACTGCCCGACCTGGGGACGGTCGACTTCACCCTGACCCACGCCCGGACGAGGGGCACGACGGAGGACGCGGCGAACGCCCTGGCGGCGGCGATCCTGGCGGGCGGGGAGCGGTTGCGGCGGCGGGGCGGCTGAGAGGACGGCAGGGGGCGATGGCGCATTTCCCCCCTGCCCCCTTGCCGCGGTGACCGGCGCCCTCCCCGGCCCCTGTCCGCCGCGCCCCACCCCGTGACCGGCCCGTACAGATTCGGTGGAGATTACGACCGGGGTACGTACCGGCCCGTCAGTATCGTGTCCGTCCCTTCCGCATGTGCGGGGATTTTCCGGGTGGCGGGCGTGAGGTACGCGAGGTTTGGCCGGTTTCCGAACCCCTCCCATCCGGCCATTCGGTGGGGTAGCTTTCACGGCGCTGTGCGGAGCGTCGCGGGTCCGTGACAAAGGAGCGAGCAAGGGGGAGCGAGGTTTGCGCGAGTTCACCAGCCCTGTGACGGAGACGGAGTCGGAGCCGCCGGTGGGCGGCCTGGCCGACACCGTCTTCGACAACGCGCGCACCGACCCGCTGCACATCGCCCTCGGCCGCAAGGACCCCCGCGGGCAGTGGCGGGACGTGACCGCCGCCGAGTTCCGTGACGAGGTCGTCGCGCTCGCCAAGGGCCTGCTCGCCCAGGGTGTCCGCTTCGGCGACCGGGTCGCCATCATGTCCCGCACCCGCTACGAGTGGACCCTCTTCGACTTCGCGCTGTGGGCGATCGGTGCCCAGGTGGTGCCCGTCTACCCGACCTCCTCCGCCGAGCAGTGCTTCTGGATGCTGCACGACGCCGAGGTGACCTCCGCCGTGGTGGAGCACGAGGACCACGCGATGACGATCGCCACGGTCATCGACCGCCTTCCCCGCCTGCGCCGGCTCTGGCAGCTCGACGCGAACTGCGTACGGGAGCTGTACGACGCCGGGGCGCACCTGGACGACGAGGTGGTGCACCGGCACCGTGAGGCGGTCACCCCGGACTCGACCGCCACCATCATCTACACCTCGGGCACCACCGGCCGCCCCAAGGGCTGCGTCCTCTCGCACGGCAACTTCATGTTCGAGGCGGACACGGTGATCCGTCGCTGGGAGTCGGTGTTCCACTCCAAGAAGGGCGACGAGGCGTCCACCCTGCTGTTCCTGCCGCTGGCGCACGTCTTCGGCCGCATGGTGGAGGTCGCCGCGCTCAGGGGCCGGGTCCGCTTCGGCCACCAGCCGCAGCTGCACGCGGCCGCCCTGCTGCCGGACCTCGCCGCGTTCCGGCCGACGTTCATCCTGGCGGTGCCGTACATCTTCGAGAAGGTGTTCAACTCGGCCCGTCGCAAGGCGGAGAAGGACGGCAAGGGGACGCCCTTCGAGAAGGCGGTCGACGTGGCCGTGAAGTACGCCGACGCCCTGGAGGCCAAGGCGTGGGGGCTGGGCCCCGGGCCCTCGGCGGGCCTGAGGATGCAGCACCAGCTCTTCGACAAGCTGGTGTACTCCAAGGTCCGCGCGGCGATGGGCGGCCGCATCCGCAACGCCATGTCGGGCGGCTCGGCGATGGACCGCCGCCTGGGCCTGTTCTTCGCGGGAGCCGGCGTCCAGATCTACGAGGGCTACGGCCTGACCGAGTCCACCGCCGCCGCCACCGCCAACCCGCCCGAGCGCACCCGCTACGGCACCGTCGGGCAGGCAGTCCCCGGTGTGACGGTGCACGTCGCCGAGGACGGCGAGGTCTGGCTGCACGGCGGGAACATCTTCCAGGGCTACCTCAACAACCCCAAGGCGACCGACGAGACCCTGCACGACGGCTGGCTCGCCACCGGCGACCTGGGGTCGCTGGACGAGGACGGCTATCTGACCATCACCGGCCGCAAGAAGGAGATCCTGGTGACCTCCGGCGGCAAGAGCGTCTCCCCCGGTGTGCTGGAGGAGCGGGTGCGGGACCATCCGCTGGTGAGCCAGTGCATCGTCGTCGGCAACGACCGCCCCTACATCGCCGCGCTGGTCACCCTGGACCAGGACGCCGTCGACCACTGGCTCCAGATGCGCGGCAAGGCCCGCCCCGCCCCGGCCGAGCTGGTGCGCGACGCCGACCTCGAGACGGAGGTGCGCCGGGCGGTGGTCGCGGCGAACACGCTGGTGTCGCAGGCCGAGTCGATCCGTACGTTCCGCATCCTGGCCCAGCCGTTCACCGAGGAGCACGGGCTGCTGACGCCGTCGCTGAAGCTGAAGCGGAAGGCGATCGAGAAGGCGTACGAGCACGAGGTGGAGGCTCTCTACCGGTCCTGATCGCGCCCTCAGGAATGCGGAGCGTTCCGTGATCGTTCACGATGGACGTAGCACCTGTCCACAACCGAAGGATCACAGCCTCGTGAGCAGCAAGGTCCCCCCGATCATCCTCAACAACGGTGTCGAGATGCCCCAGCTCGGCTTCGGCGTCTGGCAGGTCCCGGACGACGAGGCGGAGCGCGCGGTCGCCACGGCGCTGGAGACCGGGTACCGCAGCATCGACACCGCGGCGATCTACGGCAACGAAGAGGGCACCGGCAAGGCCATCGCCGCGTCCGGCGTGTCCCGCGAGGACCTCTTCGTCACCACCAAGCTCTGGAACAGCGACCAGGGGTACGACTCCACCCTGCGGGCCTTCGACGCGTCGATGGGGAAGCTCGGTCTCGACTACCTCGACCTCTACCTGATCCACTGGCCGCTGCCCGCGCGGGACAACTACCTCGACACCTACCGGGCGTTCGAGAAGCTGTACTCCGACGGCCGCATCCGCGCGATCGGTGTGTCCAACTTCCTGCCCGAGCACCTGGAGCGGCTGATCGCGGAGACGTCCGTCGTCCCGGCGGTCAACCAGATCGAGCTGCACCCGCAGCTCCAGCAGGGCGCGGCGCGGGAGTTCAACGCCGCGCAGGGCATCGCCACCGAGGCGTGGTCCCCGCTCGGCCAGGGCAAGGGCCTGCTGGAGGTCCCGGCGATCGTCGCCATCGCCCGGAAGCACGAGCGTACGCCGGCGCAGATCGTGCTCCGCTGGCACGTCCAGCTCGGCAACATCGTCATCCCGAAGTCCGTGACGCCGTCGCGGATCAAGGAGAACATCGAGGTGTTCGACTTCAGCCTGGACGACGAGGATCTCGCCGCCATCAGCGCGCTGAACGAGGACAAGAGGCTGGGTTCCGACCCGGCCACGTTCGACGTGGTCTGATAGCCGTACGCCCACAGGGCCGTCCGCCTCCGCGACGGGGCAGGGCGGCCCTGTGCGCTACGCCGAGCTTTCGCCGACCGAAGGGCCACCGCGCCGTGCGTCTTCGTCCTCTGGGTCTCGCCACCGCCGCCGGGACCGTCCTGCTCTGCGCCACGGCCCTGGCCGCCGCCCGCGGTGACTCCCCCGGGCGGGCGCGGGAGGGCTCGGTCCCCGCGGCCGACCTGCTGGCGAAGGTACGGACGTGCGACCGGATCTCCGACGGCCTGTACCGCACCGACGCCGAGAGCGCCCCGTCCGTACCGGTGTGCGGACTGAAGGGCGCGGTGTCCTGGCAGGCGGACCTGGACGTGGACTGCGACGGGCAGCGCACAACCCACTGCAACGAGGACCGCGACCCCTGGTACCAGGACGACACCGCCTTCCACCAGTCCGACGGCAAGCCCCTGCGCGCCGACACGCTGCCGTACGTGGTCGTACCCGGCGGGAGCGCCCTGTGGGACGCCGCGGCGGCCGGGATCACGGGCGGCGCGGTGGTGGCCGTCATCCACGGCGACCGGGTCGAGTACGCCGTCGTCGGGGACACCGGCCCGAAGGAGATCATCGGCGAGGCGTCGTACGCCACCGCCGAGGCTCTGGGCATCGACCCGGACCCGGCGACCGGGGGCGCCGAGTCGGGGGTGACGTACATCGTGTTCGGGGACTCGCGGGTCTCCCCGATCGAGAGCCACGGCGCGGCGGTCGAACTGGGCGACCGGCTGGCGCGGCAGTTCCTCGCGGAGAACTGATTCAGCGGGGGCGTACGGCCGTGTGGACGGTGTACGCGTCCAGCACGAACAGGTCGGGCCGGTGGTACAGGCTCTGCGGGTCGGCACGGTCGAGGAGGCGGTCCACGGTGGCGCGGTCGTCGGCGTCCAGGACGTCGCCGAGGCCGTCGCGCAGCCGGGTGAGGTGGGCGGCGGCGTGGTCGCGGGCGGCCTCGTCGGCGGGGGCGGGGAGGTCCAGCAGGAAGGTGCGGGTCCGGGTGGGCTTCAGGCCGGCCGCGGTGAGCAGGGCGGGCCAGTCCTCGGTCTCGGCGACCGCGCCGGGCAGCTCGGCCCGCATCCGGCTGAACCACTCCTCCTCGGCCGCGCTGAGCCGGGACTGGAGGCCGGGGCGGCCGATGCCGATGTCGCGGGGCAGGTAGCGGGCGGGGAGCCCGCCCTCCAGGAGGGCGAGCGTGCCGCCGGGGGCGAGCCGCTTGGCGAACGCGGCGAGTCCGGCCCGCTGGTCCCCGAGATGGTGCAGGCTGCGGCTGGCCCACAGCAGATCGGCCGGGAAATCCAGCTCGTCCAGTGCGTCCGGCAGTTCGCCGGTGACGGTGGAGAAGCGGGCGTCCACGCCGAGACGGGCGGCGCGAGCGCGGGCGCGCTGCAGCAGAGGTCCGCTGCCGTCGACGGCGGTGACCCGGGCGCCGGGGAACTCCTCGGCGAACAGGCAGGCGACGACGCCGGGGCCGCTGCCCGCGTCCACGACGAGGCCGGGCGCGGGAGTCGCCTCGGCGAGCCAGGCCATCGCCTCCCGGTACAGCGGGGCGAGCAGCTCCGCCTGGGACTCCAGCACCGGGCCCATCTCGGCCCAGTCGATGTCGGTCTGATGCCCGTGCCCGTGTGCGTGGCCGTGCCCGGCGGGTGCGTGGTGATGGTCGTGCGCCATGCTGGTCAGCCTCTCTTCCCCGGCTCTGCTCCGGCTGCGCCCAGCGTGCGACGGGGCGGGAGCCGACGGCAAGCACTGTTGCCGTTACGGCAAGCCCGTGGGTGAGGCGGAACGGTTCAGCGCCGGTCCGCGTACCACGGCCGGGTCCTGCACGCACTGGGCGTACGCCGGTCCCGTTTCCTCGCCGACGTACGGGCGTCGTCCCGCCCCATGGTGGCGGCGATGCCGAACCGGCGCCCCAAGGTGTGGCCGGACACCACCCCTACTCGGATCTCCGGTAGGCGTGCAGGGTGAAGACGGGGTCCGCGCGGGGCCGGTCCTGGTCGGGCAGCCGGGCCAGCCGCTCGGCGTACTCCTCGGTACGCGCCTCACCGGGCGGCAGCAGGGTGAACCAGCCCCGCCGCAGGTCCGTGATGGTCCGGCGCGGACTGCGCCCCTGCCCGATCCCGGTGAACCGCGCCTGACCGATCCTCACCATCCCGGCCCCGGCTGCGTACGCGTCCACCTTGGCCGGGTCGTCGGAGGCTTCCCGCCGGGGACGCGGCCCCAGCACGCCGTCGATGTCGCTGCCGACATCGTGCGCCCTCGCCTTGTCGACAGTGGTCACATAGGTCCCGCCCGGCCGCAACACCCGCGCGCACTCCCCGAGCACGGCCCGCAGGTCGGCGGGATCGTCCATCAGATGCAGCAGCCAGACACTGGTGACGGCGTCGAACACGCCCTCGGGAAAGGGCAGTCGCCGGCTGTCGGCACACACCACGGTCCCGGGCGTCCGAGTGGCGGCCTTCTCCACCATGGCGGGTGTGAGATCCACCCCGGCCACCCGCAGCCCGGGCCGGCCCTCGGCCAGCCGGCGGGTGACGATGCCGGTGCCGCAGCCGTTGTCCAGCAGACGCCCTTCGCGGTCCGGTATCAGACCGAGGACGGCGTCGGCTGCGGCACGGGCACGGGGCTCGCCGCCACGGAGGTGGTCGTAGGACTCGGCTTCCTTGTCGTAGTCGAGCACGGACTTTAGGATGCCCGCACTCGTGCAGGCCATGTCCGTTTCGTATAAGGAGAGTTCATGGTTTCCGACGCAGATTCCCCCGGTCCGGATCAGTCGGTGTCCAGCCCGTCGATCAGGCGGTTGAGGAAGCGGCTGAAGGTGGCGCCGGCGTCGGTGGGGCGACGGGGAGCGGAGAGGGCTTCGGCGAGTTCGGGGTGCCGGCCGTCCTTGGCGATCGCGGCGAGGTAACGGGCTTCGGAGGCGGCCCGTTCGGAGGACCGGGTGGCCTCGTTCTGGGCGAGTTCATGACGGACGTGTCCGGCAACAAAGGCCGTGAGCTGGGCGAAGACCTCCATCCGGGCGGCGGCGTCGAGGCCGGAGGGACGCAGGGCGACCAGGGCGTGCTCGAGGAAGGCCAGGACGTGCGGGCCGGGGGTGCGGCGCGTGGACAGGGCGGCGGGGAGCCAGGGGTGGCGCAGCATGTGGTCGCGCTGAAGGTGGGCGATGGTCCTGAGGTCGGTCCGCCAGTCGCCGGTGAGCGGGCCGGACGTGGGCAGCTCGGCACTGACGTGGTCGACCATCAGCTCCAGCAGCGTCTCCTTGTCGGGGGCGTAGCTGTAGAGCGACATGACCCCGGCCCCCACCGCGGCCGCGACCCGCCGCATGCTGACCGCGTCGAGTCCCTCCGTGTCCGCCAGCGCGACGGCCGCCCCGGTGATCGCGTCCCGGCTGAAGGAGGGCTTGCGGCCCCTGCGGGGCTCGGCGGGTCGCAGCCACAGCCGCTCGGGATCGACACCCGCCACTCCCCCGGCCTCCTCTTCCCGAGCCACGCTCCAGCACCCCCTTCTCCGATCCACCGGTGGTCGGCCCTTGCCAGGACCATCCAAGCATCCCTTATTCTCGTACACCGTACGGGATACAGGAGGGGAACCATGTCGTCCCGAAAGCCACCGCTGTCCGCCCGCCTGATGCGCGCCGCTTGGCGGGGCCTGCCCGAGAAGCAGTACGACGTCGGCCGGGAGCCGGGACTGGCGGTGCCCGGCGGCGACGGCAGCACGCTGCTCACCGACCACTACTTCCCGCGCGCCGAGGGCGACTTCCCCACCCTTCTGGTCCGCTCCCCCTACGGCCGGGGTCTGCCCTGGTCCGCGATGTACGGCCTGCTCTTCGCCGAGCAGGGTTTCCATGTGGTCCTCCAGAGCTGCCGGGGCACGGGCGGCTCCGGCGGCGCGTTCCATCTGTGGCGCAACGAGGCCGCCGACGGCCTGGCCACCGTGGCGTGGCTGCGCGAACAGCTCTGGTTCGACGGAAGACTGGGCACACTCGGCCCCAGCTACCTGGGCTATGTGCAGTGGGCCCTCGCCCAGGACCCGCCACCGGAGCTGAAGGCGATGGTCGTCCAAGTGGGCCTGCACGACCCGTATGCCCTCTTCCACACGGGCGGCGGCGCGATGCGCCTGGAGAACGCCCTGGTGGTCGGCCTCGGCATGAGCCACCAGCACCGGGGCGTGGCCGCCTTCACGCTGGCCGGTTGGCGCCTGCGGCGCCAACTGCGAGCCGTCACGATGGCCGCGCCGCTGCGGGGTGCGTACACCTCTGCGCTCGGCAGACAAGTGCCCTGGCTGGACGAGGCTTTGGCCCACTCGGACGCCGAGGACCCGTACTGGGACGGCGCGTTCGTGGCTCCGCCGGAGAACCACCGCGTCCCCACCTGCCTGATCACCGGATGGCACGACGCGCTGGCCGACCAGACCTTCGAGCAGTACGCACGGCTGCGCCGGGCCGGGTGCGAGACCTCTCTGCTCGTCGGCCCCTGGACCCATTTCTCCGCGCTCCAGCAGGGCTGGCCCGAGGTGTTCACGGAGAGCCTCGCCTGGCTGCGCGCCCACATGTGTGCCGATCCCACCGGGCTGCGCCCGACAACGGTGCGCGTACACATGGGCGGTGAGCACACGGGCGGTGAGCACGTGGACGGGAACCGTATGTGGCGGGACCTCACCGATTGGCCGCCCGCCACGGAGCCCACCTCCTGCTATCCCACCGCAGACGGCCGCCTCACCTTGCAGCCGTCCACCGGCTCGGCCGCGCCGGCCACTTTCCGCCACGACCCCGCCGACCCCACCCCGGCCGTGGGCGGCCCGCTCCTCTCCCCCGGCGCCGGCCCCCGCGACAACCGCGCGCTGGAGGCCCGTAGCGACGTGGTGACGTTCACCGGGCCCGTGCTCTGCGAGCCTCTCGATGTTCTCGGCCCGGTCACCGCCCGGCTGACCGTCTCCACGGACACCGGTCACGCCGACGTCTTCACGCGCCTGTGCGACGTGGACCCCGAAGGCCGTTCGGTCAACGTGTGCGACGGTCTGGGCACCGTCGACGCCTCCCCCGGCGCCGCCACCCGCCTCACCGTCCCGATGGGCACCACCGCTCACCGCTTCGCCCCCGGCCACCGCTTCCGCTGGCAGATCAGCGCCGGCGCCCACCCCCGGTACGCCCGCAACCCCGGCACCGGCGAGCATCCGACGGACGCGGCCACCTTCGTCCCCGTACGTCTCACCCTTCACGCCGACTCCGCCCTGACCCTCCCCCGCTCGCCCGGCTCCCCTCCTCCGGTGGCTGATTGATCCCCCGTGTGCGAAGAACCCTCGCGTGGCAAACTGCCCGTGTGGAGCCGTGGGGAGGGGGCCGGGGTGAGTGAGCGGCGGGCCGCGCCCACGGTGGGGCAGGTGGTGCTCGGGCGGCGGTTGCAGGAGCTGCGGGAGACGGCCGGGCTGAGCCGGGACGAGGCGGCGCGGGTGCTCCGGGTGGCCTCGGCGACCGTACGGCGGATGGAGACGGCCGAGGTCGCGCTGAAGATCCCGTACGTGCAGGCGCTGCTGGCCGCCTACGGGGTGGACGAGGAGGAGGCCGGCGCGTTCGTGCGGCTGTCCGAGGAGGCCAACCAGCCGGACTGGTGGCATCGCTTCCACGACGTGCTGCCGGACTGGTTCAGCCTGTACGTGAGCCTGGAGGGCGCCGCCCGCCTGATCCGCTCCTACGAGCCCCACTTCGTCCCCGGCCTGCTCCAGACCGAGGCGTACGCGCGGGCGGTGCTGGAGGCCGGGACCATAGGGCAGCACGGCGCGGAGACGGTGGAGCGGCACGTGGCGCTGCGCCTGGAGCGGCAGCGGCTGCTGGATGGGGAGGACGCCCCGCACCTGTGGTTCGTGATGGACGAGACGGTGCTGCGGCGGCCGGTGAGCACGCGGTCCGAGGTGATGCGCGACCAGCTGGACCGGCTGCTGGAGTACGCCGACCGGGACCGGATCACCCTGCAGCTCGCGGAGTTCGCGGCCGGCCCGCATCCGGGGACGTACGCCCCCTTCACGCTGTTCCGGTTCGCCGAACGGGAGCTGCCGGACATGGTGTTCACCGAGTATCTGACCGGCGCGCTCTACCTCGACTCGCGCGAGGAGGTGGCCACGCACCTCGAGGTGCTGGACCACATGACGGCGCGGGCGGCCTCCGCGCGGCGCACCCAGAAGCTGCTGCGGGAGTTCCGCGAGAGCATGTGACCGGTGCCGCGCCCGTGACGCGGCACCGGAGGCCCGCGGAAGCGGGCGACAGGCTTCAGGCCAGCTCGGCCGTGAGGCTGATGTCGGTGCCGGTCAGCGCCTGGCTGACCGGGCAGTTCTTCTTGGCGTCCTCGGCGGCCGCGCGGAAGCCCTCCGCGTCCAGACCGGGGACCTCCCCGCGCACGGTGAGGTGGATGCCGGTGATGCCCTCGCCGGGCTGGAAGGTGACGTCGGCCTTGGTCTCCAGCCGGGTGGGCGGGGTGCCGGCGCCGGTCAGGCCGTGCGAGAGGGCCATGGAGAAGCAGCTGGAGTGGGCGGCGGCGATCAGCTCCTCGGGGCTGGTACGGCCGTTCGCCTGCTCGGCGCGCGACGGCCACGACACCGGCTGGGAGCCGATGCCGGAGGACTCGAACGTGACGGTGCCGCTGCCCGACAGCAGTTCGCCTTCCCAGACCGTGTGTGCGGTGCGCGTGGTAGCCACGGTGGTTCCTTTCGCGGGTGTGTGCGTGTTCGGGGTCCTGGTGCCCCGTACCCCGTACCCCGTACCCCCATCCGATCACATCCGGGGCCACGGCACCGTGAGGACCGGTCCGCGGGCCTCAGGCCACCCGGCGCGCGGAATCGGCGTCGGCGTCGGCGTCGAGCGGCACCTGGGGGCCGTTCAACTCCCCGAGCCAGCGGCGCAGTACGCCGTGCACCCGCTCGGCGCCGGTCAGTGCCTCGCCGTCCTCACCGGGCGCGGAGAGGGTGAGCGGGGAGAGCAGGAACGGGCGGGACTGGGCGCCGCCGAGGCCCCCGTGGGAGCCGATCTGCTCCTCGAAGGCGTGGATCTGCCCGGTGGCCGGGTCGTGCCAGGAGTTGACCATGATGTCGGCGGTGTGCGGGAAGGCGTGCGTCCGGCGTACGGCGTCGACGGCGCCCGGGCCGAAGCGGGCCAGCGGCCCCGGCCGCTCGTCCAGCTCGGCCAGCGGGATCTCGGTGCCGCCGGGGCCGAGGACCACGCCGTCGTGCTCGGCGCTGCGGACCAGCAGGAAGCCGATGCCGGGGTGGTCGGCGAGGGTGGGGAGCAGCGCCGGGTGGCGGGCGTCGATCTCCTCCTTGGTCATCCGGTGCGGTACGTCCGGGAAGGAGACCAGGCCGAGGTTGCCGGAGGCGAGCACGACGGGCTCGGAGCGCGGCGCGGGCAGGCTCTCCAGGTCGCCCCGGCCCAGTGCGGCGCGTACGGCCGCGCGGGCCTCGGCGCCGCTCGGGGTATGTCCGGCGCCGCGCGGCACGGGCAGTCCGCTGCCGGCGCGGACGAGGTCGGTGAGGGTGAGGCCGTAGCGGGAGCGGAAGGTTTCGCCGGGGCTCTGGCCGTGGTCGGAGAGGACGACCAGGCGGTAGGGGCGCGGGGCGTGCTCGGCGGCCTTCTCGATGAGGGCGAGGGAGCGGTCGAGGCGCTTGAGGACCTGGCGGGCGTCGCGGCTGTCGGGGCCGGAGTGGTGGGCGACCTCGTCGTAGGCGACCAGGTCGGCGTAGACGGCGGTGCGCCCGGCGAGCAGGTCGCCCATCACGGCGGCGACCACCACGTCCCGTTCGACGACGGTGGCGAAGGCGCGGACGAACGGGTAGAGGCCGCCCCGGCCGACCCGCGGGTGCGCCCCGGCGAACCGGGCCCGGGTGGACTGGCCGATCTCCCGGCCGATCTCGGCGAAGAAGGACAGCGCGGTGCGCACCGCGTTGGCCGGGTCGGAGAAGTAGGCGAAGTACCCGGCGCGGGAACGGTTCTCCCGGCCTCGCCGGCGGGTGGCGATGGACAGCACCAGGGCCTGCTCCCCCGCGCCGCCGCTGAACAGGTTGCCCCGGCTGGCGCCGTCGACGGCGAGGAGCCCTGCCTCGCCGGTACGGGCCGTGGCACGGCGCTGCAGCTCGGCGGCGCAGGCGGGCCGGTTGCAGACCATGACCTCCCCGCGGTCCTTCTCGTACCAGCGGAAGGCGGGCACGTCGTAGGTGCTGCCGTGCAGGATGCCGAGCTGGCTGGCGCCGGTCTGGCTGGACCAGTCGGTGCGCCAGGCGGTGAGCCGGTGGGTGGGCGGGATGATGCCGTCGGTGGCCAGCCAGCGGGCGACCGTGGGCATCAGGCCGTCGCGGACGGCGGCGGTGAGCACGTCGTGGCCGACGCCGTCGAGCTGGACGCAGACCAGGCCGGGGGTGCTCGCGCAGGGCAGGGCGGCTCTGCGGCGCCGGTCGGCCAGCCGCAGCAGCCGGCGCCGGTAGGCGTCGTCGTCGCGTACCGCGAGCGCGCCCCCGGTCGCGGAGGCGACGGCGGACATCACGGCGGCGACGATGACGGCGGTCTCGGGCGCCACCTCGCCCCGCCCGGAAGGGTTGACGCGCAGGGCGAGCAGCAGCAGGGAGCCGTTGAGGAAGAAGACCAGCAGGCCGAGGAAGAGCGCGGGCACCAGCAGCAGCATCCGCACCAGCACCGGCCAGACGAGCGCCGACAGCAGACCGAACGCCCCCGCGCCGCAGGCGGCGGTGACGGCGATCCGGGTGGCGCTGTCGCCGTCGGGCGACTGGAGCCGGAAGTCGGGGAGGAGACCGGCGAGGAGGAGCATGGTGAGAGTGGAGACCGCCCACACCGTGACGCTCCGGCCGATCTGACCGGCGACCCGTCGCCACCCCACGCCCCGCACACCTCACGTTCCGGCCCGCCCCGCGGGGCCTGCCCCCACCTTGTCATACCGGGTGGAGGCGCCGGGACGGGCTATTTGCCGTCGTACCCGGCCGTGGGCATGGACAGCCGCCGGTGCACGCGCGCCTTCATCCGGGCGTCGTACGCGGGTTCGGCGCTGCCGACGGTCTCCACGCGGACCCCGCGCCGGGCGCACTCGGCGGTGAACTCCTCCACCGAGGACAGCGCGCGCTCCAGCACGCGTCTGCTGGGGGCGACGAAGACGTCCTCGCCGGCACGTACGCCGTCCCACAGGGCGCCGTGGTCGAAGCGCAGGCCGCCGACGAGGAGTTCGCGGGTGACCACGAGGCCCTGCTCGGCGGCCCAGCGGGCGCACATGGCGTGCTGGCTGCGGGAGTCGACCAGGAAGGGGTCGGCCTCCAGTTCCTCCAGCGGGGTCAGGCTGGCGATGGCGGTGATCCGTACCGTCGCAAGCGCGGCCGGGGCACCCCGTGACGGTCCCATGGCGTCCCCTCACCTCCGGGTTTCGCCGCCGACCCTACCGCTGCCCGTAGGCTTCGGGGGAGTCGCGCGCGGAGGTGAGGTTGGTGCCGGTGGAGGTCACCTGGTGGGGTCACGCAACCTGCACGATCGAGGACTCGGACACCCGGGTGCTCACCGATCCCCTGTTCGCCTCCCGGCTGGCGCATCTGCGCCGCCGCCGGGGCGCCCCGCCGCCCGCCGGGGCACGCCGCGCCGACGCCGTGCTCGTCTCGCATCTGCACGCCGACCATCTGCACCTGCCCTCGCTCGCGCAGTTGGCGCCGGGCACACGGGTGCTGGTGCCGCGGGGCGCGCCGCGCGCGGTGCCCGGACTGCGCCGGCTGCGGGGTCTGGATCTGACCGAGGTGGTGCCCGGCGACGAGGTGCGGCTCGGGGAACTGCGCGTCAGGGTGGTGCCCGCGCTGCACGACGGACGGCGGCTGCCGTTCGGCCCGCACCGTGTTCCCGCGCTGGGTTACGTCGTGGAGGGCGAGGCGCGCACCTACTTCGCCGGGGACACCGCGCTGTTCGACGCGATGGCCGACGAGGTCGGCCCGGTGGACGTGGCGCTGCTGCCGGTGGGCGGCTGGGGGCCGTACCTCGGCGAGGGGCATCTGGACGCGGGCCGGGCGGCGCGGGCGCTGGCCCGGCTGGCACCGGGCTGGGCGGTGCCGGTGCACTACGGCACGTACTGGCCGATCGGGATGGACGCGGTGCGCCCGCACGAGTTCCACGCGCCGGGCGAGGAGTTCGTGCGCCAGGCGGCCGAGGCGGCACCGAAGGTGACCGTGCACCGGCTGGGACACGGCGAGGGAGTACGGCTGGAGGTCGGACGGTGAGATGCGTGGGGGGCGCGGCGGTGCTGGCCGCCGCGGCGACGACGGGTGCGCCGCTGGAGGCGGCGGGCCAGGCGTACGGCTATCCGTCGCTGTTCCTGCTGGTGCTGGTGGGGGCGCTGATACCCGTGGTGCCCACGGGGGCGCTGGTCAGTTCGGCGGCGGTGGTGGCGCTGCACCGGACGGCGCCGTTCTCGCTGGCGCTGGTGTTCGTGACGGCGTCACTGGCGGCCTTCCTGGGGGACGCGGCGCTGTACTGGCTGGGGCGGCGGGGTCTGGGCTCGCAGAGCGGCTCCCGCTGGCTGGAGGCGCTGCGGTCGCGGGCGCCGGAGGAGCGGCTGAACCAGGCGCGGGAGAAGCTGGCCGAGCACGGTGTGTCGGTACTGGTGCTGTCCCGCCTGATACCCGCCGGCCGGATTCCGGTGATGCTGGCGTGCCTGCTGGCCGAGTGGCCGCCGCGCCGCTTCGCGCGGGGCAACCTCCCGGCGTGCCTGGCGTGGGCGCTGACGTACCAGGTGATCGGCGTGCTCGGGGGCTCGCTGTTCGCCCGGCCGTGGGAGGGGGTGCTGGCGGTGGTGGTGCTGACCGTGCTGGTCAGCGCGGCTCCGGGGCTGATGCGCCGGGTGCGGGGCGAGGAGCGGTAGGGGAGGTCTTCAGGACGCGGGAGGCGCCCACGGGGAGGTCCCACAGGTCGGTCCGGGCGAGGCCCGCCCGCTCCCAGGCCGCGCGGACGCGGGTGAGGGGCTCCATGACGGGTTCCGCCGAGAGCACGAACGTCCCCCAGTGCATGGGCGCCATCCGGCGGGCGCCGAGATCGGCAGTGGCCCGCACGGCCTCCTCCGGGTCGCAGTGGACGTCGCTGAGCCACCAGCGCGGGTCGTAGGCGCCGATGGGCATCAGGGCCAGGTCGATGCCGGGGTAGCGGCGTCCTATCCGCCCGAACCAGTGGCCGTAGCCGGTGTCGCCCGCGAAGTAGAGGCGCTGCCCGTCCTGCGAGGTCATCACCCAGCCGCCCCACAGGCTGCGGCAGGTGTCGGTCAGGGTGCGCTTGGACCAGTGGTGGGCGGGCACGAAGTCGAAGCGCACGCCGGAGAGCCGGACGCCCTCCCACCAGTCCAGCTCGGTGACGCGGGTGAACCGCCTGCGCCGGAACCAGCGTCCGAGCCCGGCGGGGACGAACACCGGTGTGTCGCGCGGGAGCCGGCTCAGGGTGGGGGCGTCCAGATGGTCGTAGTGGTTGTGGCTGATCACGACGGCGTCGACGGTCGGCAGGCTGTCCCACGGGACGCCGACCGGGGTGACGCGGGCCGGGGTGCCGAGGATGCGGCGCGACCACACCGGATCGGTGAGCACGGTCAGCCCGCCGATCCGCACCACCCAACTCGCGTGCCCCGCCCAGGTGACGGCGAGGGTGTCGGTGTCGACGCGGGGCAACGGGCCGGGCTCGTAGGGGAGCCGGGGGATGTCGGCGAGTCCCTCGGGGTCGGGGCGTACGGCGCCCTCGCGGGCGAAGCGGGCCATGGCACGCCAGCCGGGCAGCGGCGCGGTGAGCCGGTCGTGGAAGGAGCGTGGCCACACCCGGTGTTCGCCCAGCGGGCGGGCCTCGGCCAGCGGCGGCGACGCGGGCGCGAGCGGGGCGCGGACGGCCACCTCGGGTGCCGGGGGCGCGGCGTCCACGGGTCCGGGGGCGTCCGGCGGCGGTGTGGTGGCCGTCGTGACGGTGGACCCGGACTCATGCGTCTGCTGCGTCATCGAGGAGGCTCCCATCGCACGGAGTCGTCACGGATTTCGTCGAGGACCGACCGCAGGGCGAGCAACGCGTCCCGCGTGTACGGCAGTTCCGTCGGGTCGGGCGAGACGAGCGCGGCCTGGCGCTCCTCGTCGCCGCCGCCCAGCAGCGCGGCGGTGGACAGCCGTACGCTCAAGGCGCCGAGGTCGTCGCCGAAGCGGTGGCCGCCGGGCGCGGGCACGCCGAGCCGGGCGGTGAGGAAGTCCTCCAGGTCCTGGGCGTCCCGAACGCCCCGCGTGGCCAGCGGCTCGCGCAGGGGGCCGAGGTCGGCGTAGAGGTGGCGGCCCGCCTGAGGGGGCGGGGCGAGCGCGCCGCCCGCGAGGACCGTGCGGTGCGCGGCGGCGGCCAGCCGGGCGTGCAGGGCCGTGCCCGCCTCGCGGCGGGCGGTGACCGGCCCGGGTTCGTCCAGCGCGTACCGGGCGGCGGCCGCGACCGGGGCGGCGAGGCGGGCGCCGAGCGCGGTGAGCACGTCGAGCACGCGGGCGTGGGCGTCCCTCCCGGCCTCGGTGCGGGGGAATCGGGCCACGGCGGCGGGCCAGCCGGCCGGGAGCAGCGATCCGGCGAGGTCGGCGACGACGGTGACGTGGTCGGGCAGTATCCCGGCCGGGCTGACCAGGACGGTGCCGTGCGGGTCGTGCAGGGTGTCCCGCCACGTCTCGTCGCTGATCAGGTGCAGCCCCTCGGCGGCCGCCGCCTCCACGGTCTCGTGCAGCAACTCCGGCAGGGGGACTGCGGCGGTCGGGTCGTCCGCGACGGAGAGCACCAGCAGCTTGGGGTCGCCGCCCTCGGCGCGGACCCGGCGGACGGTCTCCAGCAGCGCGTAGGGATCGGGTATGCCGCCGCTGTCGGCCGGGGTCGGCACCGGGAAGAGGCGTCTGCCGAGCAGCCGTGCGGCGGGCGTCCACCAGGCGGCGCGCGGGCGGGGGGCCAGGAGGTCGCCGTGGTCCCCGGCGAGCGCGGCGGTCAGCGCGAGCAGCAGCGGGGGCGCGCCCGGGGCGAGAGTGACGTGGTCGGGGGTGCAGGGCAGTGAGCGCCGGGTCCAGTAGCCGCAGGCTGCCTCCAGCAGCGCCGGGTCGCCGCCGGCCGGCTGGGCCTCGCCGTGGTGTTCGGCGGCGGCGAGGCGGACGGCGAGTTCCGGGAGGACGGGCAGGCCGTCGGCGGGGAACGGGGGGCCGTAGCGGACCGGGCCGTGGCCCTCGGGTTCCCTCCGCCGCATCTCCGCCTCCGCGCGATCCCTGTGCCTGATCCCCTGCGCCCCGGGTGTCCCGTGCCGTGCGACGGGTGCGCAGGGTGCCTGCTGGTGGTGCCCTCGGGAAGGTGTGTACCCGCCGAACCGCCCGGCATGGCTCGGGTCCGCCGCCGTCCCGGTCACGGCGGCCTCGGGTGCCGGTGTCAGCGGCCGGCCGGTCGCCTGCGGCCGTACAGCCGGTACCCGGCTCCCGCGGCCGCCGCGGCGATCAGCGCGCTGCCCGCGGCGAGGGCCGGCACGGAGTCGGAGAACGTGCCGCCCACCCCGGCCTGCACGCCGTGCTCCACGGTGGGCGGGGCGTTCTCGGCCGTGCCGGGGTCCCGGTCCTGGGCGTCCTGCTCCGCGTCGCCCCAGGCCGAGTCCTCCCCGTCCTGGCCCGTCTTCCCGGCCGAGCCCTCCGCGCAGTCCTTCGTGCCACCGCTGCGCGCCGGGCCGGTGGGCGGCGCGCTCAGGTACGGCGCTCCGGGCAGCGGGGCGCCGTGGGAGTCGCCCGGCGACCTGGGCGCGGAGGCGGCGGGGTCCCCGCAGGGCGCGGCCGACTCGGCGGACGCGGGGCCGGCCATGACGAGCGCGGCGCCGGCCAGGGCGGCGGCGGTGGAGAGGGCGCTAACGGTGCGGCGCATGGGGCGGGCTCCTCGGCGGTACGGCGGTCGGGGCACGCGTGCCGTGCCCTCGCTGCCATCAGAGCCCCCGGAGCGCCGCCCCGCCCGCCGCCGGACCCCATTCGCGGGACACGGACGCCGCCCAACGGGTGACACCGGCCCCGGGAGCCGCTCCGGATCTCACGCCTGCCCCGGCTCCCCGCAGCCGCGCTCGCGGGCGCCCTCACGGGTGCGGCCCGCGCTGACCAGGCGGCGCGGATTGCGGCGCAGGTACTCGCCCTCCAGCTGGGCCATGCGTTCGTTGTGGGCGCGCAGGGCGTCGTTCGAGCCGTACAGCAGGGTGTCGTGGCGTGTGCGGTGGATCGTCTCCAGCTCTTTCATGAGCTGCTGGTCGTCCAGTCGGCTGGGGTCGACTCCGGTCATGGTGGTGCCCCCGCTCGTCGTGTCCGCGGTCCTTCAGGTCCTGGTTGCAGGTCCACTGGTCCTGAGCTCCACTGTACGAAGATCCCGCTCCCGCGGCCTCCGCGCGGGTACCCCGACGGCGGCACAAGAAGAGCGCGCTTCGGGGTAGGGGGTCGAGCATGAGCGCAGATGTCGACCTCACCGCTGTCCAGGCCACCGGCCGCAACGTCCTGCGCCGGCTCCTCACTGCCGACGCCCGGCTCTTCGAGGCGGCCGCCCGGCGGAACTGGCCCGGCGCGCGCAAGGTGCTGCCCCGCCTGAGCCGGAGCGCCAACCACGGCGTGCTGTGGTTCGCGGCGGCCGGCGCGATCGCCGCCACCCGCACCCCGAGGGCGCGCCGGGCGGCCGTGCGGGGCCTGGCCTCGCTGAGCCTGGCCTCGCTGACCGTCAACACGCTCGGCAAGCGGTCGGTGCGCCGCACCCGCCCGGTGCTGGACCCGGTGCCGCTGTCCCGCCGGCTCAAGCGGCAGCCCATCACCACCTCCTTCCCGTCGGGCCACTCCGCCTCGGCCGCCGCGTTCGCGGCCGGGGTGGCGCTGGAGTCCCCGGCGTGGGGCGCGGTGGTGGCGCCGGTGGCGTTCTCGGTGGCGACGTCGCGGGTGTACACCGGTGCGCACTTCCCGAGCGACGTGCTGGCCGGTGCGGCGCTCGGCATCGGGGCGGCGTTCGTGGTGCGCAAACTGGTGCCGACTCGGGCGGCGGCCCGTCCGGTGGCCCGGCCGCGGGCGGACGCCCCGGCGCTGCCGGAGGGCGAGGGCCTGGTGATGGTCGCCAACCGCGCCTCGGGCACCGCGGACCGGGTGCGTGCGCTGCACGACGCGCTGCCGCTGGCGGAGATCGTGGAGTGCGAGCCGGCTCAGGTGCGGGCCGAGCTGGACAAGGCGGCGGCCCGGGCGCGCGTTCTCGGGGTGTGCGGCGGCGACGGCACGGTGAACGCGGGCGCCGAAGTGGCCCTGCTGCACGGGCTGCCGCTGGCGGTGCTGCCCGGCGGCACTCTGAACCACTTCGCGTACGACCTCGGGGTGGAGGACACGGCCGGGCTGGCCGCCGCCGTCCGCGCGGGCGAGGCGGTGCAGGTCGACGTCGGCAGGTTCACCGCCGACGGCCGCTCCGGAGTCTTCCTGAACACGCTGAGCCTGGGCGTCTACCCGGAGCTGGTGCGCGAGCGCGAGCACTGGTCGCCGCGGATCGGCGGCTGGGCGGCCGGGGTGCTGGGCGCGGTGAAGGTGCTGCGCGCGGACCGGCATCCGCTGGTGGTCGAGGCGTCCGGCAAGCGGCATCCGCTGTGGATGCTGTTCGTCGGCAACGGCGTCTACCGCCGCAGCGGCCTGGGCGCCGGGCGTCGTACGGAGCTGTCGGACGGCCCGCTCGACGTGCGGGTGGTGCACGGCAGCGGCTGGCCGGCGCTGCGTCTGCTGGCGGCTGCCGTGGCGGGCCCGCTCAGCCGGTCGCAGGGCCACGCGGCGGTCCAGCTCGGCCGGCTGCGCCTGTCGTGCCTCGCGCCGGGCACCCCGCTGGCGTACGACGGCGAGGTCACCTCGGTGTCCGGCACGGTGACGGTGGAGAAGCTGCCGGAGATCCTCACGGCGTACAGCCCCCGCCCGCACGTCTCCTGACGATCCGTCAGTCCGTATCGCGAAACGCGGATCTCAGTATCCGGTTCACAGGCGTACCGTTCGGCGTATCACGGCCGCGGTGTCCTCCGCCGCCGCGGCCGAATCGCCGAAGGGGCTGACGTCATGCCGGAGACCCGCGAGACCGCCGTCTACACCCATGGGCACCACGAGTCGGTGCTGCGTTCGCACACCTGGCGCACCGCCGCCAACTCGGCCGCCTATCTGCTCGGTTCGCTCGAACCGGGCATGCGCGTCCTCGACATCGGCTGCGGCCCCGGCACCATCACAGCCGACCTCGCCGCGCTGGTCCCCGACGGCCGGGTGACGGGCGCCGACCGCGCCCCCGGCGTCCTGGAGCAGGCCCGCGCCACCGCGGCCGCGCGAGGTCTGACCAACGTGGACTTCGAGGTCGGCGATGTGCACGCTCTCGACCACCCCGACGGCACCTTCGACGTGGTCCACGCCCATCAGGTGCTCCAGCACGTGGGTGACCCGGTGGGGGCGCTGCGCGAGATGGTCCGGGTGACCCGGCCCGGCGGGCTGATCGCGGTGCGCGACGCGGACTTCGCGGCCATGGCCTGGTACCCGGCCGTACCCGGCCTGGACGACTGGCGGGAGCTGTACCGGCGGGTGGCGCGGGCCAACGGCGGTGAACCGGACGCCGGGCGGCGCCTGCGGAGCTGGGCGCTGGCGGCCGGGCTGAGCGACATCGCGGCCACCTCCGGCACCTGGACGTACGCCACCTCCGAGGAACGCGCCTGGTGGAGCGGGCTGTGGGCGGACCGTACGCTCGCCTCCGCCTACGCGGACCGCGCGGTGGAGGGCGGCCACGCCACCCCCGAGGAGCTGCGCGCGGTGTCCGGGGCGTGGCGGGAGTGGGGGCGGCGGGAGGACGGCTGGTTCGCGGTCCTCAACGGCGAGATCCTGTGCCGCAAGCCCGCCTGAGCACGACGGCGGGCGCCGCGTTACGCGACGCACGCCGTCGGCAGGTTCCGGCCTGATCCGGACGAGAGGCCCTAGCTCACCACGGCCTCGCCGACCAGCAGTCGCGCGGTGGCCGCGATGTTCGCGGCGTCGATGCCGGCCGCGTGCAACTGCTCGTCCGGCGCGGCGGAACCCGGCATGATCCGGACCGCGAGGCGGACCAGGCGCGGTACCGGACGCCCGTCGGTGAAGGCTTCCATGACCGCGTCGCCGATGCCGCCCTCCTCGTGGTGGTCCTCGACCGTCACCAGCAGTCCGGTGTCGTCGGCGGCCCGGCGCAGCGTCTCCACGTCGACGGGCTTGACCGAGTACAGGTCGACGACCCGGACCCTGATGCCCTCCTCCGCGAGCCTGTCGGCGGCCGTCAGCGCCTCCCGCACGGTGACCCCGGCCGCCACGATCGTCAGCCGGTCCTCCTCGCTGGAGCGCAGCACCTTGCTGCCGCCGACGGGGAACTCCTCGTCGGCGTCGTAGATCACCGGGCTCTCGCCGCGCGAGGTGCGCAGGTAGCGGATGCCGTCCAGGTCGGCCATGGACGCGACGAGACGGGCGGTCTGGTTGGCGTCGCAGGGGTAGAGCACGGTGGAGCCGTACACGGACCGGAACATCGACAGGTCCTCAAGGCCCATCTGCGAGGGCCCGTCCTGCCCGATGGCCGCGCCCGCGTGCGAGCCGACCAGGTTGATCGAGGCGTCGCTGATGGAGGCCATGCGCACGAAGTCGTGGGCGCGGCTGAAGAAGGCCGCGAAGGTGGACGCGTAGGGCTGCCAGCCGCGTGCCGACATGCCGACCGCCGAGGCGACCATCTGCTGCTCGGCGATGAAGCACTCGAAGAAGCGCTCGGGGTGCTCCTCGGCGAAGACACCGGTGCGGGTGGAGTCGCCGACCTCGCCGTCCAGGGCGACGACGTCGCCGCGCGCGGAACCGAGTGCGGCCAGCGCCTTGCCGAAGGCGTCGCGGGTGGCGACCTCCTCGCCCTTGTCGAAGCGGGGCAGGGTCAGCGGCCCGTGCTCCCGCTTCCGCCCGGTCGCGGCGGGCGGCTCGCTGACGTGGACGCGGAGGTCGCGGGGACCGCCCAGCTCCTGGACGGCCTCCTCGGCGTCGGGCAGCGGCTTGCCGTGCTTGCCCTCCTGGTCCTCCACCGCGGCGACGCCCTTGCCCTTGAGGGTGCGGGCGATGATCGCGGTGGGACGGCCCTTGGTCGACTCGGCCTCGCCGTAGGCGCGGTCGATCGCGGCGACGTCGTGGCCGTCGACCTCCACGGTGTGCCAGCCGAACGCCTGGAAACGGCGGGCGTAGGCGTCCAGGTCGTGGCCGTGCCTGGTCTGGCCGCGCTGGCCGAGCCGGTTGACGTCCACGATGACGGTGAGGTTGTCCAGCCTGTCGTACGCGGCGGCCTCCGCGGCCTCCCAGACCGAGCCCTCGGCCATCTCGCTGTCACCGCACACCACCCAGACCCGGTAGTCGCAGTGGTCCAGCCGCTTGCCCGCGAGCGCGATGCCGACACCGACCGGGAAGCCCTGGCCGAGGGAGCCGGTGGCCGTCTCCACCCAGGGCAGCCGGCGCGGGGTCGGGTGGCCCTCGAGGCGGCTGCCGAGCTTGCGGAAGGTGAGCAGTTCGGCGTCGTCGACGGCACCGGCCGCCTTGAAGACCGCGTACATCAGAGGGGAGGCGTGTCCCTTGGAGAGGACGAAGCGGTCGTTGGCGGGATGGTCGGGGCGTTCGAAGTCGTAGCGCAGATGGTTGGCGAGCAGCACGGCCATCAGGTCGGCGGCGGACATCGAGGAGGTGGGGTGTCCGGATGCCGCGGCATCCGCGGCGCGGACGCTGTCCACCCGCAACTGCTGCCCGAGTTCGGCGAGTTCGTCGTTGTTCATGGGTCTCCTTTCCGCGGGTCCGAGTCGACTCGGACGGTCCTCGGCACACCGGGCGGGCCGCCCGGCCCCCGGCGAACCCCGGACCGTCACGCTCTGTGACCGACTGTGGGCGCCAGGGTGGCGTGGTTCGTCCGAGGTCTTCCGCGTAACCGGGGTGACGGCACCCAAACCACCTCCGCGTCACCCGGCCGCCGCGCGGGCCCGCGATGCGCGGCGACGGCCTGTGCGCACCCCGCCGGCCCAACTAGGCTCCTGGACATGGAGATTCTTGGCGCCACCCTGCGCATCTGCGTCGACGACCTGGAGACCGCGGTCCCGTTCTACGAGCGGCTGGTGGGCACGACAGCGCTGCGCTTCGAGCGCGGCGGGGTGCGAGTCGCCGCCATCGGATCGTTCCTGCTGATGAGCGGGCCGGAGGCGGAGCTGGAGGTGCTGCGCAAGGTGACGGCGACGATCGCCGTGAAGGACGTCGAGGAGGCGCACCGACTGCTCGACGACCTGGGCGCGCAGATCGTCGCGGGCCCGGTGCCGACTCCGGTGGGCCGGAACCTGCTGGTGATGCACCCGGACGGCACCATCTTCGAGTACGCCGACCAGTCGGGGGCCTGAGCGGGGACTCAGCTGCGCATCTCGGTGGTGAGGGCCCATCGCTCGTGGTCGCGCCACTCGCCGTCGACCTGGAGCATCGCGGGCGAGAACCCCTCCAGCCGGAACCCGGCACCCCGCGCGAGCGCGATGGACGCGGTGTTGCCGGGCTGCACGTTGATCTCCAGCCGGTGCAGCCCGAGCGGCCCGAAGGCGTACCCGATCACCAGCTCCAGCCCCTCCCGCATCAGCCCCCGCCCGGCCGCGTGCGCGAACGCCCCGTACCCGAGCGCCCCGCACTGGAAGCCGCCCCGGACGATGTTGTTGATGTTGATGAACCCGGCGATGCCCCCGCCGGCCCTCTCGCACACGAGGAACCCGGCCCGTCCCGGGTCCCCCGTCAGCCGCCCGGCGTAGGCGGCGTAGGCCTCGTCGCTGTCGGGCACCACCAGCCACGGCCGGTGCAGATCCTTGCTCTCCCTGGCCCGCGCGGTGAACTCGTCCCCGTCCTCCGGCCGGAACCGGCGGACGGCCACGCGGTGGCCCTGGGCGAGGTAGTGGGGTGCGGTGTGGGGCATCGGGCCAGCCTACGCCCGCCCCCTGGCCGGAGGTCACCGCAGCGCGGGCTCCTCCAGGGTCAGGGTGGCGGCGTCCGCGTCCAGTTCGGCCGCCATGCCGAAGGGGATCGTCAGGGCGTCCCGGCAGTGCCCGAACCCGGCGTCCTCCAGCACCGGGACGCCCAGCGGAGCCAGCCGGTCGGCGAGCATCGGGCGGAGGGAGTCGTAGGGGCCGCAGTCCTGCCACGAGCCGAGGAGGACGCCGCGGACCTCGTCCAGCCAGCCGGCGCGCAGGAGCTGGGTGAGGTAGCGGTCCAGGCGGTACGTCTCCTCACCGACGTCCTCCAGGCAGAGCAGTCCGCCGCGGGCACAGGGGCGGGCGTGCGGGGTGCCGAGCTCCGCCGCGAGGAGCGAGAGACAGCCGCCGAGGGTGGTGCCCCGGGCGCTTCCGGGGACGAGGGGTTGGCCCTCGGTGGTGATCCGCTGGACCTTCTCCGGGGCGAAGAGGGTGGCGTGCAGGTGGTCGCGGGCGCGTGCGCTGCCGATGAAGTCGATCCCGGCGGCCATCGGCCCGTGCAGGGTGACGAGGCCCAGGCGGGTGGCGAACGCCTCGTGCAGGGCGGTGATGTCACTGAAGCCCACGAACACCTTGGGGCCGGCCGCGCGCATCGCCTCCCAGTCGAGCAGGCCGGCCATCCGCTGGGCGCCGTAGCCGCCGCGCGCGCAGAGCACCGCGTCGACCGAAGGGTCGCACCAGGCCCGTTGGAGGTCCTCGGCCCGGTCGGCGTCGGTGCCCGCGAGGTAGCCGAACTGGCCGTGCCGGTCCAGCACATGGGGGGCGGCGACCGGGTCGAGGCCCCAGCCGCGCAGCACGGCGAGACCCGCGCGCAGCCGCTCCTCGGGCACCGGCCCGCTGGGCGCGATCACGGCCACCCGGGCGCCGGGAGCGAGCCGGGCCGGGCGGAGGAGTTGCTTCACGTGCCGAGCTCCAGTTCCGGGACGCCGGGCAGGTCGAATCCGAACACCTGCGCGTACAGCGAGAGTTCGGCTTCCAGCGCGCGGACCATGGTGTCGGCGCGGCGGAAGCCGTGGCCCTCCTGGGCGAAGGTCAGGTAGGCGTGCGGGACGCCCCGGCCCGCGACGCGGTCGAGGAAGTGCTCGCACTGCTCGGGCGCGCAGATCACGTCGTCCAGCCCCTGGAGGAGCAGGAAGGGGGCGGTGAGCCGGTCGGCGCGGTTTGCGGGCGAGCGCTCGGTGTAGCGGTCGGGGACCTCGGCGAAGGGGCCGACCAGGGACTCCAGGTAGCGGGACTCGAAGTCGTGGGTGCGGCCCGGGCCCCAGGTGGTGAGGTCCAGGATCGGGTAGCTGATCGTGCCGCAGGCGTAGACGTCGGTGCCGGTCAGGGAGGCGGCGGTGGTCCAGCCGCCCGCGCTGCCGCCCCGGATCGCCAGCCGGTTCCGGTCGGCCGTGCCCTCCTCGGCCAGCGCGAGGGCCACCGCCGCGCAGTCCTCGACGTCGACCACGCCCCACTGGTGCCGCAGCCGCTCGCGGTATGCGCGCCCGTACCCGGTGGAGCCACCGTAGTTGACCTCGGCGACGCCGATGCCGCGCGAGGTGAAGGCGGCGATGGCGACGTCCAGCACGAGCGGGACGCGGCTGGTCGGGCCGCCGTGCGCCCAGATCACGTAGGGCGGCAACTCGTCGTCGGGGCCGGTCGCTCCGGGGTTCCGGGGCGGGTGGACGTACGCGTGCACCTCGCGGCCACCGGGTCCGGTGAAGGTGCGGACCTCCGGCTCGGGGTAGTACGCGGGGTCGACGGGGTCCCGGTGCCGGGCGCCGACCGTGCGGGCGCGTCCGGTGCCGGTGTCCAGCTCGATCACCTCGTACCCGGTGCGCGGACTCGCGCCGATGGCCGCGACCCGGCTGCCGTGAGCGGCGAGGGAGGAGTCGAACTCGGTCCAGGGACCGGCCGCGTCGGCGATCTCGCCGGTCTCCGGGTCGAGTATCCCGAGCACGGCGGACCCCCGTCCGTGCAGCACCGCGAGCAGCCCGTTCGCCAGCGGGACGAACCAGCGCTGGCCGGGCTTCCACAGCGGTCCGCCGAACTCCTCCTGGCGCGGGCACAGCGGGGCGCCGTCCCGGTACAGGTTCCACCAGCCGTCCCGGTCGCTCACGTACAGCAGCCGTCCGTCCGGCGCCCATTCCACCTGCGCGACGGCCTCGGCAGCGCCGCCGGCGACCGTGCGCACGTCCCGGAACCTGCCGTCGTCGCCGATCTCCGCGACGAGCAGTTCGGTGCCGTCCCAGGGCATGCGCGGATGGTCCCAGGCGAGCCAGGCGGCCCGGCGGCCGTCCGGGGACACCCGAGCTCCGGTGACGAACCGGTGCCGCTCGGCGGTGAGTTCACGCACCGCCGAGCGGTCCTCGGCGGCCGACCCGTCCAGCGGTACGGCGGCCGGCACGCGCCGTACGTCGCCGCTGCCCTCGCCGGTGAACTCCTCCATCACGCACCGGACTTCGCCGCGCTCCGGGTCAAGCTCCGGTTCCGACCAGCGCAGTCCGCCGCCGACCGGGGAGAGCGGGGTCAGCGGCACCGGCTCGCCGCCGGGCTCGTAGCGGTAGAGCCGCTGGTCGGCGAAGTGGGTGAAGACGACCAGCGGGCGGTCCGTGCCGGGGGCGGCGGTCCAGGGGCGGCCGCCGTACTCGTGGACGCGGTTGCGCACGTTCCACGGCGGCCGCAGCACCACCTCCTCGGCGCCGGCGGCCGTGCGGCGCACCAGCGCGCGGCGGCCGCCCTCGGCCGGCCGGGGCTCGGTCCACCAGACCTCGTCCCCGACGAACCCCACCCACTCGGGGTGTCCGTCGTGCGCGGCGGCGAGCTCCGCGTCGATCGGCGACGGCCACGATCCGTACGGCAGGACCCTCATCTCTTCCCCCATGTCGTCAGGCCGTCCGCAGGAAGCGGTCGAGGACGCGGACGCCGAACCGGAGCGCCTCCACGGGCACCCGCTCGTCCACGCCGTGGAACAGTGCCTGGTAGTCGAACCCCTCGGGCAGCCGCAGCGGGGCGAACCCGTAGCCGGCGATGCCGAGCCGGGAGAACTGCTTGGCGTCGGTGCCGCCGGACATGCAGTACGGGACGACGTGCGCACCGGGCGCGAACTCCTCGACGGCGGACCGCATCCTGCCGAACAGCGGCGCGTCCACCGGGGCCTGGAGGGCGACCTCGCGGTGCACGTACTCCCAGTCGACGTCCGGTCCGGTGAGCCGGTCCAGGGTGGACTCGAACTCCTCCTCGCCGCCGGGCAGGAAGCGTCCGTCGATGTGCGCGTGGGCCTCGCCGGGGATGACGTTGACCTTGTAACCGGCTTCCAGCATGGTCGGGTTGGAGCTGTTGCGGACGGTCGCCTCGACCAGCCTGGCGGCCGGGCCGAGCTTGTCCAGCAGCCGTTCGATGTCGTCGAAGTCGGCCTCCACGCCGTACAGTGCGGCGAGTTCGGTGAGCGCGGCCCGCACGGTCGGGGTGATCCGCAGCGGCCACCGGTGCTCGCCGATGCGGGTGACGGCGGCGGCGAGCCGGGTCACCGCGTTCTCCTGGTTCACCTTGGAGCCGTGCCCGGCGCGGCCTCCCGCGCTGAGCCGCAGCCAGCCGGTGCCCCGCTCCCCCGCCGCGACGGGGTAGATCTCGCGCCCGGTGCCGTCGTGGAAGGTGAAGGCGCCGGACTCCCCGACGGCCTCCGTGCAGCCCTCGAACAGTTCGGGGTGCCGGTCGGCGAGGAAGCCGGAGCCGTCCTCCGCGCTGGCCTCCTCGTCGGCGGTGAAGGCGATGACGAGGTCCCGGCGCGGCCGCACGCCCTGCCGGGCCCAGCCGCGCAGCACGGCCAGGATCATCGCGTCCATGTTCTTCATGTCGACGGCACCGCGCCCCCAGACCACACCGTCGCGGACCTCGCCGGAGAACGGGTGCACGCTCCAGTCGGCGGCCTCGGCGGGCACCACGTCCAGGTGGCCGTGGACCAGCAGCGCGTCGGCGGACGGGTCGGTGCCCGGCACCCGGGCGACGACGTTGCCGCGCCCCGGCGTCCGCTCCAGCAGCAGCGGTTCGAGCCCGGCATCGGCGAGCCGTTCGGCCGCGTACTCGGCGGCGGGCCGCTCCCGGCAGTCGCCGCCGCCCCGGTTGGTGGTGTCGATCCGGATCAGTTCGGAGGTGAACTCGACCACCTCGTCCAGCGCGCGCTGGTCAGCCATACTGCTCCTCCACGGCGGCCGAGGCGATCGTGGTGACCGCCTTGAACGTGCGAATTGCATCGAACATCGTGCCGTTGGTGTAAGCCACCTTCCGCTCCCCGATCCGCGCGACCCCCGGCACCACGGTGACGGCCATCGCCAGGTGCTCGGCGTCGAACTCCACGGCGACGGTGAACGGCCCCTGGTCCGAGGGTTCCTGGCGCACCGCGAGCCGCGCAGCCTCCTTGGCCGCCGCGCGGATGCCGGCGGCGGTGCGGGCCGGGGTGCGGCAGACGGCCGCGTACCGCGACACGTGGTCCTTGACCGCGACCTTCAGCGCCCCGGGCGCGTAGCCGAGCGCGTCCTCGCAGGCCAGGTCGTCCCCGGTGACCAGGACCACGGGCACCCCGTACTCCGCGACGACATACGCGTTGAGCAGGCCCTCGCTGGCGCGCACGTCGTTCAGCCACACACCGGTGATCTGGTTGGCGAGGTAGGTGTGGGCGAGGACGCCCTCCATGCCGGCGCCCGCGTGGTAGCCGATGAACGCGATGCCGTCGACGTCACCGTGCTGGACGCCCTCCACCATGGAAAGCGCCTTGTGACGGCCGGTCAGCATCTCGACCCGCTCGTCCAGCTTCTCCAGCAGCAGGTTGCGCATGCTCCAGTGCGCCTCGTTGACGAGCACCTGGTCGGCCCCGCCGTCGAAGAAGCCCTGGGCGGCGGCGTTCACGTCGGAGGTGAACATTCCCCGGCACCGCTCCCACTGCGGCGTCCCCGGCAGCACGTCGGCGGGCCAGGTGACCCCGGTGGCGCCTTCCATGTCGGCACTGATGAGGATCTTCATGCCGCGCAGGTTACGCGCCCGGCCCGGCGGCGGCTACGACCCGGTCCCCGCCGCCCGGCACCAGGGCCTCTCGTCCGGATCAGGCCGGGCTCGCGGGGTCCGGCCTGATCCAGGGGAACAACCCCGCCGGTCCTCACTCGCGCGCGAGCACGAACCATCTGGCCGGCAGGTCGATGCGGGTGCCGTCCGGGAAGTGCTCGGTCTGCGGCAGGACCGTCTCGCCGGTGGCCAGGATCTTCAGGCCCGCCTCGGCCAGCAGGCGGGGGATCTCCTCGTCCCCCGCGTCCGCGGGCTTGAGGTGGTGGTGGAGGACGCGGCGGAGCTTGGGCGGCGGTCCGTCGGGGCCGGCGGCCGCCCGCTGGAGGACGTCACGAGAGGCGGAGGTCAGTTCCACGACGAAGGCGCGGCCCTCCTGCCCGAGCAGCTCGGCCACGGCGGCGGCGACCAGGGGCCGGGCGGCGGGCTCGCTCTGGTGGATGACGGCGCGCATGTAGACGTTGCTGTCCCCGAGCCGGTCGTGCAGGTCTCGCACGGCGCCGGTGTCGGTGAGGTCGAGCTGCTCGAACTCGGCGGCGGCGCCCGCCGTGGCACGGCGGGCGTGGTCGATCGCGGCGTCCGAGAGGTCCACGCCGACCGCGCGGGCGAACCGGGTGGCGAGGTGGCGGGTCTGGGTGCCGTTTCCGCAGCCGAGGTCCACGATGACGCGGCCGGCCTCGGCGTGCGGCAGGAGGAGATCGCTGTGGGGCTCGGCGGTCAGCGAGGGGTCGGAGTCCCAGATCGCGTCCCCCCGCTCCTCGGAGGTCTCCCGCCAGTAGCTCTCCCAGTTGGAGCGGTAGTCGTCGGAAACGTTCACTGCGATCTCCCCGGGGTCGGTGCCATGATCGGGATACCGCGCCTACTGCCCCCGGGCAAGGGGTCCAAGGGCGCTTCTACGGGATCAGCGCCTGCTCGAACCACACCGTCTTGCGGTGCCCGCTCGTCGTGGCGCCCCACTCCTTCGCCAGCCGGTCGACCACGCCGAGCCCCCGGCCCGCCTCGTCGTCCGGTCCGGCGGTGCGCATGCCGGGCAGCTCCGGCTCCCCGTCCGTGACCTCGAACAGCAGGTCCCCGGCACGGACCACGCGCAGCCCGACCGGTCCTGTCCCGCCGTGCCGCACCGCGTTGGTGACGACCTCGCTGACCAGCAGCAGCGCGGTGTCCACCGCCTGAGGCAGCCCCCATTCCAGCAGGCGCTCGCGGACCAGGTGCCGGGCGCGGGACACCTCGCGCGGGTCGGACTCGAGGTGCCACCGGGCCACGTGGTCGTCGGGGATGCCGTTGAGCCGGGCCATCAGCAGGGCCACGTCGTCCTTGCGGCCGCCACGGGTGTTGAGGGCGCGGATGATGGTGTCGCAGGCGGCGTCCATGGAGGCGGCCGGGTGCGCGGCGGACTCGCAGAGCGCGGCCAGCCCCTCCCCGATGTCGGAGCCGCGCACCTCGACCAGGCCGTCCGTGCACAGCACCAGCCGGTCGCCGGGCGCGACCCGTACCGTGACCGCCTCGAAGGGCACCCCGCCGACGCCGACGGGCGCGCCGGTGGGCAGTTCGAGCAGTTCGCTGCCGCCGTCCGCCGCGCGGACCAGCACGGGCGGGATGTGCCCGGCGTTGGCCATCCGCAGCTCACCGCGGATCGGGTCGTAGACGGCGTAGAGACAGGTGGCGAGGTAGTTCTCGCCCAGCCGGCGGGCCAGGTCGTCGAGGTTCCGCAGCAGTTGGGCGGGCGGGGTCTCCATGGCCGCCATGGTCTGCACCGCGGTGCGCAACTGGCCCATCATGGCGGCCGAGTGGAGTCCGTGACCCATCACGTCACCGACGACCAGGGCGGTGCGCGAACCGGGCAGTTTCACGGTGTCGAACCAGTCGCCGCCGATCCGGCCGAGCAGGGTGCCGGGCAGGTAGCGGGTAGCCACGTCGCACCCGGCCATGCGGGGGGCGACCTGCGGCAGCATGCTGTCCTGGAGGGTCTCCGCGACGTTCTCCTGGTACGTGTACATGCGCGCGTTGTCGAGTACCAGCCCGGCGCGTGCGGCGAGTTCGGCGCCGGTGGTGCGGTCCATGCCGTCGAAGGGCAGCCGGTCGGCGCGGCGCAGCAGCACCATGAAGCCGAGGACCACGTTGCGCGCCTTGAGCGGGACGATCAGCAGGGAGCGGCCGTTGATGAGCGGGCGGAGGTCCCGCTTCTCGAACTCGCCGGAGATCCGGTCGCCCAGCTCGTCGCTGATCCTCGGGATGAGCACCGGTTCGCCGGTGACCATGCACTGGTAGAACGGGGTGTGCTCGGGGAAGGCGAACGCCTCGCCGACCGGCACGGTGTCGTCCCAGCGGCCGGGCTCGTCGTTGTGCTCGACCCAGACCCGGTGCATCAGGGTGCTGGCGTCGGGCGGCCCGTCGGGGAAGCCCTCGCCCGCGAGGACGGCGGAGCGCAGATGGGTGCCGGCGAAGTCCGCGAACCGGGGTACGGCCGCGCTGGTGACCTCGCGGATCGTCTCCCCGAGGTCGAGGGAGGTGCCGATGGCGGAGCTGACCTCGTTGAGGAACTCCAGCCGCTCCCGTACGGCCGCGTACTCAAGGTCGGCCAGGGCGTCGGCCGGTATCAGGGGCTCGGGGCGGGGGCGCGGGACAAGGCTGTCGGTGCGGCCGGGGCGCCGCGGCACTCCCCAGTACGGGGTGACGGGCACCCGCTCGGACTGGCTGAACTCCATTACCGGATAGCCGAGTTCGAGGATCTGGGAGACGATGCGGGCGCTGAGTCCGGGGCCCATGTTGGGCAGGATCTCGGGGAGCCTGCGCTCCAGGTCCGCGGCGGTGGGCAGTTCGGTGTGGCGGGCGAAGCCGGGCGCGATGCGTTCGGCGCTCTCGTCCGGGTGGCCACGCGCCTCGCGCAGCCGGGTGGCGTCGGCGGCGAGCACCAGCAGCCGCGAGGGGCCCGGCCCGACCAGCGGATAGGCCCACCACAGCACGTCGAGCCGCTCGTCGCCCCCGCCCCCGGCAGGGGTGAGCCGGGCACGGCCCGCGGTGGGGTAGCCGGTGTGGACGCCGAGGGAGGTCTCCAGGCCGGGGCCGTCGACGTCGTCGGGCGTGCCCTCCTGGAGGTCGTCCGGCAGGGCACCGGTGACGGGCAGCAGGTCGGCCACGGGCTGCCCGACGGCCGCCTCCCGGCCCGGGCCGAACATCCGCCCGGCCCCGCTGCTCCAGTGCGACACCAGGCCGGCGCGGTCGACGATCACCACGGCCAGCGGAATCCGGCCCGCCGCGGGGTTCTCCGCACCACGGCCCGGCGACGCGTCCCGCTCGCTGCCACGGTCCATGACCAAGGCCCTCTCCCCCCACGGCTGTACGCGAACGATCAGTGCCGCCCGCCACTACGGTACGGGGGAGTCATGTCGCCGTGTGTGGCAAACCGCGAATTCCGTCCCGGGGACACTCGCCGGTCCGGGAGGGCCCTGTCCTCAGTCCTCGTGCCCCAGCTGCAGGTCACGCTCGGTGCGGCCGCCGCCCGCGACCTGGAGGACCGTGGCGACCGGCGGGTAACCGGCCGCGATGACGGTGTACTCGCCGGAGGAGAGGTCGACGAAGCGGAAGGTGCCGTCGGGCCCCGTGGTGAGGGTGTCCACCACGTTCCCGGCGGCGTCGAGCAGGGTCACCCGGGCGTCCTCGACGGCGCGCCCTCCCCCGGCCCGGACGGTGCCCTTCAGCACCGCGCCGCCCGCGAGTTCGACGTCCTGCCGGGTCTCGCGGGACGCCTGGACGGTGACGGGGAGGGCGGCCGGACGGAAGGCGGGGGCGCTGGCGGCGAGGGTGTACTCCCCCGCGACCAGCTCGCCGATGACGTACCCGCCCTCACGGCCGCTGCGGGTGGCGGCGACCACCTCGCCGTGCACGTTGGTGAGCGTGACGGTGGCGTCGCGTACGGGGCTGCCGTCGGCGGTGAGCACGGAGCCCGCGAGGCGGCCGGCGCCGCCGAGGACCACGTCCAGCTCGACGGGGCGTTCGCCGACGGTGACGGACACGGCCTGCGGCTGGTGTCCGCCGGCCGCGGCGATGAGCACGTAGGAGCCGGCGCCGGGGGTGGCCAGCGCGTAGCGGCCGTCGTCACCGCTGGCGCCCCGGCCGATCTGCACCCCGCCGACGTCGATGAGGGTGAGCGCGGCACGGGGCACCACGGTGCCGTCCGGGTGCTGGACCGTGCCGCAGACCGCGATCCCGGCCGTGTGCTGCGCGCGGATCTGGGGCGGTACGGGGATGCCCGGCACGGTGTCCGGGTCGGTGGCGGTGGGGGCGTGCTGGGACACCAGGGGTTTCTCCTTGAGGAAGAAGGCGATGATCAGGCCGAGGACGAGCACCGGGACCAGGTACAGGAAGATCCGCGGCATCGCGTCGGCGTAGGCGTGGATGTAGGCGTCCCGCAGCGCCGGGGGCAGCGCGTGCACGAGCTGCGGGGTGATCGCCTCGGGGTCGGGCAGCGCGGCCGAGGCGTCCGGCGGGAGGTCCTCGCGCAGCGCGTCGCCGAGCCGGTCGGCGAAGAGGGTGCCGAAGATGGCGGCGCCGACGCTGCCGCCGATCTGCCGGAAGTAGTTGTTGGCGCTGGTGGCGGTGCCGAGGTCGGCGGGGCGTACGGAGTTCTGCACCGCGAGCACCAGCACGGGCATGACCAGGCCGATGCCGGTGCCGAGGACGCCCATCCAGACGCTGTACGACAGCCGGGGGGTGTCGGTCTCCAGCCGGGACAGCAGCCACATGCCGAGCGCGGCGAGCGCGGCACCGATCACCGGGTAGACCTTGTAGCGGCCGGTGCGGCTGATGAGCTGGCCGCCCACGACCGAGGCACCCACGATGCCCGCCATCATGGGCAGCATCAGCAGGCCGGACTCGGTGGCGCTCGCGCCGTCGACCATCTGGAGGAATGTCGGCAGATAGCTGGCCGCGCCGAACAGGGCGACCCCGATGACCAGTCCGACCAGGCCGGCGACGTTGAAGACCGAGTCCCGGAACAGTCTTGGCGGGATGAGGGGTTCGGCGGCGAACCGCTCCGCCACGACGAACAGGATCACCGCGGCGAGCGCGCCCGCGCCGAGGCCGATGATCTCCCTGGAGTCCCAGGCGTACTCGGTCCCGCCCCAACTGGTCAGCAGGACCAGGCACGTCGAGGCGGCGGCGAGCAGCAGCGCACCGGGCACGTCGAGCCGGGCGCGCTTCCTCGGCCGGGGCAGCTTCAGCACGGCGGCGACCACGGCGAGGGTGACCAGGCCGAAGGGGACGTTGATGTAGAAGCACCAGCGCCAGGAGAGATGATCGGTGAAGTAGCCGCCGAGCAGCGGTCCGGCCACGGAGGCGAGACCGAAGGCGGCGCCGATCAGGCCCATGTAGCGGCCGCGCTGCCGGGGCGGCACGATGTCGGCGATGATCGCCTGGACACCGATCATCAGGCCGCCCGCGCCGATGCCCTGCACCGCGCGGAAGGCGATCATCTGGTCCATGCTCTGCGCGCGACCGGCGAGCGCGGAGCCGATCACGAAGACCAGGATGGCGAACTGGAAGACGCCCTTGCGGCCGAAGAGATCACCGAGCTTGCCGTAGAGCGGAAGACCGATGGTGGAGGTCAGCAGGTAGGCGGTGATCGCCCAGGACATCCTGTCCAGGCCGTGCAGCTCGCCGACGATCTTCGGCAGCGCGGTGGCCACGATCATCTGGTCCAGCGCGGCCAGCAGGAGCGCGAGCATCAGGCCGACGAAGACCAACCGCACCTGGCGGGCGCCGAGTTCGGGTTCCGCTGCGGGCGGTGGGTCCAGATGTCCCACCGGAGCCGGCGGCACCTCCCCGGTGACCGGCTCCTCGCTCACCAGCGTCGTTCCGCCCACGTACCGCTCCCCTCGCTCACACCTGTCGCACATCCCGCGTTACGCGACAACTGCGAACACATACGGCGAGTTACGGCATGAATCCGGTCTCGGCGGAGATCACTCGAACCGGTGAGAGGGGCGACGCCCCCCGCACCGGCCGGTGTCTGCGGGGATCAGCTCTCGACCTGGGCGGCGAGCCGGTCGAGCACCGAGTCGTAGATGCGGCCGAGGCCCTTGGGGGCGAAGGTGCGCTCGAAGAAGCCTCCGATGCCGCCGGCGCCCTTCCAGGTGGTGGTGGCCACGACACGGGAGCGGCCCTCGCCGGCGGGGGTGACGCGCCAGGTGGTGACCATGGTGGAGTTCCGGTCCTTCTCGACCAGCTCGCCGGGGGCCGGCTCGGTGACCTCCATCAGGCAGTCGCGCACGCGCTTGCTGGTGGCCTGGAGCTTCCAGTGGACGAGGGTGCCCGCCCCGTCGCCGCCCTCGCGGACCTCGTACTCGCTGAAGTGCTCGGGGAGCAGCTTCGGGCGGGTGGTCCGGTAGTCGGTCAGCGCGTCGAACACCCTGTCGGCGTTCGCCGCGACGACTCGTTCCGTAGTGGCCTCGACCTGCGCCATCGCTCTCCTCCACGACCTGATCTACAGCGTTTCGGATCAGCCAACCACCCCGGCACCCCGGCTCCAAATCCGGGTTCGCCCGATCATGGGAACAGATGTTCTATTGTGGGGGCGGAGCTACCGAGGAGGCGTCATGCGCTGGGAGAACCTGACCGACGAGTCCGGTGGTCACGGCCGGACCCCCGACGGCGCGCTGTTCGGCGCGGGCGCCGTGGTCACCCGTACCTTCGACACGCCCGAGTTCGCGGGAATCACCTTCCACGAGGTGCGGGCGCGTTCGATCCTGAACCGGGTGCCGGGCGCGTCCCGGATGCCGTTCGAGTGGACGGTGAACCCCTATCGGGGCTGCTCGCACGCCTGTGTCTACTGCTTCGCCCGCAAGACGCACAGCTATCTCGACCTGGACACGGGCCTCGGCTTCGACTCGCAGATCGTGGTCAAGGTCAACGCACCCGAGGTGCTGCGCCGCCAGCTGGCCTCGCCGCGCTGGGGCGGGGAGCACGTGGCGATGGGCACCAACGTGGACTGCTACCAGCGCGCGGAGGGCCGGTACCGGCTGATGCCGGGCATCATCGACGCCCTCGCCGAGCGGGCCAACCCCTTCTCCGTCCTCACCAAGGGCACCCTGATCCTGCGCGACCTCGACCGGCTGGTGCGCGCGGCCGAGGTCACCGACGTCGGCATCTCGGTCTCCGTGGGCTTCACCGATCCCGCGCTGTGGCGCTCGGTGGAACCGGGCACACCGGCACCCGAGCGGCGGCTGGACGTGGTGCGCACGCTCGGACGGCACGGGATCGGCTGCGCGGTGCTGATGGCCCCGGTGATCCCCTTCCTCAGCGACCGGCCCGCCCAGCTGCGCGACACCGTCCGCGCCATCGCCGAGTCCGGGGCCACCTCGGTGACCCCGCTGGTGCTGCACCTGCGGCCCGGCGCGCGGGAGTGGTTCATGCGCTGGCTGGGCGAGCACCATCCGCACCTGGTGGCGCGTTACCAGCGGCTGTACGCGGGCGGCTCCTACGCCCCCACCTGGTACCAGCGCCGGGTCACCCGCCAGGTGCACGAGCTGGCGCGGGAGTACGGCATCGGCCCGACCCGCGCGGGCGCCACCCGGCGCATCGGCCCGGCCCGGCACGAGGAGCGGCCGGCGGCGCGGGAGCCGACGCAGCTCACCCTCATGTGAGCGCGTCGGAGGGCATCCGGCGACCCGTTCGGGTCAAGCACGGGGCGGGCTGGCTGGAGGGGGCGGGGATTGCGGGGACGATGCCGCGAGGACCGCGGCCCCCGGGGTCCTCGCCATCCTCCGTCCCGTGGAGTTGCCACGCATGAGAACACGCGCAGCCGTGCTGAGCGCGACGGCCGTCCTCCTGGCGGCCTCGGCCACCGCCCTGCCCGTCCAGGCCGCCCCCGCCGCGCCGGCCCTGACCTGGAAGGACTGCGGCACCGGCGACTACCCGACCCTCCAGTGCGCCTCCCTGAAGGTCCCGCTGGACCACGCGCGGCCGGCCGGGCGGCAGATCTCGCTCGCCCTGTCCCGCGTCCCGCACACCGCCAGGACCTCCCAGGGCCCTCTGCTGGTCAACCCCGGCGGCCCCGGCGGCAGCGGGCTCGGCCTCGCCGGGTACATCGCCTCCGCGCTGCCCGCGAAGGTGGCCGCGCAGTACGACGTCATCGGCTTCGACCCGCGCGGTGTCGGCAGGAGCACGCCGGCACTGAACTGCTCCCCGGACCACTTCGAGCCGGTACGCCCGGACACCGTCCCGGCCACGCCCGAACTGGAGCGGCGGAACCTGGACCGGGCGCGGTCCTTCGCCGCCGCCTGCGGCAAGGCGCACGCGGACGTGCTGCCGTACATCGACACCGTCTCCGCCGCCCGCGACCTGGACTCGGTCCGCGCGGCCCTGGGCGCCGACCGCCTCAGCTACTTCGGCTACTCCTACGGCACCTATCTGGGCGCCGTCTACGCCAAGCTCTTCCCGGCGCGGGTGCACCGCCTGGTGCTGGACTCGATCGTGAACCCGACCGGTGTCTGGTACGAGGACAACCTCACCCAGGACCACGCCTTCGACGCCCGCCACAAGGCCCTGATGGCGTGGATCGCCCGGCACGACGAGGCGTACGGACTGGGCACCGACCCCGCGCGGATCGAGGCCGACTGGTACGCGCTGCGGGCCGCGCTGGCGAAGGACCCCGCGGACGGCAAGGTGGGCGCCGCCGAGCTGGAGGACACCTACATGCCGGGCGCCTACTACGACGGCTACTGGCCCTACCTCGCCGAGGCACTGGCCTCCTGGGTGCACGACAAGGACACCGGGCCACTGGAGCAGGCGTACGAGAACTTCGCCGCCGTCGACGCGGGCGGGGACAACGACTACAGCGTCTACACGGCCGTCCAGTGCCGGGACGCCCCCTGGCCGCGCGACTGGCGCCGCTGGTCGCGGGACACCTGGGCGGCCCACCGCAAGTCGCCCTTCATGACCTGGAACAACGCCTGGTACAACGCGCCCTGCGCGTTCTGGCCCACGCCCCCGCGCGAGCCGGTCGGCATCGCCAACGGCCAGCTCCCCCCGGCCCTGCTCTTCCAGGCGACGAACGACGCGGCGACCCCGTACTCGGGCGGCCTGACGACCCACCGTCTGCTGGCCCGCTCCAGCCTGGTCGTCGAGCAGGGCGGTGGCAACCACGGCGTCACCCTCACCGGGAACTCCTGCCTGGACGACCACCTCAGCGCCTATCTCACCGACGGCACGGTTCCCCGCGGCCGCGGCGAGGTGGACGCGGTCTGCGACAGGTCCCCCGCCCCTGAACCGCTGGACGCCAGGACGGCCCCCGCCACCTCGAAGGGCACCACCCTCCACGGCCTCCTCGGCTTCCGCCCCTGACCCCCACCGGTGCCCGCCCCTTCCGGCGGGCACCGGGAAAACCCGGGGACGCCGGACGTCGCTCCTCCGTACGCTCCCCGCCGTGGACACCCTTACCATCCGCCGGATGGCCCTCTCCGACTGCGACCGCGTGGCGGAGATCCGCGTGACGGGCTGGCGGCACGCCTACCGGGGTCTGATGCCCCAGGCCGACCTGGACGAGCTGAGCGTCGCGGCGGACGCCGAGCGCCACCGCGCCCACCTCACGCGCCCCGACGACCCCACCACCCACCTGGTCGCCGAACGCGCGGGCCAGGTCGTCGGCTGGGCGGCGGTGGGACCGTACCGGGACGGCGAAACCCGCACGCCGGACGCCGAGTTGTACGCCCTCTACGCCGACCCCGCCCACCTCGGCACCGGTGTCGGCCGGGCTCTCCTCGCCGAGGCCCTCGCCCGCAGCGTCGCCCACCCGCGCATGCTGCTCTGGGTCCTGCGGGACAACACCCGTGCCCGCCGCTTCTACGAACGGGCGGGCTTTCGGCCGGACGGCACCGAGGACGGCACGCCCGTTCCCGAGGTGCGCTACGTCAGGTCTCGACTCCGCCGCCGCTGAGGCGGGATGAGTCCCAGCGCGGTCACCGCGGCCTCCGCGAGGGCCGGGTGGGCGAGCGCCTCCGTGAGCACGCGTTTGGCCCGGGGGTCGGCCAGGGCACCGAGGCCCTGCACGCAGGCGAGGGCCACCCGGCGGTAGGGGTCGTGGGGGCGGAGGCGGCGTTCGAGGGTGGTGATGAGGGCCGGGACCGACTCGGGGGCGCGCAACCGGACGAGCAGGCGCACCGGCTGGAGGGCGTAGGCGACGCGGAGCTCGTTGGTGGCGAGCGCCGCCGCCGCCCGCGCGGTCCGCGGGTCCCCCAGCATGGCCAGCGCCTCGGCCGCCGCCGCGCACCGGGGCGGATCGCGGTGGTTGAGGAGCAGCACCAAGGACTCGAAGGCCCTCCGGTCCCCGGCGGCTCCCAGCCTGTAGGCGGCCAACTCCCGGGCCCACAGCGGCTGGCCGGGCGCGGTGAGGACGTCGGCCAGCTCGTCGTGATCCCCGGTGCCCACCAGCCTCTCGTAGGCGGCTCCGCCCCGCGACTCCTGCCGTAAGCGTTCCGTGAGCACTCGCAACTCTTCGTCCACACACCCAGCGTAGGGGCGTGATGACGGTGAAGGGAGGTACATCACAAAGCGAGTTGGCGCCCGGCACTGGCGCGCTCGTTACTCACTGGTTAAGCTCAGACGAGCGAGTTACCCACTCGCGCTTCGGCTGGCGACGGTCTGGTGACGCAACCGTCGAGAGCACGACCCGGCTCCGGGACAGGGCCGGTCGGCAATCTGGACCGTCCTGGGCGCGTGCGCGCCCGTCACGACGGCACCGGGCGTGTGCGCTTCGCAGCCCGGCAACACCCGCATCCCCGCGCCCCGGCACGCGTCCTCGCGCGTGCGGCGCGTTCCTCGTCGTCACCACTCTTCCTGGAGTTCCGCGATGGCCACTCCCCTGTCCCACACCCCTCCCTCCCCGCTGCGGACGATCGCCGTGGTCGGCCTCGGCACCATGGGCACCGGTCTCACCGAGGTCCTCGCGCGGGCCGGCCGCGACGTGGTCGGCATCGACGTCGACCCGGCCCAGGCCGCCACCTGCGTACAGGCGCTGGAGCGGTCCACCGCCCGCGCCGTGGAGCGCGGGCGGCTCACCGAGCCCGAGCGCGCCGCCCTGCTGGGCCGGGTCACCACCGCCACGGACCTCGCCGCGGCCGCCGACGCCGACCTCGTGATCGAGGTGGCTCCGGAGTCGTACGAGATCAAGCAGCAGATCTTCGCCGAACTGGACCGCGTGGTGCGGCCGGAGGCGATCCTGGCCACCGGCACCAACGCGCTGTCCGTCACCCGGCTCGCCGCCGGCTCGGAACGCCCCGAGCGCGTCCTCGGCCTGCACTTCTTCAACCCGGTGCAGGCGATGAAGCTGGTGGAGGTCGTCTCCTCGGTACTGACCGCGCCGCAGGCCGTCACCGCCGTCACCGACCTCGCCGTCGAGCTGGGCAAGGAGCCGGTCGCGGTGGGCGACCGCCCCGGATTCGTCGCGGACGGGCTGCTGTTCGGCTACCTGAACCAGGCCGCCGCGATGTACGAGGCGCGCTACGCCTCCCGCGAGGACATCGACGCCGCGATGCGGCTTGGCTGCGGTCTTCCGATGGGCCCGCTCGCCCTTCTCGACCTGATCGGCGTGGACACCGCCCGCCGGGTCCTGGAGGCGATGTACGCCGAGTCCCGCGACCGGCTGCACGCCCCGGCGCCGATCCTGAAGCAGCTCAGCCAGGCGGGCCTGACCGGCCGCAAGGCGGGCCGCGGCTTCTACACATACGCGGCTCCGGGCAGCGCCGAGACCGTCCCGGACGCCCTCACCCCGGCGCCCGGCGACACGGCGGCGGCGGGCCGTGCGGTGCGCTCGGTGGGCGTCGCCGGCTCCGGCACGATGGCGTCGGGCATCGCCGAGGTGTTCGCCAAGGCCGGGTTCGAGGTGGTCCTGGCCGCGCGCAGCGAGGAGAAGGCGCAGGCCGCCAAGGCGCGGGTCGGCAAGTCGCTGGACCGCTCGGTCGCCAGGGGCCGGCTGACCGCCGAGTCGGCGGCCGGGATGCTGGAGCGAATCACCCCGGCGGGCGGCTACGAGGCGTTCGCGGACGTGGACCTGGCCGTGGAGGCCGTCGCGGAGGACCTGGAGGTCAAGCGGCAGCTCTTCCAGGCGCTGGACAAGGTCTGCAAGCCGGGCGCGGTCCTGGCCACCACCACGTCCTCGCTGCCCGTCGTCGCCTGCGCCCGCGCCACCTCGCGCCCGCAGGACGTGATCGGCATGCACTTCTTCAACCCGGCCCCGGCGATGAAGCTGGTGGAGGTGGTGCGCACGGTGCTCACCGCCGACGACACCCACGCCACGGTCCGAGAGGTCTGCGCCCGGCTCGGCAAGCACCCGGTGGACTGCGGCGACCGCGCCGGCTTCATCGTGAACGCGCTGCTGTTCCCGTACCTGAACAACGCGATCAAGATGGTCGAGGAGCACTACGCGACCCTGGACGACATCGACGCGGCGATGCGGCTGGGCGGCGGCTACCCGATGGGGCCGTTCGAGCTGCTGGACGTGGTCGGTCTCGACGTCTCGCTGGCCATCGAGAAGGTGCTGCACCGCGAGTTCCGCGACCCGGGTCTCGCTCCGGCGCCGCTGCTGGAGCACCTGGTGGCGGCGGGCTGCCTGGGCCGCAAGACCGGCCGGGGCTTCCGCGAGTATGCCCGCCGCTGACGGCGGCGGTCTCCGGGACGGACCGGAGTGGGGCGGCCTGCTCGAACCGGGCGGCCTCACCCCGCCCGGCCGGACCCCGGGCCACCCCGGGGACGAGGGCCTCCCGGCGCCCGCGCGGGGCACGGCGTCCATGCAGTACGTTCGGGTCATGTCCCAGCCCGTCAGGTCCTCACGTACATCCGCAGCCTCCGACGCACCGGAGAGCGCCGCGGGCGGCCGCGCCGCCGCCCAGCGACTGAAGATGCGCCGGGAACTGGCGGCGGCCGCGATGGAACTCTTCGCGTCCAAGGGGTACGAGGCGACCACGGTGGACGAGATCGCGGCGGCGGCCGGGGTCGCCCGGCGCACGTTCTTCCGCCACTTCCGCTCCAAGGAAGAGGCGATCTTCCCCGATCACGACGACACCCTGATCCGGGCCGAGGCGGTGCTCAACGCGGCCCCGGCGCACGAGCATCCGCTCGACACCGTGTGCCGCGGGATCAAGGAGGTCATGAGGATGTACGCGGCCCAGCCGGAGATCTCGGTGGCCCGTTACCGGCTGACCCGCGAGGTGCCGACGCTGCGCGAGGCGGAGATCGCCTCGGTGGCCCGCTACGAGCGGCTGTTCACCCGCTACCTGCTGGGCCATTTCGACGAGCGGGCGCACGCGGACGACGCCAACGACGATCCGCTGCTGGCCGAGGTCGCCGCGTCCGCCGTGGTCACCGCCCACAACCACGTGCTGCGGCGCTGGCTGCGGGCGGACGGCCAGGGCGACGTGGAGGCGCAGCTCGACCACGCCTTCGCCATCGTGCGCCGGACCTTCGGCACCGGCATCGGAGCCGGCCGGGGCACGGCCTCCGCGCCCGCTCCGGCGACGGTCTCCGCGCAGGGCGAGGTGCTGGTGACGGTCGCCCGCACCGACGCCCCCCTGGACGAGGTCATGCGGACCATCGAGCAGGCACTCAAGGAGCGCTGAGCACGCTCCCTTCCGCTGTGACGACGGCCACCCCCCGGGGTGGCCGTTTTGCCATGTCCGGGCCCGTTTTCCGGTGCCGCCGAGAGCCCGTTCGATCGATCATCGCTCATTTGTTACGTAAAGATTTCATGTGAGAGCAATTTCTGGCACTCAGTGCCTTGCCGCCTGACACGCGGTGTCATACGTTGAGAGTGTCCGGACGGCCGGCGCGCAGCGAGATCCCGCGAGCCGGCTGTCCCCGCAAGCCACCCGGCTCGCGCGTCCGGACGCCTGCGTCACAGGCAACCTCCCGCGCCACAAAGCGCCGCCGAAGCACCCGCCGCCAACCGACGGCACCCCCTCGCACCCCCGAGCGCACTTCCCGCACCGACGAAACCCCAGCGCCCCTCCCTCAAGGGCGCTCACCGCCGGAGGCAATACCGTGACCGTGAAGGACATCCTCGCCGCGATCCAGTCGGACGCCACGTCCGCCGACTTCGCCGCCATCCCGCTGCCCGAGTCGTACCGCGCGATCACCGTGCACAAGGACGAGACGGAGATGTTCGCGGGCCTCGAGACCCGCGACAAGGACCCCCGCAAGTCCACCCACCTCGACGAGGTGCCGCTGCCCGAGCTGGGCCCGGGCGAGGCCCTGGTGGCCGTCATGGCCTCCTCGGTGAACTACAACTCGGTGTGGACCTCGATCTTCGAGCCGCTGTCCACCTTCGGGTTCCTGGAGCGCTACGGCCGCACCAACGAGCTGGCCAAGCGGCACGACCTGCCATACCACATCATCGGCTCCGACCTGGCGGGCGTCGTCCTGCGCACCGGCCCCGGGGTGAACGCCTGGAAGCCGGGCGACGAGGTCGTCGCGCACTGCCTCTCCGTCGAGATGGAGTCCTCCGACGGCCACAACGACACGATGCTCGACCCCGAGCAGCGCATCTGGGGCTTCGAGACGAACTTCGGCGGACTTGCGGAGATAGCCCTCGTCAAGTCCAACCAGCTCATGCCGAAGCCCGGCCACCTGAGCTGGGAGGAGGCCGCCGCCCCCGGTCTGGTCAACTCCACCGCCTACCGCCAGCTCGTCTCCCGCAACGGCGCCGGGATGAAGCAGGGCGACAACGTGCTGATCTGGGGCGCGAGCGGCGGACTCGGTTCGTACGCCACCCAGTTCGCCCTGGCCGGCGGCGCCAACCCGATCTGTGTCGTCTCCAGCGACCAGAAGGCCGACATCTGCCGCTCGATGGGCGCCGAGGCGATCATCGACCGCAACGCCGAGGGCTACAAGTTCTGGAAGGACGAGCGGACCCAGGATCCCAGGGAGTGGAAGCGCTTCGGCAAGCGCATCCGCGAGCTGACCGGCGGCGAGGACATCGACATCGTCTTCGAGCACCCCGGCCGCGAGACCTTCGGCGCCAGTGTCTTCGTCACCCGCAAGGGCGGCACCATCACCACCTGCGCCTCGACCTCGGGCTACATGCACGAGTACGACAACCGCTACCTGTGGATGTCGCTCAAGCGCATCATCGGCTCCCACTTCGCCAACTACCGCGAGGCGTGGGAGGCCAACCGCCTGATCGCCAAGGGCAAGATCCACCCCACCCTGTCCAAGGTGTACTCCCTGGAGGACACCGGCCAGGCCGCGTACGACGTGCACCGCAACCTCCACCAGGGCAAGGTCGGCGTGCTGTGCCTGGCCCCCGAGGAGGGTCTCGGTGTACGCGACCCCGAGCTGCGCGCCGAGCACATCGACGCGATCAACCGCTTCCGGAACGTCTGAGGAGCGAAACGTGACAGAGCGTCAGGCGCCCGAGGCGCGCCAGAAGGACCGTCCGTGGCTCATGCGGACCTACGCCGGGCACTCGACGGCCGAGGCGTCCAACGAGCTGTACCGGCGCAATCTCGCCAAGGGCCAGACCGGTCTGTCGGTGGCGTTCGACCTGCCCACCCAGACCGGCTACGACGCCGACCACATCCTCGCCCGCGGCGAGGTCGGCCGGGTCGGCGTGCCCGTCTCGCATCTGGGTGACATGCGCAGGCTGTTCCAGGACATCCCCCTGGACCAGATGAACACCTCGATGACGATCAACGCCACCGCCATGTGGCTCCTGGCGCTCTACCAGGTCGTCGCCGAGGAGCAGGGTGTGGACATCACCCGGCTCCAGGGCACGACCCAGAACGACATCGTCAAGGAGTACCTCTCGCGCGGGACGCACGTCTTCCCGCCGGGGCCCTCGCTCCGGCTGACGACGGACATGATCGCGTACACGGTGTCCCACATCCCGAAGTGGAACCCGATCAACATCTGCAGCTACCACCTCCAGGAGGCCGGCGCCACGCCGGTCCAGGAGATCGCGTACGCCATGTCCACCGCCATCGCGGTGCTGGACGCGGTGCGCGACTCGGGCCAGGTGCCCGAGGAGCGCATGGGTGACGTGGTCGCCCGCATCTCCTTCTTCGTCAACGCGGGCGTCCGCTTCGTCGAGGAGATGTGCAAGATGCGGGCGTTCGGCCGCATCTGGGACCAGGTCACCCGCGAGCGGTACGGCATCGAGAACCCCAAGCAGCGCCGGTTCCGCTACGGCGTCCAGGTCAACTCGCTCGGCCTGACCGAGGCGCAGCCGGAGAACAACGTCCAGCGGATCGTGCTGGAGATGCTGGCCGTCACCCTCTCCAAGGACGCACGCGCGCGTGCCGTGCAGCTGCCCGCCTGGAACGAGGCGCTGGGCCTGCCCCGGCCCTGGGACCAGCAGTGGTCGCTGCGCATCCAGCAGGTGCTGGCCCACGAGAGCGACCTGCTGGAGTACGAGGACATCTTCGCCGGCTCGCACGTCATCGAGGAGAAGGTGTCCGCCCTGGTGGACGACTCCTTCGCCGAGATGGCCCGGATCGAGGAGATGGGCGGCGCGATGGCCGCCGTCGAGTCCGGCTACCTCAAGGCCCAGCTGGTCGCCTCGCACGCCGAGCGGCGGGCGCGGATCGAGTCGGGCGACGAGAAGATCATCGGCGTCAACATCTTCGAGACCACCGAGCCGAACCCGCTCACCGCGGACCTGGACACCGCCATCCAGACGGTCGACCCGGCCGTGGAGAACCGGGTGATCGAGGCCCTGGGCACCTGGCGGGACACCCGCTACCAGCCGCCCTTCAACCACCCGCGCCCCTGCAAGGCGCTGGAGAGGCTGAAGGAGGCCGCCAAGGGCACCGCCAACCTCATGGAGGCAACCCTGGAGTGCGCCCGTGCCGGGGTCACGACCGGCGAGTGGGCGGGGGCGCTGCGCGAGGTGTTCGGCGAGTACCGGGCGCCCACCGGTGTCTCCTCCGCCCCGGTGGCGGTGCCCGCCGAGGCCGGCTCCGCGATGGCCGGGGTGCGGGCACGGGTCGACGCCACCGCGCGCGACCTGGGCGTGGGCAAGCTGCGCTTCCTGGTGGGCAAGCCGGGCCTGGACGGGCACTCCAACGGCGCCGAGCAGATCGCCGTACGCGCCCGTGACGCCGGGTTCGAGGTGGTCTACCAGGGCATCCGGCTGACCCCGGAGCAGATCGTGGACGCCGCCCTCGCGGAGGACGTGCACGCGGTGGGCCTGTCCATCCTGTCCGGGTCGCACGCCCAGCTGGTGCCGGACGTGCTGGACCGGCTGCGCGAGGCCGGGGCGCACGACATACCGGTGATCGCGGGCGGGATCATCCCGGGTGCCGACGCCGAACAGCTGAAGTCCGCGGGCGTGGCCGCCGTGTTCACCCCGAAGGACTTCGACATCACCGGAATCATCGGCCGTATCGTCGACGAGATCCGCACAGCGAACAAGCTCGACCCCCTGGAGGTCCCCGCATGACCGTCAACCGTCTGCGTCCGCGCCGCTCCTGTCTGGCGGTGCCGGGGAGCAATCCGCGGTTCCTGGAGAAGGCGCAGGGCCTCCCGGCCGACCAGGTCTTCCTCGACCTGGAGGACGCGTGCGCGCCGCTCGCCAAGCCGGAGGCGCGGCACACCATCGTCAAGTTCCTCAACGAGGGCGACTGGACGGGCAAGACGCGGGTCGTGCGGGTCAACGACTGGACGACCGAGTGGACGTACCGCGACGTCGTGACCGTGGTCGAGGGCGCCGGCCCCAACCTCGACTGCATCATGCTGCCCAAGGTGCAGAACGCCCAGCAGGTGGTCGCCCTGGACCTGCTGCTGACGCAGATCGAGAAGACGATGGGCTTCGAGGTCGGCCGCATCGGCATCGAGGCCCAGATCGAGAACGCGCAGGGTCTCAACAACGTCAACGAGATCGCGCAGGCCAGTCCCCGCATCGAGACGATCATCTTCGGTCCCGCCGACTTCATGGCGTCGATCAACATGAAGTCGCTCGTCGTGGGTGAGCAGCCGCCCGGCTACCCGGCGGACGCCTACCACTACATCCTGATGAAGATCCTGATGGCGGCCCGCGCCAACGACCTCCAGGCGATCGACGGCCCCTACCTCCAGATCCGCAACGTCGACGGCTTCCGCGAGGTCGCCGGCCGCGCCGCGGCTCTCGGCTTCGACGGCAAGTGGGTGCTGCACCCCGGCCAGGTGGACGCCGCCAACGAGGTCTTCTCCCCCTCGCAGGAGGACTACGACCACGCCGAGCTGATCCTGGACGCCTACGAGTACTGCACCTCCGAGGCGGGCGGCAAGAAGGGCTCGGCGATGCTGGGCGACGAGATGATCGACGAGGCCAGCCGCAAGATGGCCCTGGTCATCGCGGGCAAGGGCCGCGCGGCCGGGATGCGGCGGACCTCCAAGTTCGAGATTCCGGAGGCGTGAGCATGCAGTTCGGGCGCACCTACGAGGAGTTCGAGGTCGGGGCCGTCTACAAGCACTGGCCCGGCAAGACGGTGACCGAGTACGACGACCACCTCTTCTGCCTCCTCACCATGAACCACCACCCGCTCCACATGGACGCCAACTACGCCGAGAGCACCACCGACTTCGGCAAGAACGTGGTGGTCGGCAACTACGTCTACTCACTGCTGCTCGGCATGTCGGTGCCGGACGTGTCCGGCAAGGCGATCGCCAACCTGGAGATCGAGTCGCTCAGGCACGTGGCGCCGACCTTCCACGGCGACACGATCTACGGCGAGACGACCGTGCTCGACAAGTGGCCGTCGAAGTCGAAGAACGACCGCGGGATCGTGCACGTGGAGACCAAGGGCTACAAGCAGGACGGCACCCTGGTGTGCGTCTTCCGCCGCAAGGTCATGGTGCCGACCGAGACGTACATCAAGGAGCGCGGCGGCGAGCAGCCGGGCCGCCCGGAACTCAAGCAGCAGGAGAAGTAGGCCATGGCCCGACTCGCCCAGACCGCCGGTCTGACGGACATCCAGCAGGAGATCCTCTCCACCGTCCGCGACTTCGTGGACAAGGAGATCATCCCGGTCGCCACGGAGCTGGAGCACCGCGACGAGTACCCGCAAGCGATCGTGGACGGCCTCAGGGAGCTGGGGCTGTTCGGTCTGATGATCCCCGAGGAGTACGGGGGCCTGGGCGAGTCGCTGCTCACCTACGCGCTGTGCGTGGAGGAGATCGCCCGCGGCTGGATGTCGGTCTCCGGCATCATCAACACGCACTTCATCGTGGCGTACATGCTCAAGCAGCACGGCACGCAGGAGCAGAAGGACCACTTCCTGCCGCGCATGGCGGCGGGCGACATCCGGGGCGCGTTCTCGATGTCGGAGCCGGCGCTGGGCTCCGACGTGTCGGCCATCACGTCCAAGGCGGTGAAGGACGGCGACGAGTACGTCCTCAACGGCCAGAAGATGTGGCTGACGAACGGCGGGACGTCCTCGCTGGTGGCCGTTCTGGTCCGGAGTGACGAAGGACACCCCGAGGGCACCGCGCCGCACAGGTCCATGACGACCTTCCTGGTGGAGAAGGAGCCCGGCTTCGGCGAGGTCCGCCCCGGTCTCACCATCCCCGGCAAGATCGACAAGATGGGGTACAAGGGCGTCGACACCACCGAGCTGATCATGGACGGCCTGCGCGTTCCGGCCGACCGGGTGCTCGGCGGCGTCACCGGCCGGGGCTTCTACCAGATGATGGACGGCGTCGAGGTCGGCCGCGTCAACGTGGCGGCGCGCGGCTGCGGTGTCGCGCAGCGCGCCTTCGAACTGGGCGTCCGGTACGCCCAGCAGCGGCACACCTTCGGCAAGCAGATCGCCCAGCACCAGGCGATCCAGTTCAAGCTGGCCGAAATGGCCACCAAAGTCGAGGCCGCCCATGCGATGATGGTGAACGCCGCACGCAAAAAGGACTCCGGGGAGCGAAACGACCTGGAGGCCGGAATGGCCAAGTACCTGGCCTCCGAGTACTGCAAGGAGGTCGTCGAGGACGCCTTCCGCATCCACGGCGGCTACGGCTTCTCCAAGGAGTACGAGATCGAGCGCCTGTACCGCGAGGCGCCCATGCTGCTGATCGGTGAGGGTACCGCCGAGATCCAGAAAATGATCATCGGTCGCCGCCTGCTCGAAGAGTATCGATTCCAGGGCTGATTGTCCGGAGACGGGGTGTTATCGCCGAGAAGAAGATCACACCCCGTCGACGGTCTTCGGCCGCCGACTCGGCTTCTTGGCTTGCCCAGTTGCGGGCCACGCCCGGTACGATCCCCGGAAAGCCGCCGTCCCCCGTCAGTGCGCGGCATCATCCGCTACGAAGGTCATCCATGCCCCACAGCCAAACCTCTGCACCCAGCGACAGCCGAGCCGGCGGCGTACGCCTCGCGCGCGGAGCATCGCCGTGGCTCCTCCCGACCGTCGCCACCGCGGCCCTCAGCCTGGCACGGGCCCGCCGCTCGGGCGCCGCCAAGGCCGTCGCCGTGCCCGCCACCGCTCTCGCGGCGGGCATGCTGTGGTTCTTCCGCGACCCGGAGCGCGAGATCACCGCGGGCCGTGTCATCTCGCCCGCCGACGGCGTGGTGCAGAGCATCATGCCGTGGAAGGACGGCCGCACCCGGGTCGCCATCTTCATGAGCCCGCTCAACGTCCACGTCAACCGCGCGCCGCTGGCCGGCACCGTGACGTCGGTCGAGCACATCCCCGGCGGCTTTGTTCCGGCTTTCAACAAGGAGAGCGAGAACAACGAGCGCGTAGTCTGGCATTTCGACACCGAACTCGGCGACATCGAGATGATCCAGATCGCGGGTGCTGTGGCCCGCCGCATCGTGCCGTACATCCCTGAGGGCACGAAGGTCGAGCAGGGCGACCGCATCGGTCTGATCCGCTTCGGCTCGCGTGTCGATCTCTACCTGCCCGAGGGCGTGGAGGTCGACGTCGAGGTCGGTCAGAAGACCGTGGCTGGGGTGACTCGCATTGACCGTGATTGATCCAGAGACACAGGCGGGCTGGGTGCCCGAGGCAGACGAGGCGGGCGACGAGGAGGAGATGCCCCTCTCCATGCGCCTGTCGATAGCGGACACGCTCACGCTCGGCAACGCGACCTGCGGCTTCATGGCGGTGTACTTCACCACCACCGGCATCCTCATCCCGCACCTCACCGGCAGTCAGGAATCCGGCATGGCCCGCCACAGCGCGGCCACGGCGGTCATCCTGATGCTCTGCGCGGCGGTGTTCGACCTGTTCGACGGGCTGGTGGCGCGCAAGCTGCGCTCCTCCCCGATGGGCGCGGAGCTGGACAACCTCTCCGACCTCATCAGCTTCGGCCTGGCCCCGGCGTACTTCGTCCTGGTCTACGGCATGGTCGCGGACGACGCGCACCAGCGGGTGGCGGCACTCGGGGCGATCGTGGTGCTGCTCGCCGTCGTGCTCCGGCTCGCGCGGTTCTCCTGCGTGACGCTGAAGGACGGCATGTTCCAGGGCATGCCCTCGCCGTTCGGCGCGCTGACGGTCGTCTCCATCGTGCTGCTGGAGCTGCCGTTCCCGGCGACCCTGCTGGCCATCGTGGGTATCGCCTGGCTGATGGTGAGCCGGGTCGAGTACCCGAAGCCGCGCGGCCGCCTCGCCGGCGCGATGCTCGGCTGGATCGTCCTCTCCATGGGCCTGCTGGCCGCCTGGGCCTTCGACGCCCCGGGCGGACAGCTCCTCCTCCAGACGGGCTGCGCGCTCCAGCTCGTCATGGGCGCGGTCATCCCGCTGTTCGCCACGGCCCGCCGGGTGAACAACTTCCGCGACAACCGCCGGGAGGCGCGGACGGCGCAGCTGCCGTAACCCGCGATCGCTCTGCTTCGGGGCCCCGGACCTTCCTGGTCCGGGGCCCCTTTGCGCTGCCCTCGGGGGTCGGGGCGGGGGCCGCTCGGGGAGACGGCGTCCGGCCCGGGGCGTCGGCGCGCCGCGGTTCGGCGATGCGCGGCTCCGCTCGGCGGTGCCCGCTGCCGCTTCCTCGCCGCCCGGTCCCCGGGCCCGTGTCAGCCGCGGCGCAGATGCCTCTCGGCGATGCGGGCCGCCAGGTCTTCCAGCAGGGGGCCCGCCTGGGCCATGCAGGTGGCCGGGTCGGGTTCCAGGGCCGTGAGGGGGTAGGCGGCCGTGATGCCGGCGCGCTGGAGGGTCTCGGGGGGCAGGGTCAGCCGGCCGCACACCGCGATGACCTCCTTGCCCGCGGCGCGGGCGGCCGCGGCCACGCCGGCCGGGGCCTTGCCGCGGAGGGTCTGCTCGTCCAGCGCGCCCTCACCTGTGATGACCAGGTCGGCGCGGTCCAGGGCATCGGCGAAGCCGAGGACGTCCAGCACGACCTCGATCCCGGCGCGGAAGCGGGCGCCGAGGAGGAGGGCCGCGTAGCCGACGCCGCCCGCCGCGCCCGCGCCGGGACGGGACGCGAGGTCGGGGGCCAGGACGGCCGCGAGGCGGGTGAGGGCGGCGTCGAGGAGGGTCACCTCGGCCGGGGAGGCACCCTTCTGGGGACCGTAGACGGCAGCGGCGCCGTGCGGCCCGGTGAGGGGGTTGTCGACGTCCCCGGCCAGGATCAGGTCGACCGAGGCGAGGCGGGGGTCGAGTCCCGTCAGATCGGCCTCGCCGAGGTCCAGGAGTCCGCCGCCGCCCGGGCCGACCGGCTCCCCCCGCTCGTCAAGGAAGCGCGCGCCGAGCGCCGTGAGCATTCCGGCCCCGCCGTCCGTCGTGGCGCTGCCCCCGACACCCAGGACGACGGTACGGGCGCCCGAGTCCAGCGCGGCCCGCAGCAGCTCGCCGGAACCGTGGGTGGAGGCGGTCAGCGGGGCGAAGGTCCCGGCCGGGAGGCGGCGCAGTCCGCTCGCCTCCGCCATCTCCACCACCGCCGTGTCGCCGCGTACCGCGAAGGCGGCGGTCACCGGGCGCCCGAGGGGACCGGCTACCTCCGTCTCCCGCCGCTCGAACCCGGCCGCGACGGCCGCGTCCACGGTCCCGTCCCCGCCGTCGGCCACGGGCAGCGTCTCCACCGCGACGCCGGGCACGGCCCTCCGCAGCCCGGCCGCCACGTGTGCGGCCACCTCCGCCGCCGTCAGCGACCCCTTGAACTTGTCCGGGGCGACGAGCACCCCGCGACCCGCACCGTCCCTCACCACGCGTCCCCTCACCGCTCGCTCCGCCGTCCCCCTGCGGGTCGGCGCGGCGTCCACCCTAGGGGCCGTCGTGCAACGCCCTTGGCTACCCTGCGTGGATGACCACCTCTGACGGCTTCGCCACCTACATCGCGGGCCTGCCGCGCGTCCTGTCCGCCGCGGCGACCCTGTTCCGGGACGCGGAGGGCCGGGTCCTGCTGGTCGAGCCGAACTACCGGCCGGGGTGGGGCCTGCCGGGCGGCACGATCGAGTCGGACGACGGTGAGACGCCCCGCCTGGGCGCCCGCCGCGAGACGCTGGAGGAGATCGGCCTGGACCGCGCGCCGGGCCGCCTGCTGGCCGTGGACTGGGTACCGGTCCCCGGCCACATGCCGCTGGTCGCCTACCTCTACGACGGCGGCATCCTCACCGAGGCCGACCTCAAGGCCATCCGCCTCCAGGAGGAGGAACTCCTCTCCTGGCGTCTCGTCCCCCGCACCGACCTTCCCGAACACCTCCCCCCGCCCCTGGGCCGCCGGGTCCTCGCCGCCCTGGACGTGCTGGAGGACGGAGACGGCCCGGCGGAACTGGAGAACGGGCACCGGGCGGTCTGACGGCGCCCGGCCCCTCCCCCGCGGACGGCGACCGCCGCTGGATCGCGGCGGTGTCCGCCGTGCCCGTCGTCCTGCTGACCCTGGTCTCCGCCTGCCTCTGCTGGACCGCGCTGACCATCCGGCCGTCCGGGGCCTGGGACGACGACGCGTACGCGGGGATCGTGCCGGCGTGTGCGACGAGTGTGGGGGGCGTCGGGGGTGGCCGCGGTGGTGTGGGCGCTGCCGTCGGTGCGGCGGGTGCCGAGGTGGGGGTGGGTGGTGCCGGCGCTGGTGCTGGGGGTGGTCGCGGGGGTGCGGGGGGGGTGCGGGGGGGGCGTCGGGGGGGGCGTCGGGGGTGAGGGGTGTACCCGCCGCTCGGGCGGGGCGGGACCGGCCCGGGGGCCTCTCGTCCGGATCATTCCGGGCTCGCGAGGTCCGGTCTGACCCGAACGAAAGACCCTAGAACAGCACCCCCTCCTCGGCCCCCTCCGAGCCGCGCTCGAAGGCCAGCAGGCGCCGTTTGCGGTCCAGGCCACCGCCGTAACCCGTGAGGCTGCCGTCGGAGCCGACCACGCGGTGGCAGGGGACGATGATGCCAACCGGGTTGCGGCCGTTGGCGAGGCCGACCGCGCGGGAGGCGCCGGGGGTGCCGAGGGCCAGGGCGAGCTGGCCGTAGCTCCGGGTCTCTCCGTAGGGGATCTCGGTGAGCGCGTCCCAGACCCGGCGCTGGAACGGGGTGCCGTGCAGGCCGAGCCGGACGGTGAACCGCTGGTTCTCACCGGCGAAGTAGGCCGCCAACTGCTCCTGGGTCTCGCCGAAGACGCGCACGCTGTCATCGCGCGCGCCGAAGGTCTCCTCGGCCGGGCGGTGCCGCTGGCCGGTCATGTACAGGCCGCACAGGGCGCCGTCGGCGTCCGCGACGAGGGTCAGCGGTCCGTAGGGGCTGTCGGTCACGGTGTGGTGTCGCACGGAAGGTCCTTCAGGCCGGGAGGAAGTTGATCGGGTGGCTGTAGGTCGCCCACAGGTACTGCACGGCGTACGCCCGCCAGGGGCGCCACGCCTCCGCGCGGGCGGTGAGCGCGGCCGGGGTGGAGGGCAGGCCCAGGGACTCGGCCGCGCGCCGGACGCCGAGGTCGGTGGCAAGGAAGGCGTCCGGGTCACCGAGGGCGCGCATGGCGATGACGTCGGCGGTCCAGGGCCCCAAGCCGGGCAGCTCCAGCAGCCGGGCCCGGGTCTCGGCCCGGTCGGCCTCCACCCCCAGCTTCAGGGTGCCGTCCGCGAGCGCCCCGACCAGTGTGGTCAGCGTGGCACGGCGGCTGCGCGGCATGGCGAGCGTCCCGGGGTCCACGGCGGCCAGCGCGTCGGGGTCGGGAAACAGGTGGGTGAGCCCGCCCTCGGGGTCGTCCAGCGGCTTGCCGTGCGCGGTGACCAGCCGGGCCGCGTGAGTACGGGCGGCGGCCGTGGACACCTGCTGTCCGAGCACCGCGCGTACGGCGAACTCCGCCTCGTCCACCGTGCGCGGCACCCGGCGCCCGGGCCCGGCGTCCACCAGGGGTGCGAGCAGCGGGTCGGCGCGCAGCCGCTCGTCGACGGCCACCGGGTCGGCGTCCAGGTCGAGCAGCCTGCGGCACCGGCTGATGGCCACGGTGAGGTCGCGCAGGTCGCTGAGGGTGATCCGGCAGCCGACGTGGGCGGCCCCGGGCGTGAGGGAGACGACGCCGTGGCCGTACGGCAGCCGCAGCGTGCGCCGGTAGGCGCCGTCCCGCCACTCCTCCACGCCGGGTACGCCGGTGGCGGCGAGGTGGCCGAAGAGGTTGTCGGGGTTCAGCGGGGCACGGAACGGCAGCCGGAGCGTGAGCGTGCCCGCGGTTCCGGCCGTCCGGGCGCGGGGTGCGCGGGCGCGCAGGTCGCAGGGGGCGAGGGCGAAGACCTCGCGGACGGTGTCGTTGAAGGTGCGGATCGAGGAGAAGCCGGCGGCGAAGGCGATCTCCGCCATGGGCAGCGCGGTGGTCTCGATCAGCAGCCGCGCGGTCTGGGCGCGCTGGGCGCGGGCCAGGGCGAGGGGTCCGGCGCCGAGCTCGGCGAGGAGCTGGCGCTCGATCTGGCGGGCGGAGTAGCCGAGCCGGGCGGCGAGCCCGGGTACGCCCTCCCGGTCCACGACCCCGTCCGCGATGAGCCGCATGGCGCGGGCGACCAGGTCGGCGCGGTGGTTCCACTCGGGGGAGCCGGGAGCGGCGTCGGGCCGGCAGCGCTTGCAGGCGCGGAACCCGGCGCGCTGGCAGGCGGCGGCGCTCGGGTAGAAGGTCATGTTCTCGGCCTTGGGGGGCACGGCGGGGCAGCTCGGGCGGCAGTATATGCGGGTGCTGAGCACCGCGGTGAAGAACCAGCCGTCGAACCGGGCGTCCTTGGACCGGACGGCGTGCACGCGGTGCTCCCGGTCGAAGGAGGGGGCCTGGGCGCTGCTGGTCTCGTTCCGCATGCTCCAAGCATCGGGCAGTGGGACGCCCGGGGCTGGCGAGTTTCCGACATGTACGTCGAAGGGGTCAGCCGCGTTCCCCCCGGTACCGGGTGATCCACTCGGCGGTCGTCCGGAGCCCGCCGAAGGTGTAGAAGTGCAGCTTGACGGTGCCGTGGCGGGCCGGTTCGTAGCCGGCGGCGAGGTCGTCCAGGAAGCGGTCGGGGCCCGCCGAGCCCATGAGGTTGGTCAGCGACAGCCCGTACTTGCGGGCGACCGTGGCGCCGGTGCCGACCCCGAACCGCGTCGCGTACCCGAGCAGCCGCCGTACCCCCGCCGGGCCGGGTACGCCGACCCGCACCGGCAGGTGGACCCCGCGTCCGCGCAGGGCCTCCAGCCAGGTGAGGACGGCGTCGGCGTCGAAGCCGAACTGGGTGATGACGTCACCCGCGAGCCCCGCCTCGTGGAGCGCGGCCGCCTTTTCGGTGAGCGCGGACCACAACACGTCCTCAGCGATCGCCGGGTGCCCCTCCGGGTAGCCGCAGACGCCGACGTGCCGTACGCCGTACCGCTGCAGAAGCCCGCCGCGGATCACGGAGAGCGCGTCCTCGTAAGGACCCTCGGGGCGGGCGGGGTCGCCGCCGACCACGAACACGTCCCGCACGGCGCCCGCCTCGGCGAGTCCCGCGAGGAAACGTTCCAGCTCGGCGCTGGAGGGCAGTCGCCGGGCCGACAGGTGCGGCACCGGAACGAGCCCCTGCTCCCGCACCGCGCGCGCTGCCGCGAGCCGCATACCGGCGTCCTCGCCCGCGAGGTAGGTGACGTTGATCCGGGTCCCGCCGTCCAGCGAGGCACGCGCCTCCGTCAGCCGGGGCACGTCCTTGCCGGTCATCTCCAGGGAGGCGCCGTCGAGCAGCGCCCCGGCCCGGCCGGACACCCCGAGAACTCTCTCCATCGCCCTGCGCGCCCCTTTCTTCCTCACCACCCCGGCCGATGATGCCATGGCGCCGGAGCGGGCCGGATCACAGGTCCCGCTGGTCGGGAGGGCCCGGCGGATGGGAAAGCACGGCGGTACGTGACCGGGGGTACGGCCGGTCGTTGGCTGTTCGTGCGCCGGGGTCGTTACCGGTGCCGCGTGTCCCGTCGTGCGAACAGCAGGAGCTCCCACCGTGCCCCTTGCCGGCCTCCTCCCGAGGATCTGGACCCAACTCCCCGCACTAGGCGCGATATTCAGCCTGTTCCTGCTTTTCGCCGCACAGTTGGCCGGCGCACTGCTTCCGAACACCCCGCTCCTCGTCGCCTCCGGCGCGGCCGGTCTCACCCTGGACGCCTGCCTGCTGCACCGGCGCCCGGCCCTGCTGTCCCCGCTGAGCCGCATCCGACTGGACGTGACCGTGCGGCAGTTGCTGCGGGACATGCTGATCGTGGTGGCGCTGCTGCGGATCGACGGGATCGATCCGCAGCGCGAGATGCCGCCGCTGCTCGGCGCGCTGAGCACGTTCTACGTCCTGCACTTCGCCTGCCAGGCGGTCTCCCTGCTGGTGCGCCGCGTCCGGACCCTTCCGGTCGTGACCCGCAACATCGACGTCTCGGCACTGAACCCGACCGCCGCCCCACCGCGCATCCTGGCCCGCCGGCCCGGTCACCGCCTGCTGGCGTTCTCCGTCCCGGCGACGGCGGGCCTGCTGGCCACCGCCCTCACCGCGCACGGCCGTTGGGGCGCGATCGGCCTCGCCGCCTCCCTCACCCTGATCGGCATGGGTGTCGCCCGCCTGGCCACCTGGCTGCTGCCGGAGAAGCGGGCCGCGAGCGACGCCCGGGTCATGGAGTGGGTGGACGACTGGCTGGCCGAGTACCGCCCGACCGTGGCGATGTACTTCTCCGGCGGTGCCTCCTCCGCCTACCAGGCCAACATGTGGCTCTCCACGCTGGCCGGTCTGGAGCGGCCGCTGCTCGTGCTGCGCGAGCGGTTCATGGTGCAGCGAATCGACGCGACGGACGTCCCCGTGCTCTGCCTACCCAAGGTGACCACGCTGTTCGCACTGGAGAACTCGACGCTGAAGGCGATGCTGCACCCGGCCAACTCCGGCAGGACGTCCCAGGTGCTGCGCATCCCCGCCATCAAGCACGCGTTCATCAACCACGGCGAGAGCGACAAGCTGTCCTCCTGCAACCCCTACGCCAAGGCCTACGACGAGGTCTGGGTGGCGGGACCGGCCGCGCGGGAGCGGTACGCGCTCGCGGACGTCGGTGTGGACGACAGGGACGTGGTGGAGGTCGGCCGGCCCCAGCTGACACCGATCAGGCCGTACTCGGGCCCGCCGGCCGGTACGTACACCACCGTGCTGTACGCCCCGACCTGGGAGGGCTGGGACGGCAACCCGGGCAACACCTCGGTCGTCCTCGCGGGCGAGCACATCGTCGGCCGGCTGCTCGACGATCCCCGGGTACGCGTCCTGTACAAGCCGCACCCGATGACCGGCTCGGTGGACCCCCGCGCGGGCGCGGCCGACGCGCGCGTCCGGGCGATGATCCGCGAGGCCAACGCCAAGCGCTCCGGCCCCCGGCCGGCTCCGGAAGCACAGGCCGAACTCCTGCGACGCACGGCAGAGCTGGAAAGCCTCACCTCGACCGCCTTCCGTGGCGCGGCGGACGAGCTGGAGCGGATGATGCTCCAGGGCACCCCCGACGGCGACCGCCCGTCCCGGATCGCGCGGGCCACGGCCGCCTGGGAACGGGCGTACTGGGCGTCGTTCCCCGAGTGGGAACACCGGATCGTGACCGGCACCCGGCCGGCGCTCTACGCCTGCTTCAACGTGGCCGACCTGCTGATCAGCGACGTTTCCAGCGTGGTCTCGGACTGGCTGAGCAGTGAGAAGCCGTACGCCGTGACCAACACCTCGGGACTGTCCGAGGACGACTTCCGGGCCGCCTTCCCCACCGTGTCGGCCGGCACCGTGCTGACCCCGGACGCGACGACCCTGCCGTGCCTGCTGGACGAGGTGCGCGACCCGCGCCAGGACCGGCACGCGGCCGGCCGCGCCGAGCTGAAGGAGCACCTGCTCGGCCCGGCCGACCCGCCCTCCCCCTGGCGATTCGCCGCGGCCGTCGAGGAGTTGTGCGCGAAGTCCGACGACCGCCGGGCCCGCGCGAACGCCCGCCCCTCCCCGGCGATCCCCGCGCCCCGCACAGCGGGCGACCGGGCGTCGGCGCGCCGGGGAATGGAACCGGACGCGTAGGAGCGTCAGTTGACGGCCGCGGCTTCGGCCGGGGTGGGACGGGCGGCACCGTGCCGGGGGTAGGAGAGGACGCCGGTGAGCGAGATCCGCAGCAGGGCGCGCAGTTCGACGTGGAGCGGGATGCTGTCGCATGTGGACTGGCTCCACCGGTAGAGCAGCCCCAGGTAGGCGTCGCGCAGCATGTTGCCGGCCAGCACGGGGTCGATGTCGGGGGCGACCTCGCCCTGCGCCTGCCCGGCGAGGATGGCTCGCACGAAGACGTGCCCGGCGTACTCGGGCTCCTCCTGGAGCGGCTGGCCAGACCTGACCCAGGCGGCCAGCATGACCTGGGTGAGGTTGCGCTCGGCCTCGTTGAAGTCGGCCAGCGCGGACATGCAGCGCTCCAACTGGACGGTGGTGTCGTCGTCCTGGTGGGCGAGGGACTTGTCCATGTAGATGCGCAGCTTGTCCTGACGCTGCTGGGCCCAGGTGGTGACGAGGTCCTCCTTGCGCTGGAAGTGGTTGAAGAAGGTGCCCCTCGCCACGTCCGCGCGCTCGGTGATCTGGTCGATGGTGGTGCGTTCGTACCCCTGCTCGGCGAACAGTTCCAGGGCGGAGGTGTACAGGCGGTCGTGAATGCGCTGCCTGCTGCGTTCCCGGCGTCCAGGAGGGCGGACCAGCTCGGTTTCCTCGGTCGTCATCGGCTCTCTCCAACTCTCGGCCCCGTTCGAGGCGTCTCCGAGACACCTCCCGCAATCCGGCGGTGGCATGGCTGCCGCCGCCTCACCAGGTCCGCGTCCACGGCGACGACGTTTTCTATACCGTAGTGCATCGATACATCAGGGTTCCAGAACGGCGTCGTGCGGCCGTTCCCCGTCAAGGGGCGGCCGCACGTGGGCGGGTGGCGCGGTCAGGCTCCTGCCCCAGCAAGCCCGGCCGCTATCGCCGCCGCGCTCTCGTCGCCCAGGAGCCGGCTGGTGGGGACCTCGACCCCGAAGTCCTGCTTCAGGATGCGCCGGAGCTGAACCGCCATCAGCGAGTCCAGCCCCAGGTCACGCAGCGGGCGCCGGGGGTCGACCCGGTCGACGGTGGTGCCGAGGACCGTGGCGGTGTGGATGATGAGCCGGTCTGCCACGGGGGGCGTCTCCCGGCGTACGGGCGGCGCGGTGCGAGGGACCTCCGCGACGCTCACCGGCGCGCCCTCCGACCGAAGCAGGGCGATCCCTTCGAAGTCGGCCAGCACACGGCCGTCCGCGCCCGTGAGGACGACGTCGCACCGTCCGCCCTCCCCGTCGGCGTCCGGCGCGAACCGGGCCGTGCTCCAGAACTCGCCGGGGGGCTCGTCGGCCAGCAGGACCCGGTCGAAGGAGAGCGGCAGATAGGTGTCCTGGGCGGCGCCGCCGCCATGCGGCCAGGAGGCCGGCATGGTCAGGAGCGCGGCCTCCAGGGCGCCCACGGCTCCGGCGTGCCCCGCGGGCATCCGGAGCCGGGCCACCGCCTCGCCCTCGCGCCGCCACATCTGCTGTACGGCGCGCAGCGGCGGGGCGACGGAGTAGCCGCGGGCCTCGGCCCGGCGGTAGAACTCGGCGCCGGGCACGTACTCGGTGCAGCGAGTGAGCGCGGTGTCCAGGGTGACGGACGCGGGCGCGTCCGCCCCCGGCCGTGCGAGGGTCCTGCCGGTCACGCAGGACAGCGGTCCGGCGGAGCCGTCGGTGAGGGCGGTCACCCGGAACTCGTAGGCTCCGTCAGCCCCTTGGTCCAGCCCGATCACCAGCGTCGTGGCGGGGGCCTCCGCGAGGGACGGCAGGGCGTCGCCGATCCGCACGTCCCGCAGCTCCACCGGGCCCGCGCCGATCAGGTCGCGCAGGGTCTCGGCGACCGCGTGGAGGTACAGCACGGGCGGTACGAGGGAAGCGCCGCGCGCGGTCACGCCCGTACCGAGCGCCGCGACCCCGAGCCGGGAGAGCCTGACCCGGCGTTCCCCGAGGCCGTCCGGTACGGCGGGCGCGGGCGCGGCGCGGTACTCCTCGGTGTCCCAGGCGTAGGAGGGCAGCGGTACGCGCGGGCCCTCGTCGCCGTAACGGCGACGCCAGTCGACCGGGGCGCCCACGGCGTAGGCGCGGCCGAGGGCGCGGGCGGTGGCCGTGGCCTCACTCTGCTGCCTGACCAGCGTGGTCACGACGGTGGGCGCGACCCCCGCGTCCGACTGGACGTCCTCGATCGCCCGGCCGAGCAGCGGATGCGGGCTGACCTCCACGAAGACCGGCCGGCGTTCGCGGACGACCTGCCGTACGGAGTCCGCGAAGCGCACCCGCTGCCGCAGGTTGTCCGCCCAGTAGCCGGCGTCCAGGACGGCGCCGTCGACGGGGGCGCCGCGGACGGTGGAGAACATGGGCGTGGCCGGCGCGGCGGGCGTGACCTCGGCGAGCCGGATCAGCAGATCGTCGCGGATCTCGTCCATCAGCGGGGAGTGGGAGGCGACGTTGACCTTGACCGTGCGGCACAGCACCTCGCGGCGCTCCAGCTCCCGTGCGATGTCGGCGAGCACGTCGGGGTCACCGGCCAGGACGGTGGCGCTCGGGGAGTTCTCCACGGCGACGCAGACCTTGTCGCCGTACGCCGTCACGAGGTCGCGGGCCTGGTCCGGGGAGAGTTCGGTGGCGAGCATCGCGCCGCGTCCGGCGAGGCGTTGCATCAGGTCGCTGCGGCGGCAGATGACACGCGCGGCGTCCCGCACGGACAGTGCGCCCGCGACGCAGGCGGCGGCCACCTCGCCCATGCTGTGGCCCACGCAGACGTCCGGGTCGACGCCGAGGGCGCGCCAGTGGGCGGCGAGGGCGACCTCCATGGCCCACAGGACGGGCTGCACCAGCTCGACCGCGTCGGCCGGCCGGGCGCTGTCGTCCAGGAGAAGGTCGAGCACCGACCAGCCCGTCTCGGCACGTACCGCTTCGTCGCACTCGGTGAGGGCGGTGCGGAACGCCTCGGAGGTGCGCAGGAGTTCGCGGCCCATGCCGGGCCACTGCGAGCCCTGGCCGGGAAAGACGAAGGCGACCTCGCGGGGGCCGTCGAAACCGGCCTCGTGCAGTCCGCCGTCCGGGGTCGGGCGGCCATCGGCCAGGGCGCGCAGTACATCGGCCAGGGCGTCATGGGTGTCGCCGACCGCCCAGAGGCGGAAGGGGTGGTGGTCGCGGCCGGTGGCGGCGGAGCGGCAGATGTCGCCCAGTGAGTACCGACGGCCGGGGCCCTCGGGGGCGAGATGGGCCGCGTGGCGCAGGGCGAGCCGGCGCAGGGCCTCGGGGGTGCGGGCGCTGAGCACGAGCAGGTGCGGGCCGGCTTCGGCGGCCGGTGCGGCGGGGCGCGGCTCGGGCACGAACTCGCCGATCACCGCGTGGGCGTTGGTGCCCGAGATACCGAAGGAGCTGACGCCGAGCACGGCCCGCTCTCCCTTGGGCCGCAGCGCGGTGTTGCGGTCGGCCACGGCCACGGGGGCGTCGGTGAGCCGGTCCTGCGGCGCGGTGAGGTGGAGCGAGGCGGGGATCGTGCGGTGCTCGGCGACGAGCACGGCCTTGATGAGCCCGGCGATCCCGGCGGCGGCCTCGGCATGGCCGATGTTGGTCTTCACGGACCCCACCGGAACGGGCGCGCCGGAGTGGCCCAGGCCGTTCAGCACCTCGGTCAGCGCCCGCAGTTCGACCCCGTCCCCGACGGTGGTGCCGGTGCCGTGGGCCTCGACGTAGTCCACGTGGTCCACTCCGGCGCTGCGCCAGGCCGTGCGGAGCATGGCGGCCTGGCCGGAGACGGCGGGCTGGAGCAGCAGGCCGCTGCCGTCACCGTCGTTGGTGACCGCGCTGCCGAGCAGGAGGGCGCGGACCGGGTCGCCGTCCGCGAGGGCGTCGGAGAGCCGCTTGAGGAGGACCACGCCCACGCCCTCGCTGCGCACGAACCCGTCGGCCGAGCTGTCGCCGAACTTGCAGCGGCCGTCCGGCGACAGCATCCGGCCCTGTGAGTAGGCGACCGCGTCGGTGGGTGACAGCACGGCGTTGACCCCGGCGGCCACGGCGAGGTCGCACTCGCCGGTGAGCAGGCTCTGCCGCGCGTTGTGCACGGCGACCAGGGAGGACGAGCAGGCGGTGTCCAGCACCACGCTGGGTCCGCGCAGGTCGAAGGCGTACGAGACCCGGCCGGAGGTGACGGCCCGCAGCCGGCCGCCCGCCATCGCCCGTACGTCGCCGGCGACGGACCGCCCGGCGGCGTCGGCGTACTCGGCGGTGGCCTGTCCGACGAACACCCCGCCGGCGCTCCCCCGGACCGTGGACGGCGGCACCCCGGCGTCCTCGAACGCCTCCCAGACGGTGTGCAGCAGCAGCCGTTGCTGCGGGTCCATGGTGCGGGCCTCACGGGGTGAGATGCCGAAGAAACCGGCGTCGAATTCGTGCAGCCCGTCCAGGAACCCGCCGTGCCGCGAGATCAGCCGGTCCGGCGTGCCGGGCTCGGGGGCGTACCAGGCCCCGACGTCGAACCGGTCCGCCGGTACCGGGATCACCGCGTCGGTGTTGCACTCCAGCAGGGCCCAGAACTCCTCGACCCCGGCCGCCCCCGGAAATCTGCATCCCATGCCGATGATCGCGATCGGTTCCCCAGTGGTCATCACAAGTCTCCTCCCCCAGTCGGTGGTTCAAATCTATACCGAAGAACAAACTTGTGCCGGGGTCTCGATGATGAAGTCGTCGTTACAGCGGCATCACACACCCGCCGCCACCTGCGATCTCCAACTCCCGCAGTTCAAAGGGTTTTACGTGACGATGACCCGTCGGGTGCGCGACGTTCATCCGCCGTACGACAGGGTGATCACTCGACCGCAGTCGTCTATTGAACTCCAGTACATGATTGTGCTTCAGTTGCGTCGCCAGCCGCCGGGAACGCCTGCCGGCGGGGATCGTCAGATGCGAGGAGTAGGCATGCTGAAGACGCGCGAGCTGGGCCGCCGGGGACTGAAGGTCTCCGAACTGGGCCTGGGCTGCATGGGGATGAGCCAGTGGTACGGCACCCCGGACGACCGGGAGTCGGTGGCGACCATCCACCGTGCGCTGGATCTCGGGTACTCCCTGTTCGACACCGCGGAGGCGTACGGGCCGTACGACAACGAGGTGCTGCTCGGCCAGGCGCTCGCCGGACGCCGCGAACAGGCCGTGATCGCGACCAAGTTCGGCTTTCCGATGAAGCTGAAGGACGGCACGACCGCCGAGGCCGACAGCCGGCCGGAGCACATCGTGGAGGTGGTCGAGGCGTCCCTGAAGCGTCTCGGCACCGACTACATCGACGTCCTCTACCAGCACCGCCTGGACCCGAGGGTGCCGATCGAGGACGTGGTCGGCGCCATGGCCGGCCTGGTGCAGCAGGGCAAGGTCCGCCACCTGGGCCTGTGCGAGGTGGGCGAGCGCACCATCCGCCGCGCCCACGCCGTGCACCCCCTGTCCGTGGTGCAGAGCGAGTACTCGGTGTGGGAGCGGAACCTGGAGGACGGGGTCCTGCCGGTGCTGCGCGAACTGGGCATCGGCCTGGTCGGCTTCTGTCCGCTGGGCCGGGGCTTCCTCACCGGCGGTGTCCGGCGTGCCGAGGAGTACCCGGAGGACGACTTCCGCCACCACGACCCCCGCCTCCAGGGCGCCAACTACGACCAGAACACGTCGATCGCCCGGAAGATCAGCGAAGTCGCCGCACGCCACGGCCTCACCCCGGCCCAGCTCGCCATCGCCTGGGTGCTGCACCAGGGCGACGACATCGTGCCGATCCCCGGCACCAAGCGGCGCACCTATCTGGAGGAGAACACCCGTGCCGCCGAGGTCCGCCTCGACGCCGACACGCTCGCCGAGATCGAGGTCGCCGTGCGCGCCGACGCGGTCGCGGGACCCAGGTACAACGACCGGATGATGGCGTACATCGACCGCTGATCCTCCTGTCCGGCCCTGTGACCACTTCCACCTTCTTCAGGCTTCCTCAGGAGCGACTGTGGACATACCTCACTGGCAGAAACACTGGCAGGCCCGCCGGGACCCGTTCGCCAAGGAGTGCCGCCAGGCACGGGACGCCCTGCTGACCGACCTCAAGCAGCCGGCCCTGGCCCAGCGCCGGGTGCTGGAGGACGTCATCGACATGAGCGCGGGTTCGGTGCACTGGCGGGAGAAGGGCTACTCGGCCGTCGCCGACGACCCGGACCGCTTCCGCTCGCTGCTCCCCGTGATGCGCTACGACGACTTCGTGCCCGAGATCCAGCGGGAGACCCGGACCAAGGGCGGCACCCTGACCTGCAGCCCGGTGCTGCGCTGGCTGAAGACGAGCGGCACCACCGGGGTGCCCAAGCTGGTGCCGTACACCCTGCACTGGCTGCTCACCTACCGCATCCCCGCGATGAAGGCGATGTGGGGCACGTACCTGGAGTACCACCCGGAGCTGCTGGCCCATCCCTGGGCGACGCTGGACACGCAGACCGTGCGCGAGGACGTGTTCGACTTCGTGCACGGCATCGGCCACCAGGCGATCAGCAACCGGCACCCGCAGATCAACAGCCAGGACTGGAACCCGCCCTGGTACGAGTCCCCCTGGTTCGGGCCCGAGGTGCCCAGCGGCCACGAGGGCCGTATGTACCACCGCATCCGGCACCTGATCGGCAAGGACCTGCACTACATCTCGTCGATCAACCCCAGCACCCTGATCTCGCTGCGGGAACTGCTGGCCCAGCACGGCGACCGGCTGGTACGGGACGTGCGGGACGGGACGCTGGAGGGCCGCCCGTACACGGAGCCCGACGCGGAGGGCGCCCGCAGGCTCGAAAAGGTCCTGCTGAACCGGGACTTCAGCCTCAAGGACGTGTGGCCCTCGCTCACGCTCTTCACCTGCTGGCTCTCCGCGTCGGCCGGGCTGTACGCGGCCAAGCTGGAGGCGGTGCTTCCCCAGGTGGCCAGGCTGCCGTTCATGAGCTGCGGCACCGAGGGGGTCACCACCATCCCGGTGGACGACTCGCTGCACAGCCAGCCGCTCGCGGTGGGGCAGGCCTTCTTCGAGTTCGTGCCGGCCGAGGTGCCGCTCGGCGATCTGGTCGCGGCCGGCGAGCAGGTGGAGACGCTGCTGTTCGACGAGGTGGAGCCGGACCGTGACTACCACCTGATCATGACGCAGGGCAACGGCCTCTACCGCCTGTGGACCGGTGACGTGTACCACGTGGACCGGATCGTGGACGGCACTCCCTGGGTGCACTTCGTCCACCGGGACGGCATCTTCCACTCCTTCACCGGCGAGAAGATCACCGAGTCCCAGGTGACCGGCGCCATCCAGCGCGGCCTCGCCGCCCACGGACTGGGCACCGGACTGTTCATGTGCGGCCCGCGCTGGGCGGAGCCGCCGTACTACGTCGTCGTCGCGGAGGTCCCCGAGCCGTCCGCGTCGCTGGACGCGAAGCTGTCCGAGGCGGTGGACGCCGCGCTGCACGGGATCAACATCGAGTACGCCTCCAAGCGGGACAGCGGACGGCTCGGCGCGCTGGAGGTAGTCACCGTGCCTCACGACGCCATCGCCGCCTACGTCGAGAGCCGTCGCCAGCAGGGCAACGCCACCCAGTACAAGTACAAGCCGTTCCAGCGGGACGTCGACTTCGTCGCCGCGCTCACCCGACGCTGACCGAAGGGAACCGGACGTGATCGAGACCAAGAGGCCACCGCAGAACATCCGCCGCGAGATAGCCGGTATCCCGGTCGACGGCGCCGAGTTGGCACTGCACCTGTGGCGCCCGCGCGGCCCGGTCAAGGGAGCGGTGTTCTACTTCCACGGACTCCAGTCGCACGCGGGCTGGCTGTGGGAGGTCGGCCCGCAGTTCGCGGACAACGACATCGCCTTCTACGTGCTGGACCGCCGGGGCTCCGGCATCAGCGGCGGCGACCGCCAGGACCTCCCCGACGCGGACACCGTGCTGCGGGACTACATCACGGCCCTGGAGCATGTGCGCGCCGCCATCGGCGACGAGGTGCCGCTCTCCCTGTTCGGGCACTGCCTGGGCGGCTCCTTCATGGCGGCGCTGATGCACCACCCGGACCTCACCACCCGCTACGACGCGGCGATCTTCTGCTCAACCTGGCTGGGCAAGCTGCACGCCACCCTGGACGAAGACCAACGGCACGCCCTGGCCTCGGAGTCGGGCACGGAGCTGTGGGACGCGGGCCTGCGGTCGGAGGACTTCACCGACGAGGTCCGCCACCGGCACTTCATCGACAACGACGACCTCGCGGCCCGCGCCCTGACCCGCCGCTCCAGAGGCGTGCTGCTCGCCCTGGAGTCGCTCTACATGCGCTCCGACCGGCCGCTTCCCCCGGTGCCGGCGGCCTACGTCTCCGGGGTCGGCGACCCGATCGTGGACCTGGACGACGCCCGCGCCACCTTCCGCCGGATGACCGGCTCGCACGGCGCGCTGATCCAGTTCGCCACCGACAAGCACTACCTCTTCTACACCGACGTCCGGGCCCGGCTGGTGGACTGGGCGTCCACCTTCACCCTGCTCCAAGGGCTGAAGCGCGATGCCTGAACCGGCCGGCGCCACGCTGTACCGGGTCGAGCTGCCCATGGCGGTCGGCTTCGACCACCCGGCCAAGCGCCGCTCCGCCTCCGACAGTCTCATGCTGCGGCTGACGGTGGGCGGTGCGACCGGGCTCGGAGAGTGCGCGCCCCGGGCCTATGTCACCGGTGAGACCAGCGACTCGGTGACGGCTGCGCTGCGGGAGGTGCCGCTGGACGCGGTGTTCGCCCGGCTGCGATCGACCGAACCCGCCGTTCTGCTCGCCGAGTTGCTTCGTTCGGGAGTTGCCGGCACGTTCGGCCTGCGGGGCGGGGGCAACCTGCTCTGCCTGCTGGAGACGGCGCTGCTCGACCTGCTGGGTCGACGACTGGGCTCCTGCGCTTCAGCGCTGGTACCGGGCGGAGACACACCCACTCCCCCGGCTCTCCCGGTGTCCCAGGTCCTCGATCTCAGTCTCGATGTGGACGAATTCCTGGACACCCGGGGCCCGTTCCACTTCGTCAAGATCAAGGCGGCCGACGACATCCGGCGCGATGTCCGCACCGTGGCCGCGATCCGGGCCCGGCTGGGCGACCTGGTACCGGTGATGGTGGACGCCAACATGAGCTGGTCGCCCGAAGAGGCTCCAGGCCACATGGAGGCGCTGCACAACGCCGGTGCCGACTGGGTGGAGGAGCCGCTGGCCAAGGGCTCCTGGTCCGAGCTGGCCAGGCTGCGGGGTCGCAACGGGCCGCGCGTGATGCTGGACGAGTCGGTCTGCACGCCGAAGGACGCCGAGCAGGCGATCGCGGCCGGGGCGTGCGACGCCTTCAACGTCCGCGTGTCCAAGAACGGCGGACCGGTGACCGCGAACCGGCTGATCGGCCTCGCCCGCAGCGCGGGACTGGCGTTCCAGGTCGGGGTGCAGGTCGCCGAGATCGGACCGCTGATCAACGCGGGCCGCGCCCTGGCCTTCGCCCACCCGGACGCCCTCACCGTCGAGGCCGGCCAGTCCGACCTGTTCTTCCCGGAGATGGTCGTGGCACCCCGCCCGGCCGTGGACCGGCGCACCAACACCGTCGCCCCGCCGCCCGGGCCCGGCTTCGGACTCGCCCTCACCGACCTCGCCGCCCGCTTCGCGACGGCGCACCGCACCGAGGGCGACCCGGTCTGGCGCCCGGTCGCCGCCCGCCCCCACGCGCACACATGAACCGTACGAAGGATCACGCATGACGACGTCCTACTTCTCCGACCTGCTGGTCGAGTTCCTCAACCAGCAGGGCATCGACAAGGTCGCCTTCAACCCCGGCGCGTCCTTCCGCGGTGTCCACGACTCCCTGGTCCACGCTTCCGAGGCACCCGACATCGTGATGGCGTGCCACGAGGAGATCGCGGTGGCACTGGCGCACGGCTACCACAAGGCGAGCGGTGGGCACATGGCCGTGTTCGTGCACGCCAACGTCGGTCTGCTGCACGCCTCGATGGCCGTCTTCAACGCCTGGTGCGACCGCGTCCCGCTGTTCGTGCTCGGCGGCAACGGGCCCGTGGACGCGGGCAAGCGGCGGCCGTGGATCGACTGGATCCACACCTCGCAGAACATCGAGTCCGTCGTCAAGGACTATGTGAAGTGGTGCGACCAGCCCATCGGGCAGCGGGCCACCGTCGAGTCGCTCTACCGTGCCTTCAAGCTGATGAACACCCCATTGCAGGCGCCGGTGTTCGTGGCGCTCGACTTCGACGTCCAGGAGCAGGAACTGGCCGAGGGCGTCCGGCTGCTGCCCGCGGCCGCCACCGGACCGACCCGGCTTCCCGCGCTCGGCGGCAGCGAGCTGGACCACCTCGTGGGACGGCTGCGCGAGGCCCGGCTACCGGTACTGATCGTGGACTTCTCCGGCCGTGATCCGGAGACGGTCGCGCCGCTGGTCGCGCTCGCCGACGCGCTCGGTCTCGCCGTGGTGGACCGGGGCAACCGGATGAACTTCCCCAACACCCACCAGCTCAACGTCAGCAACACCGGCCTGCTGGACGCGGCCGACCTGGTGATCGCGCTGGAGGTGCAGGATCTCGTCGGCGCGCTGGGCTCCTTCCTCCCCCTTACCGACGAGGGGTTGCCGGCGAACGGCGCCGAGGTCGTCACCCTCGGCTTCAACGAGCTGCTCACCAGCAAGTGGGCCGCCGACTACCAGCAGTTCGTCCCGGTGAGCCTCGCCGTGGCCGCCGACACCGGCCAGTCCGTGGCCGCGCTGCGCGAGGTGGCCGCGGATCCCGAAGGGCCCTTCACGGCAGCCGAGTTCATCGAGCGCCGGGAGGAGCGGGTCAAGGCCCTCTCCGCGCTGCACACCGAGGCGCGGGCCGAGTGGGCGCGCCAGGCGGACGAGGCGCGGGACCGGGAGCACATCCAGGTGTCCACGGCCGTCCAGGAGATCCACCGCGCGGTGCGGGACGAGGAGTGGGTGCTCACCAACACCGGCAGCCTCACCATCGACGGCTGGGTGAAGAAGCTCTGGCCGCTGGAGCGCCCCGGCAGCTATCTCGGCCTCAACGGCGGCGGCGGTCTCGGCTACGGCCTGGGCGCCTCGGTCGGGGCGGCGCTCGCCCACCAGGGCGACGGCACGCTCTGCGTCGACCTCCAGGCCGACGGCGACTTCCTCTACACCCCGAGCGCCCTGTGGACACTGGCCGCCTACGACGTACCGCTCCTGGTGATCGTCATGAACAACCGGCTCTACCTGAACTCCACCCAGCACGCCGAGCGCATCGCGGACAACCGCGACCGGGACACCGGCCGCGCGCACATCGCCACCAGCTTCTACGACCAGCCGGTCGACTTCGTCACCCTGGCCGAGTCCTACGGCGTGCACGCCCTGCCCAGAGTGGAACGGATCGAGGCCGTGGAGCCGACCGTGCGGGAGGCCGTGGCCCACATCAAGGAGCACGGCAAGCCCGTCCTCGTCGAGATCCTCATGGACTGACCGAGCCCGTACCGCCCCCTGTCCGACCTGGCCCGTACGGGCCGTGACCTCTCAAGGAGGTGTCCACCATGACGGTGGTCTTCGAATGCGTCCACGCGGGCGAGCGCCACTTCGGCCTCGGCCTGCCCGAGCCGGGGTCTCCGCTGCGCCTGTACCCGCTGGGCGGTGAGACCCTGGCCGCCCTGGCCTCCGCCTCGGACGGCACGACCGAGGCCCTGCTCGACCGGCTGACCCGCGACCGCGCCCCGGTCGAGGCCGACCGCGACGAGGTGCGGATGCTTCCGCCGCTGCTCCCCGCGCACCTGGGGGACGCGCTGGTCAGCGGCTTCATGATGACGCACAACGTGAAGGTGGACGCCGAGGTCCCCGAACAGCCCAACTGGTTCGTCAAGGGCCTCGGCGATGCCCTGAAGGTCCCCGGCGAACCCCTCTGCGTACCCGCCGACGCCGTCCACGTCTGCGAGGAGGCCGAGGTCGTCCTGGTCCTCGTGGGAGACAGCCGGGGCGTGCCGAGGTACGCGGGCTACACCTTCGGCAACGATCTCACCGACATCGGCCGCTTCAAGCAGCACGCCGGGCACCTGTCGTACGCCAAGCTGTGCGATGCCGGGGTGGCGCCCTGGCTGCACCTCGGCGAGCCGCCGCGCTCGGTGACCGGCGAGGCGACGATCGAGCGGGACGGCGCCCCGGCGTGGAAGGGCACCTTCACCACCGGCTCCGACGCCCTGCACTACGAGTTGCCGGCCCTGATGTCCCGCCTCTTCGCCTACCGCGCCCTGCACCACCCCGGCCGGGTGCACTACGTCTACCTCGGCGCCGACCGGAGCAGCTTCCACGGCGGCTTCCGCACGGCCGACGGCGACCGGGTCACCCTGGACTTCACCAGTCACGGTGTCCGGCTCTCCCACCCGCTGGCGTGGTCGTCGTGAACGCGGTGCGCGAACTCTCGGACGGGGAGGCGGCGTTCGCGTACACCCACGCGCTCATGCGCGGCACGACGCAGGTCACCACGCAGGTGACGGTGCGCGAGGACATCGCCCCCGCGCCGCTGCACCGGGCTGTCGAGCAGTGGGCGGGTGAACTGCCCCTGCTGTCCTTGCGCATCGAGGAGCGCGCAGGCACCCTGTGGTTCGCCCGGGGTCCCGGCGTGCTGCCCGGCCAGATCCGCCACTCCACGCTGGCCCCGCCCGACTCCCCCGACGACGTGCTGCGACGCGAACTGAACGAGATCCTGGAGACCGACGGGCCCCTGTGGCGACTGCACGCCGTGAGCGATGCGCGGGCCGGGGCGACACACCTGTACTTCACCCGCAACCACGCGATCTCCGACGGGCATTCGACGGGCGCGGTGATCAGGGCGCTGCTGGACGCCCTGTTTCCCCCGTCGGAGCCCAGCCCGTACGACGTACGAAGGCTGCCGCCGGACGCGGACCGCCTCACCTACCGGCCACCGGCGGGACGAGACTTCGTCCCGCCTCCGTCCGGGCGACTGCCGTTCGCGGAACATCGCCCATGGCCGGAGCGCGGCGCCGACTTCGTCCCGTGCGCGCTCACCCGGCCGGAGAGCCTCGCTCTCAAGGCGTGGTGCAAGCGACAGGGCGTGACGGTCAACCAGTTCTTCGCCGCCGCGCTCGCCGAGTCCTACGCGGAGGCCACCGGCCGTTTCGAGGTCGGCATGTTCACCGCGGTGTCACTGCGGCAGCGGTACGCGGACCTTCCGGACGTGGGCTGCTTCATCAACGTACTGCGGGTGTCCATGCGGCCGGGCCGGGGCCCACTGACAGAGCTGGCAAGGGAGTACGGTACCGCTCTGACGTCGGCCGACGCGGCCTGGCGACCCCCCGTCCGCTCGCACGCGGCGATCCGGCGCGCGGTCGAGGAGACGGCGGCCGCCGGATCGGCGCCCGGAATCTGCCTGACGAACGTGGGAGTGGCCGATCCGGCTCTCGGCCCGCACCTGGAACGGGTCAGCGGCTACCGGACCATCGTGAACCGCACCGGCGCCAACTACGGCCTGGTCCTCCATCTGGGCACACTGGATGGCACGTTCAGCCCGGTGCTCGCCTTCGGCACCCCTGCCTCGGACCGCTCCCTGGTACTGGACGTGGCGAAGGGGCTGCACGACCGGGCCGTGCGCCCTCAGGGGGCGGCGTGACCGAGCACCAGGTCCAGCAGGCCGGGGAACCGGGCGTCGAACTCCGGCTTGCGCAGCCGGTTGAGCCGCTTCGCGCCGGCGTCGCGCTGCTCCAGCAGCCCGGCCTCGCGCAGGACCGAGAAGTGGCGGCTCAGGGTGGCCTTGGTGACCGGTACGTCGAAGCTCCCGCAGGACCGCTCCCAGTCCGCGGCGCCGGCCAACTCCCTCACCAGGGTCTGCCGTACGGGGTCGGCGAGGGCGAGCAGGGCCGTCTCCAGCGCGACCTCGTCCGGGGCTGTGTGCACCGGCGGGGTGCGGTGGCTCGCCGCGTCCTGCTGCCGAGGGTTGTGTGCCGCCATGGCTGATCGCTCCGTCCCGTCTCACTCGATCCGTACCCACCGGGCGCGTACGGATTGCAGAGTGTTCGATGATCTGCGTACACTCTGACTGTTCGCTCATCGACGAACAGTCTACCGGAGCCGGTGGCCTACCGCCCTGCTCCCGGACCCCGGCCTCCCCCGCGCCCGCCACGGCACGCATGGAAGGAAGACCCGTGCCCCAGACCTCACCGCACAAGGCCCGCCCAGGACTGACCCTGTTCGCGGCATGCCTCGGTTTCGTCGTCGTCATCCTCGACGTCAGCGTCGTGAACGTCGCCACCAAGGCCCTCGGCGCCGAGTTCGGCGGCAGCCTCTCCGGCCTGGAGTGGGTGATCAACGGCTACACCCTCACCTTCGCCGCCTTCCTGCTGACCGCCGGCGCCATGGGCGACCGCTACGACCCCAAGCAGATCTTCATGTGGGGCTTCGCGCTCTTCGCCGTGACGTCGCTGATCTGCGGCGCCGCCCCCACGCTGGTCGCGCTGATCGCCGCCCGGGTCCTCCAGGGCGTGGGCGCCGCGATGATCGTGCCGTCGTCGCTGTCCATCGTGAACACCAACTTTCCCGACCCCCACGAGCGCACCCGCGCGGTGAGTCTGTGGGCGGCGGCCGGCGGCCTCGCGCTGGCCCTCGGCCCGGTGGTCGGCGGCCTGCTGGTGGACGCGCTCGGCTGGCGCTCGATCTTCTTCGTCAACGTCCCGATCGCAGCGCTCGGCATCGTCCTGGTCCGCGCCTACGCCCGCCCGGCGCCCGCCCGTGACGTCTCCGTGGCCCGCTCGCTGGACCTGCCGGGCCAGCTCCTGGCCGTCGTCGGCCTGGGCGCGCTGACCGGGGCGATCGTGGAGGCGAACGCGCGGGGCTGGACCTCGGCCACCGTGCTGACCTGCCTGGTCGTCTTCGTGCTCGCCCTGGCCGGCTTCTTCGCCGCCGAACGCCGTACCCACGACCCGATGCTGCCGCTGCACCTGTTCCGCCGGCACGCGTTCTCCGCGACCTCGCTCATCGGCGTCCTGCTCAACTTCGCCTTCTACGGCCTGATCTTCGTCTTCAGCCTGTTCTTCCAGCAGGTCTGGGACTACTCGCCGATCACGGCGGGCCTGGCGTTCCTGCCCATGACCGCCGCCATCATGATCGCCAACCTGTCCTGCGGCCCGCTGGTCAGGAAGTACGGCGCCCGGTCGGTGCTGATCACCGGCAACCTGCTGGCCGCCGTCGGCTACCTGGCCACGATCCCGGTCGTCGGTTCGGACGCGTACGTGCGGATGGCGGTGCAGTTCGTGGTCGCCGGGTTCGGGATCGGCCTGGTGGTGCCGTCCATGACCAACGCCATGCTCGGCTCGGTGGACCCCGCCAACGCGGGCATCGCCTCCGGAGTCCTCAACGCCTCGCGCCAGCTGGGCGGGCTCATCGGGGTGGCCGTGATGGGACTGCTCGTGGGACAGGCGTCCTCCGGGCACTTCCTGACCGGGCTGCGGGCGTCCCTTGTCGCGGCGGTGGCCGCGCTCGTGGTCAGCGCGGGACTCAGCACCTTCGGCCCGCGCAAGCCCCGGCCGGTGCCCGCGCCCGTCGACCGTCAGCCGGCCGAGGCCCACTGAACACCTGGGAGCGTCATGCCTCACCTCGTACTCGAATACTCCGGCAACGTCCGCGACGACGTCGTTCCGGCGGCCGTGTTCGGCAAACTCCACAACACCCTCGTGGAGGCGGGCGGTTTCCGCCTCCAGGACTTCAAGAGCCGCGCGGTCCCGATGGACCGGTTCCTCATCGGGGACGGCAGCTACGAGCAGTCCTTCGTGAACCTCGACATCAGGACGTTCGCCGGCAAGTCCGCCGAGGCACGCGCCGCCATCAGCGAGGCGGCCCTCGCGGTACTGACGGAGTTCTTCCCGGCCACCCTGCGCGAGACGGCCTGCGACATCTCCGTCCAGGTGACCGAACTGGACCGCGCCGGCTTCGCCCGGACGCGGTCCGGCGACCAGACCAACCTCCAGGAGCGGAAACAGTCATGAACGCATACGCGGACCAGCGCGTCCTTGTCGTCGGCGGCACCTCGGGGGTCGGCCTGGCCTCCGCCCGCGAGTTCGCGGCCCAGGGCGCGGACACGGTCATCGTCTCCCGCAACCCCCAGCGGATCGACGAGGCGGTGGCGGCCCTGTCCGGCCTCGCCGGCCCGGTCACCGGCCAGACCCTCGACATCCGCTCCGACGACGAGGTGGCCGAGTTCGCAGCCTCGGCCGGCGAGTTCGACCACGTCGTGGTCACGGCGGGCGAGACCCCGATGGGCCGCGTCGACACCCTGCCGCTCGAGGACGCGTACGCGGCGATGGACAGCAAGTTCTGGGGCGCGTACCGCATCGCCCGCGCCGTCCGTCCCACCCGCTCCCTCACCCTCGTCTCCGGCTACCTCTCCCAACGCCCCGGCCGCGCCTCCGCCCTCCAGAGCGCGATCAACGCGGCGCTGGAGGCTCTGGTACGAGGGCTGGCACTGGAGGCAGCACCGCTTCGGGTGAACGCGGTGTCGCCGGGGCTCCTCCGTACTCCGCTGTGGGACGGGCTCGATGCTGCGGCTCGGGACACCATGTACTCCTCGGCCGTGCAGCGGCTGCCGCTCGGGCGGGTCGGGGAGGCGTCGGACGTGGCGGAGGCGGTGCTGTTCCTGGCGGGGAACGGGTACGCCACCGGGACGACTGTGTTCGTGGACGGCGGGGGGATGATCGCCTGAGGCGGGGCCGGGTACCGCTCCCTGGAGCCACCAGGCGCAGGCTGGTGCTGTGACCGGAAAGCTCGCGGCGTCCGGCAAACCTTTCCGGTCACAGCACC
>NZ_JBSFFI010000017.1:0-135329 GCF_053596035.1 Streptomyces sp. NPDC001781 | reverse complement strand
CCCTTAATCTGTGGTGGCGGGGGGGGCGGTTTCGGGGGGGTGGAATCGCAAGGCGGAGGGTCGTCCGCATACTGGGCGTATGCGGACGACCCGACAACGCGGCGAGGTGCCGTAGCTGACGCCGTGCGCCCGCCGGGGATTGCGGGACAGCCCTTAGGGGGCGGTGCGGGGGAAGGAGACCTCCACGCGGCGGTTCTTCTTGCGGCCCGCTTCGGTGGAGTTGTCGGCGATGGGGTACTGCTCGCCGTAGCCGCGTACCTCGAAGGTCACGTCGGGGGCGTTGAGGTCCTGGTCGAGTACGGCCTGTACGGCGTTGGCCCGGCGCTTGGAGAGGACGTCGCCGTGGGCGGAGGAGCCGAGGTTGTCGGTGAAGCCGAAGACGCGTACGCGGGTGGCCTTCTGCTTCTCGATCTCCTCGGCGATGGCGGAGATGCGGGCGCGGGCCTCCGGGCCGAGTTTCGCGCTGTCCTTGCCGAAGAGGACTTCCGCCTGGAGGGCGAAGGTCACGTCGGCGTTGGTGTCCTCGCGGCGCTCGTCCCCGCTCTGGTCCTCGACGACCGACTTGATGTCCAGCACCTTCGCTCCCGCGAGCGTGGCGCCCTCCGGGAGCTTCAGGTCCGGATCGGTGGGGTCCACCTTCACGGGCGCGGCAGCACTCGGCTCCGTACCGGGCGGCTCACTGGGCCCGTCCGCGTGGGCGGGGGTCAGCGGGGTCAGAAGGGCCGCGGTGGCAGCGGTCGCGAGGAGGCGGGCGAGACGGATGGTGGTCACGGGGGCCTCAGTCGGAGATTTTGAGTGGGGCACTGGAGAACGTCGGCAACTGGAGCGTCACCTCGGCGGTGCCCTCGGGAGGGGCTGGGAACTGGAGGAAGACCGGGATGGTCTGGCCGGACTGGATCGTCGTCAGCCCGGTGGTCGTCAACGGCCGGCCGTCAGTGTCCCGCAGTACGTAGTAACGCTTCTTGCCCTCGGGGTCCACGAGGGTCGCACCACCCAGTGACGTGCCGTGCTGCACGATCTCGGTTTCGTCACCTCGGAGACCGGACGGAATGACCAGCGATTTGGCGCCGTCGTTCTTCAGCACGCCGTTGACGGTGACGAAGCCGCCAGAATCGCGGTCGGCGGAGGCGACCTGAAGCAGCAGGCCGTCCTGCCCTCGGAGTTCCGCGATCGGGTCCTGCGACTGTCCTTCCTGGGCGCTCGGCCCGGAACCGTTCCCCTTCGAGGCGGAAGCCGATGCAGAGGACTCGGGCTTCTTGTCGTCGCCGCCACCACCACAACTCGCCACGCCGACAGCGAGCCCCGTCGCGATGACCACGGCGACCGCCCCCCTTCGGGCCCTTTCAGTGAATTCGATACTCATCGCTCCGCTTCCTTCATCGCTCGTCATTCACCGGTCAGTCGGCCAGATGGACATCAAAGAGGTCTTCGGGGCCGGGCAGGTCACCGTCCGGCTTGAGGTCCCAGAGGGTTCCGTCGCAGTCGAGTCGGGGCAACGCGTGTCCCGCGCCGACAAGTTCGAAAGTGCAGCGTGGCTTGATCACGGCGGTGGCGGAAGCCGTGGCCTTGAGGCCGTCAGTACCGGGCACAACGGAATGCCCGACCGCTCTGTTGGTCGTGACATCAGCGGTGTATTCGAGAGCGACGCCGTCGCAGCCGTCGAGTTCCGCGTCGTTCTGAGTCGCCAACTCACCCGCCCGCCAGCACGGGTCGTCGACGGGTGCGGTGCCATTGAAGATGTCACCCCACTTGGTGGGGTCGAGCAGTTCGTCCACCCAGGCATCGGCCAATTGGTCACGCGCGTCCTGCGCGGCGGCAAGGGCCGCCGCGTCGGCGGCGGTCTGGGCGCCGCTCCGATTGACCGCGGCCTGGCCGACCGCGAGATAGGCCAGGGCAAGAAAGAGCAGGCCCGCCACCACCGTGATGTAGATGGGGAAGACCTGCCCGGCGTCGCCTTTACGGCGAGGGATCATCACACGATTTTGTTGATCTGCGTCATGATCTTGTCGAGGATCGCCGAACCGATACTCGTTCCCGTCACCGCCAACACGATCGCCACCACGACCGCGATGATTCCCAAGTACTCGACGGCGGTCTGGCCCTTGTCGCTGGTACGGCGCTGCATGGCAACCAGCAGCTTCAGAATCGGATCGCTCATGGTGTTCCCCTCCGGATTCGTCTCCGATCCGCGCACCGTACGGCGGTAGGAGGAGGCGGGCCCAGGGTCCGGGGGCCCAGGTTTGGGCCCAGTGGGGGCGGAACGCCATCTCACGCCACCCCTAACCACTTCGCGGTGGCCTGGGACCTGTTCGTGGTGTGGAGTTTGGCGAAGATGTGGTTGATGTGGTTCTTGACGGTCTTCTCGCTGATGAAGCAGGTGGCGGCGATCTGATGGTTCGTCATGCCGGATGCGACGAGGTCCATGATCTCCGCCTCTCTGGGGCTCAGTTGAAAACTCGACCGGAACGAGTGTCCCACGGAGGATTGCATTTGCGAAAGGGGTTTTGCTGACATCTCCCAGCGCGGACTGGGAAGTTCGGATTCCGCGTGTGCACTCGCACCCGGCACCTCCGCCGGAGGCAACAGCGCGCGCACCGCCCCCGGCGTCACATGAGGACGCCCCTCGCACACATCCCGCACCGCTCGCACCAACTGTTCCGTGTCGAATTCCCCGTGCACCAGATATCCCCCCGCTCCCAGCCGCAGAGCCTCCCGCACGGTCCCGCTCTCGTGGCTGTAGGTCAGCATCATGACGGGCGCCAGCCGGACCAGGTGGGGCAATGCCGAGATTCCGTCGACACCCGGCATACGGACGTCGAGGAGGACGACGTCCGGCCGGTGCCGCAGCGCGGCCTCGTACGCCTCGCGCCCGTCCGCCGCCTCGGCCACCACGGTGGTGTCCTCGCGTCCGGACAGAAGCGCGGTGAGGCCGGCGCGGACCACGGGGTTGTCGTCGGCGACCACGAGGCGCAGCGGGCCGCTGGGGGGTGGGAGCCGCATCGGGGTCTCCTTTCGCGGGTTCAGTCGGTCAGGGGGAGTTCGACGGCGATCTCGGTGCCGGAGGCGTGCGCACCCCGGCCGATGGCGATGCGCGCGCCCGCCGACGCGGCCCGCTCGACCATGCCGAGCAGTCCGAAGTGGCCTTCGGCGCGCAGGGTGGGCAGGGTGACGTCCGCCGGGAGGCCCTTGCCGTCGTCGTGGACCGAGAGCCGAAGGCGGCCCTCCCCGGCGCCGGCCGTCACGACGACGCGGGTGGCGTCGGCGTGGCGGTGGGCGTTGTCGAGGGCCTCGGCGGTGAGGGCGAGGAGGGCGCGGGTGATGGCTGGGGGGAGCGGAGGTACCGGGTCGCCGGTGCGGTGGCAGGTGACGGGGAGGCCGGTTCGGGCGGTGAAGTCGGCCGCTTGCAGGTTGAGTTGCGGCCACAGGGGCGCCGGTGGCACCTCCTCGCGGAGATCGGTGAGTAGTTCGCGGGACTCCGCCGCCGCCCGGCGGGCGGAGCGGGCGACCAGTTCCGCCTCCCGGCGCAGCCGGTCGGGGTCGGGGGCGGCCGCGGAGGCGGTGACGGCGAGGGCGTCGGAGGCGAGGGCCACGCCGTGCAGGGTCTTGGCGAGCGAGTCGTGCATCTCCCGGGCGAGACGGGCGCGTTCGGACTGCACGGCCTCGGCCGCGGCGAGCCTTGCGCGTACGGCGGTCAGGGCGTGGGTGGCGGTGCCGAGCCGGAGCATCAGGTTGCGCAGGGTGGAGCCCATCGCGCCGGTGATGACGCACAGGCCGGGCAGCAGGAGGGTCTCAGCGAGGCCGGTGTGCCGTTCGGCGTCCAGGGTGGCGTGGACGAGGAGCAGGATCAGCGACTGGAGCGAGGCGAAGAAGGCGGCACCGCGCCAGCCGTAGAGGAGCCCGGCCAGCAGCGGGGTGCAGACGCTGACGTAGGCGAGGGTGGTGTCGGGCCCGGCGGAGACCAGCAGCAGGGACCCGAAGAGGGTGTCGCCGGCCAGCAGGCTCGGATGCCGCAGCAGGAGCGGCCCGAACCGCCCCCAGTCCCGGAACAGCACGTAGGACACCATGAAGGTGACGACCACGGCCGCCCCGACCAGCCGCGCGCCCAGGCCGGGCGCCGCGTTGAGCAACGCGGCCGGCGCGGCGAGCACGATCATCGCCAGCCGGAACCCGAACACCTGCCGCCCCACGGCCTGCAGCGCCCGTACCTGAAGCCCTTCGGGAGGTACGGCGGCCGCACCACCGGGACGCCCCTCGGCGCCGGCTGCCGAAGCAGCGGCCGGACTTTCCTCCGCCCGGTCCTCCCGCATCCGCACCCCCGGTCTCGGCGACATGCCCCGCCTCCCCCCGGACCCTTTCCCCTCCCTACTCCCCCGCCAGCGACCCGAAGTCCACCCCGGACCCGAGCAGAAGGCCCGCGCCCAGCAGCAGCATCGTCGCCGGGACCATGAACGTCGTGATCATCAACGTGGCCTTGGGGACCGCCCGGGCGGCCTTGCGGCGGGCGTTCTGGGCGTCGGTGCGCCGCATGTCCTTGGCCAGGGAGACGAGGGTGTCGACGATGGGGGCGCCGAGTTCCTCGCCCTGCTGGAGGGCGGTGACGAACATGGCGACCTGTTCCGAGTCGTTGCGGCGGCGGAGTTCGGTGAACGCCTGGCGGCGGGTCATGCCGAGGTCCATCTGGCGGAGCGTGATGCGGAGTTCGTCGGCCCAGGGGCCCTCGTAGCGGGTGGAGACGCGGTCGAGGGCCTGCCGGAAGCCGAGGCCGGCGCTGACGACCACGGCGAGGACGTCGAGGAAGTCCGGCAGGGTGCGTTCGATGACGTCCCGGCGTACCCGGATCGCGGACCAGATGCCCACCTCGGTCCAGAAGGCGCCGAAGGCGAGCAGCAGGAGGGCGACGAACCACTGGCCGCGCAGCAGGAAGACCAGGAAGCCGACGGTGCCGAGCGCGCCGTAGACCGCGCGGCGGGCGGCGTAGCGGTCGATGGTGAGGCCGCCGGGGTTGCCCGCGAGGTCGATGCGGCGGCGGTAGCGGGCGACCAGGCCGGGGCCCATGAGGCGCAGCACGACAGGCGCGTACCGCATGCCCATGCGGTCGATGACGGAGCCGACCGCGCCGGTGCGGGTGGCGCCGATCTCCAGGGCGACGGCGAGGTCGGCGGGCAGCCTGGTCTCGGCGCGGTACATGCGGACGCCCGCGAAGGCGCCCCAGACGCCGAGGGCCGCCAGCAGGGCGAGCAGGAGTTCCATCCGGTACGTCATCCCCTCACACGTCGATCCGGCTCATGCGGCGGATGAGGACGAACCCGACCGCGTACAGGGCGAAGGCGACGATCACGCAGCCCTGTCCGACCGGTGAGCCGGTCAGGCGTTCCAGTGCGCCGTCCTTGACGCCGTTCATCAGGAAGAGCGCGCCGATGCCGAGGGCGGGCACGGCGTACGAGGTCATGGTCACCTGGGAGAGCTGGGTGCGGATCTCGCGCCGGGTCTCCTTGCGCTCCTCCAGCGTCTCGGTGAGGTTGCGCAGCGCGGAGACGACCTGGCCGCCCGCCCGGTTGGAGAGCACCAGGGTCGTCACCAGGACGACGAGTTCGCGTGAGGGCAGCCGGGTGGCGAGTTCACCGAGCGCGTCCTCCATGGAGTGGCCGATCGCCAGCTGGTCGGCGACCTGGGAGAGCTCCTCCCCCGCCGGGGCCTCCAGCTCCTCGGCGGCCATGCCGATGGCGGTGCGCAGGGCGAGCCCGGCCTGCGTGGCGTTGGCCAGGATGCTTGCCAGTTCGGGGAGTTGGTTGATGAACCGCTCGATGCGCTTCTGCCGCTGCCAGTTGAGGAACTGCACCGCCGCCCACACGCCGAGGAGCCCGGCGATCGGTCCGAAGAAGGGCGCGAGGGTGGCCTGGCCGACGAGCCAGAGAGCGGCGACCGCGACGAGCATTCCGGCGAGGAACTCGCCGGGGGTGAGGTCGAGTCCGGTGGCGGCGAGCCGGAGCTGGAGCGCCCGGCCGAGCGCGGTGCGGCGCAGCCGGCGGTCGAGCCCCCGGAAGCGGCGCCGGCGGCCGCCGGCCGGCACCTGGTCGGCGTGGCTGAGCCGGTCCTCCAGGGCCGCGCGCCGGGCCCGGCCCGAGGCGTAGGTCTGGACGCCGGCCACGGCCAGGAGGCAGGTCAGCAGGGTGACGCCAGTGGTGAGCTGCGCGAGGGTGGACAGATCCATGGGCCTACCTGGCCTCTCGGGTGGCGAGCTGGTCCGCGGTGCGGGCCACGCCGAACGCCTGGGGCACGGGCTGGCCGGCCATGTAGAGGCGGTCGGCGGTGCGCCGGGGCAGCGGGAAGTACTGGAAGGCGCCGTGCACCTGGCCGTCGGCGGTCATGGGGCGGGCGCCGAAGCGGGCCACGGTCGCCAGCCGGTACGGCTCCCCGCCGTGGCTGTCGAGCAGGGCGACCTCGGTGATCCGGCGGGCGCCGTCCGCGAACCGGGTGAGCTGGACCAGTACGTCGACCGCGCTGTTGATCTGGTCGTGCAGCGCGGCGAAGGGCACTTCCACGTCGGACATGGAGGCGAGGGTCTGGAGCCGGGTGAGGGCGTCCTCGGCGCTGTTGGCGTGCACGGTGGCGAGCGAGCCGTCGTGGCCGGTGGACATGGCCTGGAGCATGTCCAGCGACTCCCCGCCGCGGACCTCGCCGACCACGATGCGGTCGGGGCGCATGCGCAGGGAGTTGCGGACGAGGTCGCGGATGGTGACCTGCCCGCTGCCCTCGACGTTGGGCGGGCGGGACTCCAGCCGGACCACATGGGTCTGCTGGAGCTGGAGTTCGGCGGAGTCCTCGATGGTGATGATGCGCTCGTGCGCCGGGATCAGCCCGGACAGGGCGTTCAGCAGGGTGGTCTTGCCGGTACCGGTGGCACCGGAGACGATCACGTTGAACTTGGCCTGCACCAGCCCGGCGAGGAGCAGCAGCATGTGGTCGTCGAGCGAGCCGAAGCCGATCAGCTCCTTCAGCGTGTAGGAGCGCGGGAAGCGGCGGATGGTGAGGACGGGGCCGCTCAGGGAGAGCGGCGGGATGATGACGTTGACGCGCTCGCCGGAGGGGAGCCGGGCGTCGACCATCGGATTGGACTCGTCGACGCGCCGGTTGACGGTGGAGACGATGCGTTCGATGGTCTGCATGAGCTGGTCGGCGGAGGCGAAGCGCAGCGGGAGCCGTTCGACCCGGCCGCCGCGCTCGACGAAGATCGAGTCGGGGCCGTTGACCATGATCTCGGTGACCGAGGCGTCCTCCAGCAGGGGTTCCAGGATGCCGAGGCCGAGCGCCTCGTCCACCACGCGCCGGATGAGCTGGGCGCGTTCGGCGGTGGAGAGTACGGGGCCCTCGCGGCTGATGATGTGGCCGAGGACGCGTTCGAGCCGGGCCCGGCGCTCGGCGGCGGCCAGCGAACTCATCTCCGCGAGGTCGATCTCCTGAAGGAGCTTGGCCCGGTAGGAGGCGACCAGATGGCCGTCCTCGCCCCGGCTGCCCTGCTCCTCGGGGGAGTTGATGCGTGCCCGCAGGCTCATGGAGCGGCCCTCCTCAGTGGTCGACCGGCATGGTGGCGGACTTGACGGCGGTCCCCAGGTTCCAGCCGGGCACGACCTGGGGGATCTTGACGGTCGCGGTCACGGTGACCGAGTCGCCGCCTCCTCCGCCCTCCGAGCAGGACACGCTGAGCCCACCGCTGACCGCGGCGGCGCACGCCCCCTGCGCGCCCTGCCGCAGCGAGGCGGCCCGTGCCCCGGCCCGCGCGGCGGTGCCGGCCTGCTCGGCGGCGTAGGCGACGGCGCCGATCTGGATGCCGGCCAGCCCGACGATCAGCAGCACGGGGACGAACCCCAGGTACTCGATGGCGACCTGGCCCCGGTCGCGGGTGCGGGTGCGGGTCATCTCAGTCCTTCACCTCCTCCACGGCACCGGCGTGGCCGTGCACCGTGACCGGGAAGTCGATGGAGCCGGGGAAGAGGACGGGGACCTTGAGAGCTATGTCGGCGGTGACGAAGCCGGTGCCGTCGCACCGAAGCACCGTGGCACCACTCCTCCACTCCCCCGACAGGTCTTCGAGGGCTGCCGTGCGACAGGCGCCCTCCCGCGCGCCCCGAGGGGCCGCCGTACCCGCACGCACCCCCTCGTCGGCGGCGTTCCCGGCCAGCGTGAAGGCGTACCCGACCAGCACGCACTGCCACATCAGGACCAGGGTGAGCACGATCAGCGGGGTCATGCCGAGGAGCTCGACAGCGACCTGCCCCCGGTCCTTGCGTAACCTGCCGCGGCACCTCATGCCTACTCCTTCCGCCGCCGGAAGCCCACGGCGCCCCGGTCGCCGCCGCGCTGACGGCCGCCCCGGTGGGCGGGGCCGTCGGCGTTCCTGGCCAGACCCAGTTCACCGGCCAGCGCCCACAGGGCCTGGCGTACGGTGCTGCGGGCGTCGAGTTCGTGCACGCGTCCGGCGTCCACCACGCCCTGCAGTTCCTTGAAGGCGGCGGGCACGGTGGTGCGGGCCAGCGCGGTGCCGGTGATGCGCTGGATCAGCGCGGGCTGGATCTCGGTGACGCGGGTGTGGCGGTTGACCACGAGGGTGGTCTCCTCCGCCTTGCGGATCTGGAGCCGGTCCCACATCCGCACGGTCCGCTTGGCGGCGCGCACGCAGACCACGTCGGGCGTGGTGACCAGCAGCGCGGTGTCGGCGCCCTCCACGGCGGCGGCGGTGGCCCCGGTGAGCTGGGCTCCGCAGTCCAGGACGACGACCTCGTAGCGGGCGCGCAGGGCGTGGATGATCTGGCGGACGGCCCGGTCGGTGACCTCCTCGCCGCGCTCGCCCTCGCCGGGCGCCAGCAGCAGGGCGAGCCCGGTGTCGTGGCGGTAGACGGCGTCGGCCAGGACGCGCGGGGAGATGTCGGCGATGGCGGCGAGGTCGGCGACCGAGCGCCGGAACTGGACGTCGAGGAAGGACGCCACGTCACCGGTCTGGAGGTCGAGGTCGGCCAGCACGGTGGCCCGGCCCGACGCCTGGGCGGCGAGGGCCAGTTGCAGTGCCGCCGTGGTGGCGCCGGTGCCCCCCTTGGCCCCGCTGACCGTGACCACCGTGCCTCCCGGACCGCTGAGCACGTCCGCCCCGCCGTGCCCGAGGTGGCGGCGCACCCCGCTGGACCACTGGGCCACGGCCTGCACCCGGTGCGCCAGGTCCTCGTAGGCCAGCGGCAGCCCGACCAGGCCGCGGGCGCCCGCGTCCATCGCGGCGGCGAACAGCGCCGGACCCGCGTCGGTGGTGACGAGGATGACGCCGACGGCCGGGAAGCGCAGCGCTATCTCCCGGATCAGCTCCAGCGCCGGTACCGGACCGATGCGCTCATGGACGACGACGACCTCGGGGAGTTCGTCGACCGAGTCGGCGGCCAGCCGGGCCAGGGTGTCGATCAGCCGGGTGGAGTCGGTGACCGGGGGGACCGGCTCGGCGTCGGGGAGCTGGCTGAGCAGGGTGGTGAGGGACCGTACGGCGTCCGGGTCCGCACCGGCCGGCAGAATCCTGGTGGGCATGCGGGCCGCCTCTCACTTGTCCGTCGCTAGTTCGTAGGTGCGCTCGCGGTCCGGTATCCGCGACTCGCCGCCGGGGGCGACCAGGGCGAGCCGGACCCGCTGGGCGAAGGACTCGGCGTAGGTGACGCGCTGGGCGTCCAGGGCGGACAGCGCGAAGGTGATGGGTACGGCCTCGGTGGGCCGGCGCTGCTGGTCGCGGTCCGGGGCGGGATCGAGTGCGGTGATCCTGCCGACGTCGAGGACCCGGGCGTCCGTGACGATGATCTTCGACTGATCGGGGTCGCTCTCCTTCCTGCCCTCGAAGGTGGCGTACACGTTGACCCGCGAGCCGGGCGTGATCTTGCCCGCGACGCCCGTGGCCGCGTCGATCATGATGGCCACCTCCTGCTGGCCCGGCCGCAGCTCGGGCTGGTCGACGACCATGTCGGTCTGGAGCAGGGAGCCCGCGCGCAGGGTGGTGACGGCGATCTTGCCGCGCAGCTGTGCGAGGTCGGTGACGGCGTTGGCGGACAGCCACCGCTTGGGCATCCGTACCTTCTCGAACTGGTCCGCGCCCAGCGCGGTGTACGGCTTGACCGCGGACTTGACCCGGTACGCGGTGACCTCGGGGCCGACCTTGGAGCGCACGTCGCTGATGACGGACAGCACGCCGGCGAAGGCGCCGAGGGCGCACAGGACGGAGAGGATCAGGAGTATCACGCCGCGGCGCTGACGGGAGTTCATGAACCGTGCAACCTCATTGGGGGACTCGGTCGTGCGGGACGGTAGCGGGGTCCGTGTCGGTTCAGGCGGGCGTACGCCCTTCAAGGGCGCGCGGCGGCGGGTGCTCGGGCGGGGAGGCGGAGCAGAAGATGCAGCGGTCGCCGATGACGTCGAGCCCGCACCAGTGGCAGCTCGACTGCCGTACCGAGGTGACCAGTTGGTACAGCACGGAGAGGTCGGCGAGATGGCCGCAGAACTCGATCATCCGGCCGGTGCCCCACCAGGCGGGGGACTCGGCGGGCAGTGGGGTCTCGCGCAGTCCGTGCACACCCCACTCCTTGGCGAATCCGGTGATCCAGTCGGACTGCAACTGGCCCCGGGCGAGCAGCATCCAGGTGCTGAACTCGGGGCCCTTGAGCGTGGCGCCCTGCACTGCCTTGACGAGCTGGGGCTCGGGGTGGGCGACGACGGCGAACTGGGCCCCTGGAACCCAGGACTTGGCGTGCGCCTTGAGTCCCACGGGCACGTGGTCGAGGCGGGCGACCGAGCCGAGTACCGCGCCGGCGTGGACGTAGTGGGTCAGCAGCCGTCCGGCGGAGGCGAGCACACCGGGGCTGAGGTCGCAGGTGGCGAGCTGCCGCAACTGCCGGGCCAGGACCGCGACGCCGAGCGGCGGTAACTCCGGCCGGAACACGGCGATGCGGTCGCTCTCCAGCAGGGAGCGCAGGGTGTGCAGCCGGCGCAGCACGGGCCGCGGGGTGGCCTTGGAGCACAGGACCACCAGATGGCCGAACTGGTCGATCACGCCCTGGACTTCCAGGAGGGTCTGGTCCAGCGGGCGGCTGTCGAGGTCGCGCAGCACGACGGCGGGCATGGTCCGCTCGTCCTGCGCCGGCAGTGCCAGGTCGGCACTGGTCACGGCGATGGCAGTTGGCACGCGCAGCTCCCCGTTCTCACACCCTCCGGCCCACCGGCGCGGTTCCCCTCGGGCCATGACGACTTCGTTGCGTGACTACCTGAGCACTGTATCCACGCCTGGATCACGGGAGAACAGCGTTTGTGTAGCTCGTGGGGAACTCTCCGGTCACAACTCGCTGCAAAACCGGACAGGTTGCACGGGCGGGCCGGACGCCGGACGCGCACCGCCCCTTGACAGCGGAATTGGTCTGGACCAACGTGGGTCCACGGAGGTGCTCATTCCCTCTCCCGCGATCTCCCCCACTGGAGGCCCCAGTTGGACCTCGTATCCGTCATGCCCGCGCGCGGCGGGCGCGGCCGGGCTCGCGCCTGGTCGGTGACCGCCGCCCTCGCCCTCGCCGTGGCGGGGCTCACCGCCGCTCCCGCCTCGGCGGCGGACGTCGACAACGCCAAGAACGCCGGCTTCGAGTCGGGCCTGTCCGACTGGACCTGCTCGGCGGGCAGCGGGACGACCGTCTCGTCCCCGGTGCACAGCGGCTCCGCCGCGCTGAAGGCCACTCCGGCCGGGCAGGACAACGCCCGGTGCACCCAGTCGGTGGCGGTCAAGCCCGGCTCCACGTACACGCTGAGCGCCTGGGTGCAGGGCGGGTACGCCTATCTCGGGGCGACCGGCACCGGCACCACCGACGTGTCGGCGTGGACCCCGGACAGCTCGTCGTGGAAGCAGCTCTCGACGACGTTCACCACGGGCTCCGCCACCACCTCGGTCACCGTGTACACCCACGGCTGGTACGGGCAGGCCGCGTACTACGCCGACGACGTGCGGGTGCAGGGCCCGGACGGCGGCGGGGGCGGTGACCCGGCGCCGACGAAGCCGGCCGCACCGGGCGGCCTCGCGGTGTCCGGCACCACCTCGTCCTCGGTCTCGCTGGCGTGGAACACCGTGTCCGGCGCGACCGGCTACAACGTCTACCGCGACGGCAGCAAGGTCAGCGCGGTGAGCGGCACCTCGGCCACGGTCACCGGGCTCGCGGCCTCGACCTCGTACTCCTTCCAGGTCACTGCGGCCAACTCGGCCGGTGAGTCGGCGAAGTCGGCCACCGTGAGCGCGACCACCACGTCCGGCGGCGGGACCGGCCCCAAGGGTGACCTGCCCAGGCACGCGGTGACCGGGTACTGGCAGAACTTCGACAACGGCGCGGCCGTGCAGAGGATCTCCGACGTGCCCTCGGCCTACGACATCATCGCGGTGGCCTTCGCGGACGCCACCTCCACGCCGGGCGCGGTGAGCTTCAGCCTGGACTCGGCGGGGCTGAACGGCTACACGGTGGACCAGTTCAAGGCCGACATCAAGGCCAAGCAGGCCGCGGGCAAGAAGGTGATCGTCTCCGTCGGCGGCGAGCGCGGCACGGTCTCGGTCAGCGACACCGCCTCGGCGAACAACTTCGCCGACTCGGTCTACTCCCTGATGCGGACCTACGGGTTCGACGGGGTCGACATCGACCTGGAGAACGGGCTCGACCCGACGTACATGACGCAGGCGCTGCGGTCGCTGTCGTCGAAGGCGGGCCCGTCGCTGATCATCACGATGGCGCCGCAGACGATCGACATGCAGTCGACGTCCGGTTCCTACTTCCAGACGGCCCTGAACGTGAAGGACATCCTCACGGTCGTCAACATGCAGTACTACAACAGTGGTTCGATGCTGGGCTGCGACGGCAAGGTGTACAGCCAGGGCTCGGTGGACTTCCTGACCGCGCTGGCCTGCATCCAGCTGGAGGGCGGGCTCGCGCCCTCGCAGGTGGGCATCGGTGTGCCGGCCTCCGCGCGGGGCGCGGGCAGCGGCTACGTCGCGCCGGGCGTGGTCAACAGCGCGCTGGACTGCCTGGCCAGGGGCACCGGCTGCGGTTCCTTCAAGCCGGCCCGCACCTACCCGGACCTGCGCGGCGCGATGACCTGGTCGACCAACTGGGACGCGACGGCGGGCAACGCCTGGTCCGGCGCGGTCGGTCCGCACGTGCACGGGATGCCGTAGCGGTACCGGAAACGGGCGGTGCCCCGGCCTCCCCGAGGGGAGGCCGGGGCACCGCCCGTCTCACTCCCGCCCGCTCACTCCGCCTCGAAGTAGGCGTCCAGCACCGCGTCCATCCCGGCGTCCCACTCCGCGAACCGCGAGCGGGAATCGGCCTCGATCTCGATCGGGTACCAGCGGCGTTCCGGGGTGTGCACCGTGACGGTGAAGCGCTTGCCGAACCGGGCCGTCTCCGTCTCCACGGCGGCGATCTCCGGCCAGGTGAACTCGCACTCCTCCGCGTCCAGGGCGAGGCGCACGCCCCGCCGGTCCGCGACTATCCGCGCCCGGCGGTCGGCGGCCTCGAAGACGGGTCCGCCCTCCTCGGCGGGCTCCTCCCCGGCGTCGGCCGCATCGGCCTCCGGTAGGGAATCCGCGGGCACCGGACTTCCCTCCGCCTCGGCCGAGTCGGCCGCCTCGGCCGTCGGCTCGGCGTCCTCCGCTTCCCCCCGGGCGGCGGGGCCCGTCAGACCGGGGACGAAGGCCGGGTCGAACCCGGCACCCGTGACGGGCTCGCCCTTCAGGGGCTGGCTGCTCGATCCTATGCGCTGCTCCACGGCGGCAGTATGGACGACATCCCTGTGCCGGAACCACCCGGCGCTCCATTCCCGCCGGTATCCCGCCGGTATCCCCCCGGTACGTCCCCGTCCTGTCCACCGGAGGAACGGTCAGACGAACGGGCTCACCACCGCCGCGACCGCGAACCCGGCGACGGACAGGACCGATTCGAGGACCGTCCACGTCTTCAGCGTGTCGCGTTCGGTGATGCCGAAGTACTTGGCGACCATCCAGAACCCGCCGTCGTTGACGTGCGAGGCGAAGATGGAGCCGGCCGAGACGGCCATGATGACCAGGGCGGTGAACGCCTGGGAGTGGTGGCCCTCGGTCAGCAGCGGGGCGACGATGCCCGCCGTCGTCACGATGGCGACCGTGGCCGAGCCCTGGGCGACCCGCAGCACCAGCGAGATCAGGTACGCCAGCACGATCACCGGCAGCCCGACCCCGTGGAAGGTGTCCGAAAGCGCCTGGGCGACCCCGCTGGCCTTCAGCACGGCGCCGAAGACCCCGCCCGCGCCGACCACCAGCAGGATGTTGCCGACCGGCTTCAGGGAGGCGGTGGAGACGTTCTCCAGGGACTTGCGGGACCAGCCGCGCCGGATGCCGAGCAGGTAGTAGGCGAGCACCAGGGCGATGGTGAGGGCGACGAAGGGGTGCCCGAAGAACTCGACGACCGAGCGCGCGGTGGACGGGTCCAGCGCGACCGAGGAGAAGGTGGCGGCGAGGATCAGGATCAGCGGCGTACCGATGATGGCGAGGACCGTGCCCAGCGGGACCGGCTTCTCGGCGGGCTCCACGCCCGAGGCGCGCTGCTCGGCGAGGACGGCCTGCCGGGCCTCCTCCGCCGCCTCGGCCATGTCCTGCGGGACGGGGACGAAGATGCGCCGGCCGATCCACGCGGAGAACGCCCACGCGGCCAGCACCGCCGGGACGCCGCAGACGACGCCCATGAGGACGACCCAGCCGAGCTGGACGTGCAGCAGTCCGGCCGCGGCCACCGGGCCGGGGTGCGGGGGCAGGAAGGCGTGCGTCATGGACAGGCCCGCGAGCAGCGGCAGGCAGTACAGCAGGATGGACTTGCCGCCCCGCTTCGCGGCCGCGTAGACCAGCGGCGCGAGGACGAAGATGCCGACGTCGAAGAAGACCGGGATGCCGAAGACGAGGCCCGTCAGGCCCATCGCCAGCGGTGCCCGCTTCTCGCCGAACAGCCGCAGCAGGCGGCTCGCGAGCACCTCGGCGCCGCCGCTGACCTCCAGGATCGCGCCGAGCATGGTGCCGAGGCCGATGATGACGGCGACGTGGCCGAGGATGCCGCCCATGCCGGACTCGATGGTGGAGACGGCGTCGGAGCGCTGGACGGTGCCGAACAGTTCGGTGACCGGGAGACCGGCGAGCAGGCCGACGGTTATGGACACCGCGAGCAGCGCGACGAACGGCTGCAGCCGGACCTTGATGATCAGGAAGAGCAGCAGGGCGATGCCGAGACCGGCGACGGTGAGCAGACCGGCGGTGCCGTCCAGCAGGAGGAGCAGTCCCCCGGTGTGGGGTGGCGCGGCGGGCGCGGGTGCGGCGAGCGGGAGGGACATGAGAGGGGGTCCTCTGCGTGAGTGAGGTGAGTGCATCCGGCTTTCGGGCAGGGTGGAGCGCGGCACGGCACCCGCAGGGGGTGCCGTGCCGTGTGCGTCGTGCGGGTGGTGCCGGTCGGGGGGTGCGGTCAGCCGAGGACGGCGAGCGCGTCGATCTCGATGAGGAGCCCGGCGGGCAGCCCGACGTAGACCGTGGTGCGGGCGGCCGGGGGCTGGGTGAGGCCCTGCTCGCCGAAGTAGGTGTTGTAGATGTCGTTCATCTCGGCGAAGTGGTCCACGTCGGTGAGGTAGACGCGGATCATCATCACGTCGTCCCAGCTCGCGCCGCCCTCCTCGAGGATCGCCTCGACGTTGGCGAGGGTCTGCAGGGTCTGCTCGCGCAGGGTGGGACCGGCGGGGGTGGGGGCCTTGCCCTCCTCGGCGGGCAGGAAGCCGACCTGGCCGGCGACCTGGAGGATGTTGCCCTTCCTGACGCCGTGGGAGAACTTCGCGGGCGGCACCGTGTGGGTCTTCGGGGTGAGGGCGATCTTGTCGGTCATGCGGTGGGGTCCTTCACTGGGGTTCTTCCGGAGTACTCGCCGCTGATCGCGTCCGCCGTGCGGCGCACCCGCGGGAGCAGCGTGAGGAGTTCGTCGGCGGTGACGACGACGTTCGGCGCGGACACCGACATCGCGGCGACCACCCGGCCGTCGGCGCCCCGGACGGGGGCCGCGACACAGTTGATGGACTCCTCGTGGCCACCGAGGTCGGTGGCCCAGCCCTGTTCGCGCACCTTCTCCAACTCGCGCAGGAACGCTGCCGCGTTGGGGGTGGAACGGGCCGTGTACAGGGGGTATTCGAGCTTCTCCGCCAGCGCCCGCCGCTCGCCCTCGGGCAGGTCGGCCAGCAGCAGCTTGGCGACGGCGGCGACCGTGATGGCGACCGGCTTGCCGACGCGCGAGTACATGCGCACCGGGTAGCGGCTGTCCACCTTGTCGATGTAGAGCACCTCGTTCTCCTCGTGCACGGCGAGGTGCACGGTGTGCCCGCACTCCTCGTTGAGCCGGACGAGGTGGGGATGGGCGATCTCGCGGATGTCGAGGTTCTCCATCGCCTCCTGGGCGAGGGCGAAGAGGCGGGCGCCGAGCCGGTAGCGCTGGTCGGACTGGCGGTAGACCAGGCCGTGTTCGTGCAGGGTGCGCAGCAGGCGCAGCGCGGTGGACTTGTGCACCCCGAGCCGTTCGGCGACCCGGCCGAGGTCGGCGGGGCCCTCCGCGAGCAGCGGGAGGATGCTCAGGGCGCGGTCGACGGTCTGGCTCATGCGGTGCTCGTCCCTTCGGTGACCTGGTCGGCGCCGGTCCAGCCGGGGCCGAGTCGCAGTCTCCCCCACGCCTCGTCGTCCAGGGCGGCCAGCCGGTCGGCGTGGTCGCGGGCGGGCGGGACGGCGAGGTCGCCGGGGACGGTGAGTGCGGCCGCGGCCATCAGGTGGCCGTGCCGCAGCCGGTCGCGTACGGGCAGCCCGCGCAGGGTGGCGGAGAGGAAGCCTGCGGCGAAGGCGTCGCCCGCGCCGACGGTGGCCACCACGTCGACGGCGAGGGCGGGCACGCGCACCGTCCGCTCGCCGTCGGCCGTGCGCTCGAAGACCGTCGCGCCCAGCGGTCCCTCCTTGACGACCAGCACGCCCGGTTCGGGCAGCAGCCGCCGTACCGCCCCGGCTCCGCCCCGTGAGCCCCAGGCGTCCTCGGCCTCGTCGGTGCCGACGAACACGACGTCGGCCCGCCGGGCCAGGTCCAGCAGCACCAGGGCGTCGTCGGCCTCGCGCCACAGTCCGGGCCGGTGGTTGACGTCGAAGGACACCACCGGGCGCCCCTCGCGCGGCGCGGTCAGGGTGTGCAGCAGTTCCCGGCACCCCGGCGACAGTGCGGCGGTGATCCCGGACAGGTGCAGTACGCGTCCCGCGTCCAGGGCGGCGAGGTCGGTGTTGTCGACGGCCATCGCGGAGGCGGCCGATCCGGCGCGGTAGTAGACGACCTCGTGGGCGTCGGTGGCCCGGTCGGCGGCGGTGCGGAAGTAGACCCCGGTGGGCCGGGTGGGGTCCACGCGGACCGCGCCGGTGTCGACGCCGTAGGAGCCGATGCGCTCGACCAGGTGCCGGCCGAAGCCGTCCGCGCCGACCCGGCTGACCCAGCGGGCCGGGTGTCCGGCGGCGGCGAGGGTGCAGACCACGTTGGACTCCGCTCCCCCGATGCCCCGTTGGAAGGCGGGCACGTCGGCGAGGCGGCCGGGGCGGTCGGGGAGGAAGGTGACCATGGACTCGCCCAGGGCGGCTACATCCACGACATCCACGACGCCGGGGGCGGCGCCGGACGGTCCGTCGGCGGTCACGATGGTCTCGGCTCCTCGTCGGTGGTCCGGGGTGACGACTTCGTTGACCCCGTGTTGGCCGAGATGTTAGACAGCACGGAGCGACATACGCAATGGACGTTGCAGTAGATGCAACGACGCTGATCAGGAGGCTGGCATGGCCCGTGAGACCGGTTCCGAAGCCCTGGCACAGCTCGCCGGGGAGCGGGTCGACCACCGTTTCAAGGGTCTTCCGCCGGACGCCGCCGGCCTGACCGTGGGCGAGCTGGCCGCCGAGCGCCGCAACCTGTTCACCGGCGGCTTCGCCACTCCCGTCCTCGCCCTGTCGGCGGAGCGCCTGGAGCACAACCTCGCGCTCATGGAGACCTACGCCGCCCGGCACGGCCTCGCCTTCGCCCCGCACGGCAAGACCTCGATGGCCCCGCAGCTGTTCGCCCGGCAGATCGAGCACGGCGCCTGGGGCATCACGGTCGCGGCACCCCACCAGGTCTGGGTGGCGAGGGAGTTCGGCGTGGAGCGGATCTTCCTCGCCAACGAGCTGGTGGACGCGGCCGCGCTGCGCCGGATCGCGGCCGAGCTGGCCGCCGACCCGGACTTCCGCCTCGTCGCCTACGTCGACTCCGTGCGCGGGGTCGAGCTGATGGACGCGGCCCTCACCGGTGCCGCCCGCCCGCTGGACGTGGTGGTGGAGCTGGCCGCGGGCGAGGGCGCGCGCACCGGCGCCCGCACCGAGGCGGAGTGCGCGGAGGTCGCCGCGGCCGTGGCCGCCACGGACACCCTGCGCCTGGTCGGCGTGGCGGGTTACGAGGGCGAGGTGCCGAAGGCCGACCCCGGACGGGTGGGCGCCTACCTGCGCCGGCTCACCGCGCTCGCCGCCGCCCTGGACGCCGGGGGCCGGTTCGGCAAGGCGGACGAGATCGTGGTCAGCGCGGGCGGCAGTGCCTGGTTCGACACGGTGGCCGAGGTGTTCGCCGAGGTCCCCGAGCTGTCCCGCCCGGTGCTGAAGCTGCTCCGCTCCGGCGCCTACGTCTCCCACGACGACGGCCACTACCGCCGCATCACCCCCTTCAACCGGGTGCCCCAGGAGGGCGCGCTGGAGCCCGCGTTCCGGTTGTGGGCACAGGTGGTCTCCCGCCCCGAGCCCGGCCAGGCGTTCGTCAACGCGGGCAAGCGGGACGCCGCGTACGACCTGGACAAGCCCGAGGCGCAGGTCGTGCGCCGGGACGGTGCCGAACACCCGGCCACCGGCATCACGGTGACCGCCCTGTCGGACCAGCACATGTGGCTGGCCACCACACCCGAGGCCGATGTCATGGTGGGCGACTGGGTCGGGTTCGGGCTGTCGCACCCCTGCACCAGCTTCGACAAGTGGCAGCTCATCCCGGTGGCCGAGGCGGACGGCACCGTCGTGCAGTACGTCCGAACGTTCTTCTAGGGGGCAGGGCCGTGGAAGAGCTCGTCATCCGGGACGCCGACGTGGTCGACGGCAGCGGGGCGCCCGCCCACCGCGCCGACGTGGTGGTCGACCGCGGGCGGATCGTCTCCGTCGTCAAGGAAGCAGAGGCGGCGGGCTGCCGGCGCCCGCGCGCCCGGCGCGAGCTGGACGCGGAGGGCCTGGTCCTCTCCCCCGGCTTCATCGACATGCACGCCCACTCCGACCTGGCCCTGCTGCGCGACCCCGACCACAGCGCCAAGGCCGCCCAGGGCGTCACCCTGGAGGTCCTGGGCCAGGACGGCCTGTCGTACGCGCCGGTGGACGACCGCACCCTCGAGGAGGTCCGCCGGGCCATCACCGGCTGGAACGGCTACGGCGACGACCTCGACATGGACTGGCGTTCGGTCGGCGAGTACCTGGACCGGCTGGACGAGGGCATCGCGGTCAACGCGGCCTACCTGGTCCCGCAGGGCACGGTCCGCGCGCTGGCCGTCGGCTGGGAGGACCGCCCGGCGACCCCGGCCGAACTGGACCGGATGCGGCGCCTGGTCGCGGAGGGCCTGGAACAGGGCGCGGTCGGCCTCTCCTCCGGCCTCACCTACACCCCCGGCATGTACGCGAACGACGCCGAACTGACCGAGCTGTGCCGGGTGGTGGCCTCCTACGGCGGCTACTACTGCCCCCACCACCGCTCCTACGGCGCGGGCGCCCTCCAGGCGTACGCCGAGATGGTCGCCCTCACCCGGGAGGCGGGCTGCCCGCTGCACCTGGCGCACGCCACCATGAACTTCGGCGTCAACGAGGGCCGCGCCCCCGAGCTGCTCGCCCTGCTCGACGCGGCCCTGGACGCGGGCGCCGACCTCACCCTGGACAGCTATCCCTACACCCCCGGCTCCACCACGCTCGCCGCCCTGCTGCCCAGCTGGGCGGGCGAGGGCGGCCCCGGCGAGATCCTGGCCCGGCTCACCGACCCGGCGACCGCCGAGCGCGTCCGGCACCACCTGGAGGTCACCGGCTCCGACGGCTGCCACGGCGTACCGGCGCAGTGGGAGACGATCGAGATCTCCGGCGTGACGAACCCGGCGCTGACCGCGTACGTGGGCCGCACGGTGCAGGAGGCCGCCTCCCTGCGTGGCGAGGAGCCGTGGGAGACCGTACGGCACCTGCTGGTGGCGGACCGGCTGGGCACCACGGTCCTCCAGCACGTCGGCCACGAGGAGAACGTCCGCGCGATCATGCGGCACCGCGCGCACACCGGCGGCTCGGACGGCATCCTCCAGGGCACCAAGCCGCACCCGCGCGCCTACGGCACCTTCCCGCGCTACCTCGGCACCTACGTCCGCGAGCTGGGTGTGCTGTCGCTGGAGGAGTGCGTGGCCCGGCTGACCTCGCGGCCCGCGGCCCGGCTGCGGCTGCCGGACCGGGGCCTGGTGCGCGAGGGCTACCGCGCGGACCTGGTGCTGTTCGACCCGGCCACCGTCGCCGCCGGCTCCACCTTCGCGGAGCCGAGGACGCCGCCGGCCGGGATCCCGCACGTCCTGGTGGACGGTCGGTTCGTCATCGAGGACGGGCGGCGCACCGACGTGCTGGCGGGCCGGTCGGTACGCCGTACCCCGGTGTGACGGTCAGGGCTTGGGCAGCGTGCAGCCGGCGGCGCTGAGGTTGAGCTTGTTGCCGGTCGTGAAGCAGGCCGGTATCTGGTAGGTCTCCTGGGCGTAGTTGATCCCCTGGCGGACCGTGACCTTGCCGTTCTGGTCGACCTCGCACGGGTTGTTCTCGGTGCAGGACTGGCCGTCCTCGTTGCCCGTGTTGTTGACGGCGACGACCTTGCCGGTGGCCGTGTCGATCACCGGCGAGCCGGAGGTGCCGCCGATGGTGTTGCAGGCGGAGGTGTAGCGCAGCGAGTCCTTCCAGGTCCAGCCGCCCTCCTTGAGCCGGTACACGAACCCGTCGGCGTTGCAGGCGTAGATCCGCTTCCAGTAGCCGGAGACGACCTTGATGCCGCTCCCGGCCACCGGGTGGGTGTCGCTCAGCGGCAGCGCGTTGATGCCGTAGGAGCTCCGGATCGCCGCGTAGCTGGTGGTCAGCCGGTACAGGGTGACGTCGGTGTCGGTCATGGTCGAGTAGACGACCTGGTTGGCGCGGAGCGTGGCGACCTTGGTGCCGGCCGAGTTCAGCAGTCCGAAGGTACGGCTGGAGGACTGGCCGGTGATGACCTGGCCGGGCTGCGGGAAGCCCGTCTCCAGGCAGTGCCCGTTGCTCAGCACCAGCGCGGGGTCGCTGTCCGCCGAGTTCGGCAGCCGCACGACGGAGCCGGAGCAGTTGCTGAGCGACACGGTCCCGGCGAAGTCGACGGTCACCGCCTTGGCGTGCGGCGCGGCCACGGCCGGGGCCGCGCCGAGTCCGGCGAGCGCCACGGCGGAGAGCGCGGCCAGGAGAGGCTTGTTCATGTGGGGGTCCCCTCTTCGTGAATTGTCATGCACATTGTCACGAGAGGGATGAGGGAGGACAAGAGTGCCGACCCGACTGGCCTCTTCCCGTCCGCGCCTCAACTCATGCGCCCGGGGGGCGGGTTGGGCACTCGGGTGAAACCACCGCGAACCCGCCCGCCCCTCCCCCGGCGCCCGCGGCGCGACCCGCGCCGGAACACGTGGTGGAAAACACCGCCCACCGGGCACGGACGGCCCGTAAGCTCGCGGGCATGCAGGTGATCCAGTCGACCAAGCTCGCCAACGTCTGTTACGAGATCCGGGGCCCGGTGCTCGAGGAGGCGATGCGACTGGAGGCGGCCGGTCACCGCATCCTGAAGCTCAACACCGGCAACCCGGCCGCCTTCGGCTTCGAGTGCCCCCCGGAGATCCTGGAGGACATCCTCCGCAACGTCTCCACGGCCCACGGCTACGGCGACGCCAAGGGCCTGCTGGCCGCCCGCCGCGCGGTGGTCATGCACAACCAGACCCTCGGCATCGAGACCGACGTCGAGCACGTCTTCATCGGCAACGGCGTCTCCGAGCTGATCGTGATGGCCATGCAGGCCCTGCTCGACGACGGCGACGAGGTCCTCGTGCCCGCCCCGGACTACCCCCTGTGGACGGCGGCCGTCTCCCTGTCCGGCGGCACCGCCGTGCACTACCGGTGCGACGAGCAGGCCGACTGGATGCCCGACCTCGCGGACATCGAGCGCAAGATCACCGACCGCACCAAGGCCCTGGTGATCATCAACCCGAACAACCCCACGGGCGCGGTCTACGACGAGGAGATGCTCAGGGGGCTGACCGACCTGGCCCGCCGCCACAACCTCCTGGTCTGCTCCGACGAGATCTACGACAAGATCCTCTACGACGGCGCCGCCCACACCCCCACCGCCAAGGTCGCCCCCGACCTGCTCACCCTCACCTTCAACGGCATGTCGAAGGCGTACCGGGTGGCCGGGTACCGGGTCGGCTGGATGGCCGTCTCCGGCCCGCGCGCGCACGCCGACTCCTATCTCGAGGGCCTGACGATCCTGGCCAACATGCGGCTGTGCGCCAACATGCCGGGCCAGCACGGGGTCGTCGCGGCGCTCAGCGGACGCCAGACGATCAACGACCTGGTACTGCCGGGCGGCCGGCTGAAGGAGCAGATGGACACGGCGTACGACCTGCTCACCCGGATTCCGGGCGTGAGCTGCGTACGGCCCAAGGGCGCGCTCTACCTCTTCCCGCGCCTGGATCCGAAGGTCTTCAAGGTCAAGGACGACCGGCAGCTCGTGCTGGACCTGCTGCGCCAGGAGAAGATCATGGTGGTCCAGGGCACCGGCTTCAACTGGCCCGAGCCCGACCACTTCCGGGTCGTCACCCTGCCGGGCGTGGCCGATCTGACGGACGCGGTGACCCGGATCGGGACCTTCCTGGACGGCTACGGCCAGCCGTAGTACCGACTCGGCACAACTTTGGACTCAGTCCAAGCTAGGATGGTTTCCGGTCAGCGCAGAGGAGCCGTCCCATGTACGAACCGATCCGCACCAAGTCGGTCCACAGCACCCAGGCGGCCCCGGACTTCCCGCACCGCTCCCGCGACGAGGAGCTGGACATCCAGCTGGCCGGGCACCTCGCCGCCCTCCTCGCCGTCACCGACGAGCTGCGCGGCCCGGCCGCCGACCCCGAGCTGGACACGGCCGCCGAGCGGCTCGCCACCGAGGTGACCCGGCTGCGCGGCGGCCGGGCTCCGGTGCGGTCGGTGCCGTCGGGAGCGGCCGCCGACCCGGCGCCGCTGCACCGACGGGCGCTCAGCCTCGCGGGCCGCGCCCTGGTCGTCGCCGCCTCCCGCGCGGACACGGCGGCCGCGATCCTGGCCGCCGGGCGGATGGACGCCCACACGGCGGCCCTGGCCGCGCCGAAGGAACTCGGCGCGGCCCGCTGACCTCGCTCAGCCGAGGCGCTCCACCAGCGCCCGGTACTGGTCCCACAGCTCCTTGGGCGTGTGGTCGCCGAAGGTCTCCAGGTGCCCGGGCACCAGGGACGCCTCCTCGCGCCAGACCTCCTCGTCGACGGTGAGCAGGAAGTCCAGCTCGGCGTCGGTGAGGTCCAGGCCCTCGGTGTCCAGGGAGCCCTTCGCCGGCAGCACGCCGATCGGGGTCTCCACGCCCTCGGCGCGGCCGTCGAGGCGGTCCACGATCCACTTCAGGACGCGGCTGTTCTCACCGAATCCCGGCCAGACGAACCTGCCCTCGCCGTCCTTGCGGAACCAGTTGACGTAGTAGATCCGGGGCAGCTTCTCCGGGTCCTTGTCCTTGGCCACGTCGATCCAGTGGGCCATGTAGTCGCCCATGTTGTAGCCGCAGAACGGCAGCATGGCGAAGGGGTCGCGGCGCAGCTCGCCGACCTTGCCCTCGGCGGCGGCGGTCTTCTCGCTCGCCACGTTGGCGCCGAGGAAGACGCCGTGGTTCCAGTCGAAGGACTCGGTCACCAGCGGGACCGCGCTCGCCCGGCGGCCACCGAAGAGGATCGCGGAGATCGGCACCCCGCGCGGGTCCTCCCACTCGGGCGCGATGATCGGGCACTGGTCCGCGGGGACCGTGAAGCGGGCGTTGGGGTGGGCGGCCGGGGTGCCGGACTCCGGCGTCCAGTCGTCGCCCTTCCAGTCGGTCAGGTGCGCGGGCTGCTCCTCGGTCATGCCCTCCCACCACACGTCGCCGTCGTCGGTGAGCGCGACGTTGGTGAAGACCGCGTTGCCCCACAGGGTCTTCATCGCGTTGGCGTTGGTGTGCTCACCCGTGCCGGGCGCGACGCCGAAGAAACCGGCCTCCGGGTTGATCGCGTACAGCCGGCCGTCCTCGCCGAAGCGCATCCAGGCGATGTCGTCGCCGATGGTCTCCACGCTCCAGCCGGAGACGGTGGGCTCCAGCATGGCCAGGTTGGTCTTGCCGCAGGCGGACGGGAAGGCGGCGGCGACGTACTTGGACTCGCCGTGCGGGGGCGTGAGCTTGAGGATCAGCATGTGCTCGGCCAGCCAGCCCTCGTCGCGGGCCATGACGGAGGCGATGCGCAGGGCGTAGCACTTCTTGCCGAGCAGCGCGTTGCCGCCGTAGCCGGAGCCGTAGGACCAGATCTCGCGGGACTCGGGGAAGTGCGAGATGTACTTGGTGGAGTTGCAGGGCCACGGCACGTCCTGCTCGCCCGCCGCCAGCGGGGCGCCCAGGGTGTGCACGGCCTTGACGAACTCGCCGTCCTCGCCCAGCTGCTCCAGCACGGCGCTGCCCATGCGGGTCATGGTGCGCATCGAGGCGGCGACGTAGGCGGAGTCGGTGATCTCCACGCCGAGCGCGGAAAGCGGGGAGCCGAGCGGGCCCATGCAGAAGGGCACGACGTACATCGTGCGGCCGCGCATCGAGCCGCGGAACAGGCCGCCCTCGCCGCCCGCCCCCTGGAAGATCTCCCGCATCTCGGCGGGGTCCTTCCAGTGGTTGGTCGGGCCCGCGTCGGCCTCCTTCGCGGAGCAGATGAAGGTCCGGTCCTCGACCCGCGCGACGTCGGTCGGGTCGGAGGCCGCGTAGTACGAGTGCGGACGCTTGACGGGGTCGAGCCGGGTGAAGGTGCCCTTGGCGACGAGTTCCTCGCACAGGCGCTCGTACTCGGCCTCGGAGCCGTCACACCAGACCACGTTGTCCGGCTGGGTCAGTTCGGCGATCTCGTCGACCCACGAGATCAGTTCCTGATGAGTGGTCGGGATGACGGTGGGAGCCGCGTTGTCGCGCGCCACGATCGCTCCTAAGTGAGGGTTTACGGCCCTGGATGAGGGATTCTCTCGGCCCCTTGGGGGCTGCGGCCCGGATGCCGCGCGGCGACCCCGGTCGGGGTCGACGCTCATCCGGTACCGACCGCACTCATTTGATCATCCGGTATCGAGTGCGCATATGTCCAGAGGGCGTCACAGGTGAGCGAGTACCCCCGGAACGGCGCGTTCCCGCGTCCGGCCTGCTTGCAAGCGCACATCTTTACGCGCGCCTGAGGCACACATGACGAAGTCTTTGCGTGCGGGGCGCGGGACGGGCGTGAGACCATGGATCTTGGTGCGGGCGTGAATCCGGCCACGTACCGAGCGGGACTGATCCGTAACTTACGGTCCCGTAGGTACGATGCCGTTCATGACTGCGTCCGTTTCCGCCGCGCTCAACCTGCCGGACCCGGTGAAGCCCCGGCTCCGTGGCTGGCTGCACCTGGGCATGTTCCCGGCCGCACTCATCGCCGGCCTGGTCCTCACCGCTCTCGCCGACTCCACCCGGGGCCGTGTCGCCTGCGGGATCTACGCCCTGACGGCGTGTCTGCTCTTCGGGGTCAGCGCGCTGTACCACCGGGGCAACTGGAGCCCGCGGGCCGACCGCATCCTGCGCCGGCTCGACCACTCCAACATCTTCCTGATAATCGCCGGCACCTACACCCCGCTCACCCTGCTGCTCCTGCCCGGCAGCAAGGGGCGGTGGCTGCTGTGGGGCATCTGGGCGGCCGCCCTCGCGGGGATCGCCTTCCGCGTCTTCTGGGTCGGCGCGCCCCGCTGGCTGTACACGCCGTGCTACATCGCCATGGGCTGGGCCGCCGTCTTCTTCCTGCCCGACTTCATGCGCACCGGCGGCATCGCCGTCCTGGTCCTGGTGGTCGTCGGCGGCCTGCTCTACAGCGCCGGGGGCGTGGTCTACGGCATCAAGAAGCCGAACCCCTCACCCCGCTGGTTCGGCTTCCACGAGGTCTTCCACTCCCTCACCCTGGCCGCGTTCATCGTGCACTACGTCGGCATCTCGCTGGTGGCCTACCAGCACGCCTGAGGGCCTTGGGGGGCGCGTGCCATCCTGACCGGGTGAACGGACCCCTGATCCAGCTCGAAGTCGCCCCGGAACTGCACCTGTTCGTGCCGCACGCGCACCGGGCGGGCCCCGCCGCACTCGGCACCGACGGCGTCTCCTCCCTCGGCCATGCCGTGGAGTCCCTGGGCATCCCGCTGACCGAGGTCGGCACCCTCACCGTGGACGGCCGCGAGGTTCCCCGCGCCCACGTCCCGGCCGCCGGCGAGTCCGTCCACGTCGGCCCGGTCCACCGCCCTCAGCGGGTGCCCGGCGCCCCCTTGCGCTTCCTGCTCGACGTGCACCTGGGCACCCTGGCCCGCCGGATGCGGCTGCTCGGCCTGGACACGGCGTACGAGTCCACCGACATCGGCGACCCGGCGCTCGCCGCCCGCTCGGCGGCCGAGCGCCGGGTCCTGCTCAGCCGGGACCGGGGGCTGCTGCGCCGCCGGGAGCTGTGGGCCGGGGCGTACGTGTACAGCACCCGGCCCGAGCAGCAGCTCCGGGACGTGCTGGAACGGTTCGCCCCAAAGCTGGCCCCCTGGTCCCGCTGCACCGCCTGCAACGGCCCGCTGCACCCGGCCACCAAGTCCCAGGTGGCCGACCGGCTCCAGGCCGGCACGCGGGACACCTACGACGTGTTCGCGGCGTGCGGGGAGTGCGGGCGGGCGTACTGGAAGGGGGCGCACCACGAGCAGCTGGAGGCGATCGTGGCGGAGGCGGTGCGGTTCCGCGCGGGGCTGGGCTAGGGCCTGCCGTTCGGATCAGGCCGGGCTCGCGGGGTCCGGTCCCCCGGCTCTCCCCGGGCGCCGTCAGTTCCTGGTGCCGTCCACGATGACCGGGGTGCCGCCGGAACCGGTGCCGCAGGGGACGGCGTACACCGGGTGGGCCCTGGCGGCCTCCCGGTAGGCGTCCAGGCACTGGTTGTAGAGGACCTTGTCGCTGAGGGAGCGCTCCAGGATCTTGTTGGCGCGGGCGGTGCCCTCGGCCTCGATCCGCTTGCGCTCCGACTCCGCCTTGGCGGTCCGCGCGGCCTCGACGGCGCGCTCGGTGGCCTGCTCCTGCTGGATCTTCTTGTCGATCTGGCCCTGCAACTGCTTCGACGGCCGCACGTTGCGCAGGTTGACCGTGGTCACGTCGATGCCGCGCGGCGCCAGCCGCTCCTTCACCAGGTGCTCGATCTCCGCGCTGATCCGCTCGCGGGCGGAGGCGTAACCCTCCTCGCTGGTGTGCCGGGCGAAGACGTTGCGGATGATCTCGCGGCTGTCCGGCAGCACCAGCCGCTCCTGCACCGCGTCCTCGCTCCCCGCCAGCCGGTACAGCTCGACCGCCTTGCGCGGGACGACGGCCCACTTGATGGTGACGTCGGCGTACAGCACCCCGCCCTGCGAGGAGCGCACCTCCACCCGGTCCTCACCGCCCAGGTCGAGGTCGACCGGCCGGGTGGAGAAGGAGGTGACGTCGGTGAACGGCGACTTCAGGTGCATGCCCGAGGTCAGCGGGGAACCGACTCGGCCGAACGTCACCGGGACGCCCACCTCGTAGGCGCTCACCACGTGCAGGCAGGCGAACAGGCCGGCCAGGATCCCGCCCAGGGCGCCGATCGCGGCCCCGGCCCTCCAGCCGGCCTCGGCTCTGCCACGTCCGACGAGGAACAGCACGACGGCCGCTGTGAGCAGCAGTACGGACAGCACGAACACGGGCTTCCCCCCACATGATGCGCCACCCCGTCCGGGTGGCGGGGTGGCGCATCGTAGCGGGCACGGGCGTACGGGAAGTAGCCGTACGGGGCGCCTGGTTCGCTCAGTCCCCGGCCAGCGCCGCGCGCAGCGCGTCGGGGTCGGTCACCGGGGCCTCGCAGGTGAAGTTCCGGCAGACGTACGCGGCCGGGGCGCCGTCCACCAGAGGGCGGTGGGCGAGGAGCGGGAACTCCTCCCCGTCCGGGGCGCCCGCGGCGACGACCGCGCCGGGGGCGCCGGTGAGGAGGGCCGCGCGGTGCAGGGCGGCGGTGCGCTCGTCGGTGAGGGACGGACCGACGACGGCCACCTCGCGGGGGCCGTCCAGCTGCGCCTCGGCGGCGGCCAGGCCCCAGCCGACGAACCGGGGCACCCTCGGCCCGAGCGCCTTGACCGCACCGAGTGCCTGTTCGGCGGCGGTCCGGTGGGCCTCGGAGCCGGTGTGGGCGGCGTAGGACAGCAGGGCGGCGGCCGCGGCGGACCAGCCGGAGGGGGTCGCGTTGTCGGTCGGGTCCTGCGGGCGGCGGATGAGCTGCTCGGCGTCGGAGGCGGTGTCGTACAGCGCGCCGCTCTCCGGGTCGGTGAAGCGGGTCATGACCTGGTCGAGGAGGAGCCCGGCGAAGTCCAGCCAGACGCCCTCGCCGGTGACGGAGGCCAGCGCGAGGAAGCCCTCGGCGACGTCGGCGTAGTCCTCCAGCACGCCGGAGTTGGCGCCGGCCCGGCCGTCGCGGCTGGTCCGGGTGAGGTGGCCGTGCTCGTCGAGGTGGACGCGGACCAGGTGGTCGGCGGCGGCGACGGCGGCCTCGACGAGGTCGGGGCGCTCGAAGTAGGCACCGGTCTCGGCGAGGGCGGCGACGGCGAGGCCGTTCCAGGCGGCGACGATCTTGTCGTCCCGGCCGGGCGCGGGGCGCCGGGACCGCTCGGCGCGCATCCGCTCCCTGACCGAGGCGATCCGCCCCGCGTCGAAAACCCGCTCGCTCTGCGGCAGTTGCAGCACGGAACGGCCGTGCTCGAAGGTGCCCTCGTCCGTCACGCCGAAGTACTCGGCGGCGAGGTCGCCGTCCTCGTCCCCGAGCAGGGCACGCAGCTCCTCCGGCGTCCAGACGTAGTACGCGCCCTCGACGTGCCTGCCGGTGCCGTCGTCGCTGTCGGCGTCCAGCGCGGAGGCGAACCCGCCTTCCCGCGTGCGCAGTTCACCGACGAGGAAGTCGGCGGTCTCCAGCGCGACGCGGCGGGCGAGACCGGAGCCGGTGGCCCGCCAGAGGTGGGCGTAGACCCGGCAGAGCAGGGCGTTGTCGTACAGCATCTTCTCGAAGTGCGGCACGACCCAGTCCCGGTCCACGGAGTACCGGGCGAAGCCGCCGCCGAGCTGGTCGTAGATGCCGCCGCGGGCCATGCGTTCGCAGGTGTCGCCCGCCATCTGGAGGGCACCCTCGGAGCCGGTGCGGGCGTGGTGGCGCAGCAGGAACTCCAGCGCCATGGAGGGCGGGAACTTCGGCGCGCCGCCGAACCCGCCGCGCTGGGGGTCGTACTCGCGGGTGAGGCCGAGCAGGGCCTGCGCGAGCTCCTCCTCACCGGGCACCCCGGCCGCCTGCCGGACGATCTCCCGCTGGGCGAGGTCCCGCGTGATCTTCCCGGCCACCTCGGTGACCTCGTCCCGCCGTCCCTCCCACGCCTGGTGCACCCCTTCCAGCACCTGCCCGAAGGAAGGCATGCCGTGCGCCGGGCGGGGCGGGAAGTAGGTGCCGAAGTAGAAGGGCTCGGCCTCCGGCGTCAGGAACACGGTCATCGGCCACCCGCCCTGCCCGGTCGCCGCCTGCACCGCCTCCATGTACACCGCGTCGACGTCCGGCCGCTCCTCCCGGTCCACCTTCACGCTGACGAAGTTCTCGTTCAGGTAGTCGGCGGTGGCCTGGTCCTCGAAGGACTCGTGCGCCATGACGTGGCACCAGTGGCAGGCGGAGTACCCGACGCTCAGCAGGATCGGCACGTCCCGCCGCCGCGCCTCCTCGAACGCCTCCGGCCCCCAGGGGTACCAGTCGACCGGGTTGTCAGCGTGCTGGAGCAGATACGGCGAGGTCACGTCGGCTAGCCGGTTCATACGATCCAGACTCTCACAGCACGTGCCACGGCCGGTGAAGCGCTGACGAGTCCGCCTCACAGGGGGGAATCGCACCACTAGTCGTACTGCTCCGCGCTGATCCGCGTACGCATCCACGCGGGCGCCACCATCTCGGCGGTCATGGTGCACCTCCTTCGAGGAGCCTGTGCGGGTCCGGTTCGTTCCGGTCCGGGCCCGCGGCGGCGTCCCGGGCGTCGGCCAGGACGGGGGCCGGCCGCTTGTGGCGCTTGGAGGCGCTCGGGCTCACGACGGCCATCCCGTCCACGATCTCGATGCCGGCGCACTGCGGGACCGGCCCGGCGTAGCGGCGCGCGCCGCGCCCGGTCCCCTCGGCCCCTCGCGCTCCCTCGTCCCCCGAAGCACACTGGTGCGCAACGGAGTTGGCGGGGAGGGGGACGTATGCGGGACGGGCATCGGGGTGAGGCCGAGCGCTTGGTGGTGCGGGCCGTGGAGGAGGAGGTGCGGCGGTCGGGCGGGCGGACCGACGGGCAGCTGCTGCTCACACGGGCGCGCGCCGCGCTGGACGGGATGGCGGGGGCGGCGGAGGAGGAGTACGCCGCGTACACCCGCGCGCTCGACGAGTGCGAGGCGGACCGGCTCAGCTTCGGCCGGCGCTACGCCCGTGAGGGCGCCGGCACCCCGCTGCTGGTGGCCGCCGTCGCGGCCGTCGCCGCGGCCGTCGCCGACCTGTCCCTCGGCACCGGGGCGGGCACCGCGCTCGGCGCGGGACTCGTCGTGGGGGTCGCCGGGGCCGCGGCGACCGTGGTGAAGGTGGCCGGAACACATCTGCCCGCCGCCCATCACCGCAAGGGCGCGCACCTCCAGCCCGGCGGCCCCGAGCAGTTGCGGCTGCAGTGGCTCACGGCGCTGGAGGTGCGCGGCATCCGCCCCTTCCTGGACCAGCAGCGGATGCTCGCCGCCTCCACCGCGCAGGGCAGGAAGGCCGGGCCGGCGCTGCGCGGCGCGGACAAGAGCGCGGCGGCCCGGCGCCGGACGGTACTGGAGCAGTCCTTCGGTCAACTACCCCAGCCCGGCGCACTGTTCACGGGCCGTACGCAGGAGCTGGCGCGGATCGGGCAGTGGGCGCTGGCCGCCCGCGCGGAGACCGAGACCCGGCCGACCGTGGTCGTGCTGCACGGCGAGCCCGGCTCGGGCCGCACCACGCTCGCCGTACGCGCGGCGCACGAGCTGCGCGACCACTTCCGGGGCGCCGTCGTCGTCGACCTGCGCGGCGACGGCCCCGAGACGCGTCCGCTGTCCACCCGCGACGCCCTGCTCCATCTGCTGAACCGGCTCGGCGCGCCCCGCGAGCAGTTGCTGTTCCGGGAGCACTCCTCCCCCGAGCAGCAGGTCAAACGGCTCGGCGAGCTGTACCACCAGCACCTGGCCGGACTCCCGGTGACGATCGTGCTGGACGACGCCTCCGACCCTGCCCAGGTCCGCGCGCTGGTCCCGGAGCACTCCGACAGCCTGGTCCTGGTCACCTCCCGCACTCCGCTGCGGCTGGACCCGGGCCTGCCCGCCTGGGTGCACCACCTGCCCGTCGAGGCGCTGGACGCGGCCGGTGCCGAGGAACTGCTGACCGCCTCCGCGCAGGACTCCGGCCACCCCTACGACACCGAATCAACCGCGCGCGTGGCGGAGTTGTGCGGTGGGCTGCCGCTGGCGCTGCGCTGCGCGGGCTCGGCGCTCGGAGCCCGTTCGGCGAGCGGACTGGCGACGGACCTGGCCGCGTACGGGCCCGTCGACCCGGTCGAACGGGCGCTGTGGCTGCGCTACGACGACCAGCCGGAGCCCGCCCGCCGGCTGCTGCGCCGGCTCGCGCTGGCGGGGCGGGCCTCGCTGGGCGTGGCGGCTGCCGCCGCGCTGCTGGGCACCGGCGAGGAGGAGGCGGACCGGCATCTCGCCGCGCTGGCCCGCGCCGGACTGCTGGACCATGTGCGCGGCGACCGGTACCGGCTGCACCACCTCGTCCGCGCCTTCGCCGGTGCCCGGCTGTCGGACGAGGAGGAGCAGGCGGAGCGCACGGCCGCGCAGGAGCGGCTGATCGTGAACTACGCCGAGCTGGCCGACTCGGTGCTGCGCCTGGTCGACGGCAACATGTCGACGCGGTCGGACCGCTTCGGCTCGCACGGCTTCGTCTCCGTGGAGGAGGCACTGCGCTGGCTGGACGACGAGACCAGCTTCATCACGGCCACCCTGCGCCAGGCCGAGGGCGTGGACCAGGGCGCGGTGCTGAACCTGCTGGGCGCGCTGTGCGATTACTGCCTGCTGCGCGGCGACCTGTACCGGCTCGGGGAGATCAACGAGCTGGCGCAGGCCGTGGACGAGGGGCTGCTGATGCGCTCGGTGCAGTGGCGCACCGGTATCGCGGCCCGGCAGCTCGGTGAGCTCGACAAGGCGCGCACCACGCTGGCCTCGGTGGTGGACCTGTACCGGGAGGCGCACCACGACGCGGGCGCCGCGCGTGCCCTGTGCTCCCTCGGCATCACCCTGCACCACCAGGGCAACCTGGCGGAGGCGGCGGCCAGGCTCCAGGAGGCGATGGACCTCCAGGCTCCGCCGCAGCTCGCCACCGACCGGGCCTGGACCATGCACGCGCTGGCCGCCGTACAGCGCGACCGGGCCCGGCTGCCCGAGGCGCTGGACCTGCTCGAGCGCTCGCTGGTGCTGCACCGGGCGGGCGGCTCGGTGCACGGCGAGGCGTGGGCCCACTACCAGCTCGGCCAGCTCGCCCTCTGCCTCGGCGACGTCCCCCGCGCGGAGGGCGAGCTCCGGGCCGCCCTGGAGCGGTACGGGCGCACCCGCGACGCGCGCGGCGAGGCGTGGGCGCTGACCCAGCTCGCGCGGGCCCGGATGGTCGACGGGGACGCGGGACCCGCCGTGGAGGGACTGCGGCGGGCGGCCGTGAGGCACCGGGACAACGAGGACGCGCGCGGTGAGGCGTGGACGCTGTATCACCTGGGGCAGGCGCTGGAGGAGACCGGCGACCTCGACCGGGCGGTGCGGGAGCTGGAGCGCTCGCGCACGATGTTCTCCCGGATGCGGGACGTGTACGGGCTGGCCTGCGCCCGGCACCACTCGGCCCGGGTGACCCGCGACCAGCGGGCCGCGCAGACCGGCTCGCTGCGCAACTCCGGGTTCGCCCGTCAGCTGCTGGCCGACGCCCGAGCCGACTTCCAGCGGGTCGGTGTCCCGCACGGCGAGGCGTGGACCTGCCTGGAACTGGCGGTGGTGGACGCGGGCAACGAGCGCACCCGGCAGGCGCTGGCGCTGTGCGACGAGGCGCTCACCCTGTTCACCGCCTACGGCGACCGGCGGGGTGAGGACTGGGCGCGGTTCCTGCGCTGCACCCTGCTGCCGTACGCGGCGCCGGGCGGCACCGAGGTGGGCACGGCGGTCGCGCAGGAGGAGCTGGCCCGCCTGGTCCGTGCCCCGCATCCGGCGCGGGACGAACGCCTCACCGACTGCGCCCCGGCCTACGCCCTGCTGCTGGAGCGGGGCGTAAGCCTGGAGTCGGGCTGGCAGGCGTGGCGGCTGCGCATGACTCCGGCCCGGCACGCCCGCGACGTGCTGGGGGTGCCGGTACCGAAGAAGGGGTGAGCGAAGTACCGGCGGGGCGCGGCCGCTGTCCCGGTCGCGCCCGCCGGGGATTCCGCCCGGGGGGGTCAGCCCTGCCGGGACTCGGTCTTCGTGGCGGAGGGGTCGCTCTCGGCGGGCGCCTCCTTGAAGTCGACCTTGCCCATGTGCTTGCTCATCGACTTCATCAGCCCCCAGACGGCCAGGGCCATCACCGCGAACACGATGAAGCCGAGGACACCGGGGGTGACCTTGTTTTCGTCGATCTCCTTGGCGAGAGGGACGAGGTGCGTCACTGCGAGGCTCACGCTTGCGCTCATGTCAGGCATTGTCCCGGATGCCCGCGAAGAGGTCGTCCTCGGGGAGGGAGGTGTCCACGAGGGACTTCGCCAGCTCGTACTCCTCGGTGGGCCAGACCTTCTTCTGCAGCTCCATCGGGACCTTGAACCAGCCGCCGTCGGGGTCGATCTGGGTGGCGTGCGCGATCAGCGCCTTGTCCCGGATCTCGAAGAAGTCCGCGCAGGGAACGTGCGTGGTCAGCGTGCGCTCGGCCCGCTCGAACTCGTTCCAGCGCTTGAGCCAGTCCCCGTACGGCGACTCCAGCCCGTTGTCCAGCATCGCCTGGTGCAGGGCCTCGGTGCGGGGGCGGTTGAAGCCCTGGTTGTAGTACAGCTTCTGCGGCTGGTGGGCGGGGCCGAACTCGGCCTCCGGGTACTTCTCGGTGTCCGCCGCGCCCTCGAACGCCACCATCGAGATCTTGTGGGTCATGATGTGGTCGGGGTGCGGGTAGCCGCCGTTCTCGTCGTAGGTGGTGATCACCTGCGGGCGGAACGCGCGGATCTTGCGGACCAGCTCGCCGGCCGCCTTGTCGACGTCCTCCAGCGCGAAGCAGCCCTCGGGCAGCGGGGGCAGCGGGTCGCCCTCGGGCAGCCCGGAGTCGACGAAGCCGAGCCACTCCTGCCTGACCCCGAGGATCTCGCGGGCCTCGTCCATCTCCTTCTTGCGCACCTCGTGGATGTGCTCCTCGATGTACGCGTCGCCCTGGAGCTTGGGGTTGAGGATGGATCCGCGCTCTCCACCGGTGCAGGTCACCACCAGCACGTCCACCCCGTCGGACACGTACTTCGCCATGGTGGCCGCGCCCTTGCTCGACTCGTCGTCGGGGTGCGCGTGGACGGCCATCAGTCGCAGCTGGTCAGTCAAGACTCGTTCCTTGTTGGTCGGCGCCCCGCGGTCGGTGGGGCAGTCAACGGGTGCCGTGCCTGGGGCACGTCGTCCATGGGGCGGCGGTCGGAGGGCGGGCGGCAGGCTTCTATAGTGACCGAATCGGGAGGCGAATAATTCCGCGGAGAGGACGATCATGGCTACGGCGAGCACGCGGCTGCCCGAGGGCCGCTACGGCCGCTCCTCGGACGAGCGTGCCGACCACCGGCTCAAGATCCTCGGCGCGGTCCTGGGCGTGGCCCTGCTCGCGCTGGTCGGCTACTTCGCCTACCACTATGTCGCCCGCAACGAGATCAGCGCCCAGGTCATCACCTTCCAGGCCTCCGACCACGCGGTCCGGGTGCACCTGGAGGTCCACCGGGACGCCGGCGTCGACGGCTACTGCACGCTGCGCTCCCAGTCGGCCGACGGGGCCGAGGTCGGCCGGGCCGACTTCCGCTTCTCCGGCCCGGACACCAGGGTCGACAAGGTCGTCACGCTGCGTACGACCGCCAAGGGCGGCACCGCCGAACTGCTGGGCTGCCACACGGGCTGAGGCGTCGCTCGGAATGCGTGCGGCGTGAGCTGCGTTGACGTGATTCTGATGGCTTATGTCCTCCCCCTTCCGCCCCTGAATTGTTAGGCTCGTGGTTTCGCCCATCCAAGAGAGAACATGCTTCTGGGGAGGGCGATGCTTTGTATCCCCAGTACCGACGAGGAGCACCCTGTGACCCAGACCAGCGAGAACGTCACCTGGCTGACCCAGGAGGCGTACAACAAGCTCAAGGACGAGCTTGAGTACCTTACTGGTCCTGCGCGCACGGAGATCGCGGCCAAGATCGCGGCTGCGCGCGAGGAGGGCGACCTGCGCGAGAACGGCGGGTACCACGCGGCCAAGGAGGAGCAGGGCAAGCAGGAGCTGCGCGTGCGCCAGCTCACCCAGCTCCTGGAGAACGCCCAGGTGGGCGAGGCCCCGGCCTCCGACGACGGGACCGTCGCACCGGGCATGGTCGTCACGATCGCCTTCGACGGCGACGAGGACGACACGATGACCTTCCTGCTCGCCTCCCGCGAGTACGCCAGCTCCGATGTCGAGACCTACTCGCCGCAGTCCCCGCTCGGCTCGGGCGTGATCGGCCACAAGGTCGGCGAGGACGCGGAGTACGAGCTTCCGAACGGCAAGAAGGCCACGGTGAAGATCCTCAAGGCCGAGCCGTACTCGGGCTGATCCCCGGCCCCTTGTCTCCGACCGGCCCCCGGCGCCCTCGCGGCACCGGGGGCCGTTGTCTTTCGTCTGGATCAGGCCGGGTCAGGCGGTGGCCGAGCGGTACTTGCGGACCGCCAGGCTGCGGAAGACCACGACGATGAGTACCGAGTAGATCAGCGACGCCCACACCGGGTGCTGCATGGGCCAGGCGGTGGACGTGGACACGCCGGGGTTGGCGAACAGCACCCGGGCCGCCTCGACAGTGGCGCTGAAGGGGTTCCAGTCCGCGATGTGCCGCAGCCACGGGGTCATGTTGCCGGTGTCCACGAACGCGTTGGACAGGAAGGTCACCGGGAAGAGCCACACCAGGCCCCCGGAGGTGGCCGCCTCCGGGGTGCGCACGGAGAGCCCGATGAGGGCGCCGATCCAGGTGAACGCGTATCCGAGCAGGAGCAGCAGGCCGAAGGCGGCGAGCACCTTCAGGGCGTTCGTGTCGCCGTCGGACCCCACCCGCCAGCCGACCAGCAGTGCGACCGCGGCCAGCACCAGCAGGGTGAGCGCGGTCTGCACCAGGTCGGCAAGGGTGCGCCCGGTCAGCACCGCGCCGCGGGCCATGGGCAGCGAGCGGAAGCGGTCCACCAGGCCCTTGTGCATGTCGTCGGCGATGCCCGCGCCGGCGCCCGCGGTGGCGAAGGTGACGGTCTGCGCGAAGATCCCGGCCATCAGGAAGTTGGTGTAGGCGGTGGCGCTGGTGCTGCCGCCGATCTTCATGGAGCCGCCGAACACGTAGGTGAACAGCACCACGAACATGATCGGCTGGATGAGCCCGAAGATGACCACCTCGGGAATCCGGACCATGCGGATCAGGTTGCGCTGGGCCACGATCAGTGAGTCGCGGACGGCTCTGCTGAACGGGTTGGCGGGCGCGACAGCCCGCGCGTCCTCACTGACGGCACTCACTTCACGGCTCCCTCGGTCTCGGTGTTCTCGGCGTCCCCGGCCGCACCCGGCCGGGCCTCGGCGGTGTGTCCGGTCAGGGACAGGAACACGTCGTCGAGGGTGGGGCGGCGCAGTGCGATGTCGTCGATCTCGATACCCCGGCCGTCCAGCTCCCGGATGACCTCCGCCAGCAGCTTGGCGCCGCCGGTGACGGGGACGGTGAGCTTGCGGGTGTGCTGCTCGATCGTGGTCTCGCCCCTGCCCAGGGCGCGCAGCACCTCGGCGGCGCCCGCGATCCGGTCCCGCTCGTGCACCACGACCTCGACCCGCTCGCCGCCGGTGCGGGCCTTGAGCTGGTCCGAGGTGCCCTGGGCGATGACCCGGCCGTGGTCGACCACGGCGATGTCGTGGGCGAGGTGGTCGGCCTCCTCCAGGTACTGCGTGGTGAGCAGGAGGGTGGTGCCGCCGGACACGAGCCGCTGGATGACCTCCCAGAGCTGCTGGCGGTTGCGCGGGTCGAGGCCGGTCGTGGGCTCGTCCATGAACATCACGGGCGGTGAGACCACGAGGGCGGCGGCCAGGTCGAGCCTGCGGCGCATGCCGCCTGAGTAGGTCTTGGCGGGGCGGTCGGCGGCGTCGGCGAGGTGGAACTGCTCCAGCAGCTCGTCCGCTCGCTGCTTCGCCGCCCGGCCGCGCATCTGGTAGAGCCGGCCGACCATCTGGAGGTTCTCCCGGCCGGTCAGGTACTCGTCGACCGCCGCGAACTGGCCCGACAGGCCGATGGAGCGGCGGACGGTGTCGGGGTGTCTGAGCACGTCGACGCCCGCGACGACCGCCCGGCCGCTGTCCGGACGCAGCAGGGTGGTCAGACAGCGGACGGTCGTGGTCTTGCCCGCGCCGTTCGGCCCGAGCAGCCCCAGGACCGTCCCCTCGGGCACGTCGAGGTCGACGCCGTCCAGTGCTCTTACGTCCCCGAAGGTCTTCACCAGACCCTCGGCATGGATGGCGCCCGGCATGATCTCTCCCCGTCGTCGGTGGTGCAGGCGGATGACTGGCACGCGGACCCGGCACCTCCGCCGAGCGGCGGTCCGGCCCCCACGACGCCCACCGTAACGCGATGTATCGCGTCCCTCAACGGGTTTTCGGATTCCCTCCCCGAACGGGTGAACGGCGGCCGGAGCGGTCCGTCCCGGCACCGCTCAGTCGATGATCATGTATCCCGACTCCCGGAGCGCGGCGGTGACGTCGCTGCGGTGGGCGGGGCCCTGCGTCTCCAGGTGGAGTTCCACCTCCGCCTCGGTCAGGCCGAGGCGCGGGTCGGTGCGGATGTGGCTGACGTCGAGCACGTTGGCGTCGGCGGCCGAGAGCACGCCGAGCAGGGTGGCGAGCGCGCCGGGGCGGTCGGTGAGCCGCAGCCGGACCGCGAGGTAGCGCCCCTGCGCGGCCATGCCGTGCCGCAGCACCCGCTGGAGCAGCACCGGGTCGACATTGCCGCCGGAGAGCACCGAGACCACCGGCCCGGAGAAGCCGCCCGGGTCTGCCAGCAGGGCCGCGACCGAGACGGCGCCCGCCGGCTCCACCACCAGCTTGGCCCGCTCCAGGCACAGCAGCAGCGCGGCCGAGAGCTGGTCCTCGCTGACCGTGCGCACCTCGTCGACCAGCTCCGCCACGATCGCGAACGGCACCGGGCCGGGCGTACCCACCTTGATCCCGTCGGCCATGGTCGCGGGGCTCCCCACGGTCACCGGGTGCCCCGCGGCCAGCGAGGGCGGGTAGGCGGCGGCACCCTCGGCCTGCACGCCGATGATCCGCACGTCGGGCCGTACCGACTTCACCGCCACCGCGATCCCGGCCGCGAGCCCGCCGCCGCCCATGCCGACGAGGATCGTGCCGGCCTCCGGGCACTGCTCCAGGATCTCCAGCCCGACCGTGCCCTGGCCCGCGATGATGTCGGGGTGGTCGAAGGGGTGGATGAACACCGCGCCCGTGGCGGCCGCGTACTCCTCGGCCGCCGCGAGCGCCTCGTCCACCACCTGGCCGTGCAGGCGCACCTCGGCGCCGTACTCGCGCGTGGCGCTGACCTTGGGCAGCGGGGCGCCCTGCGGCATGAACACGGTGGAGTGCACGCCCAGCAGGGAGGAGGCGAGCGCGACGCCCTGGGCGTGGTTGCCGGCGCTCGCGGCGACCACTCCGGCGGCCCGCTCCTCCGGCAGCAGCCCGGCGATGCGCACGTAGGCGCCGCGGAGTTTGAACGAGCCCGTCCGCTGGAGGTTCTCGCACTTGAGGTGCACCGGCGCGCCCACCGTGCGGGAGAGGTGTCTGCTGCTCTCCAGGGCGGTCGTGCGGGCCACCCCCGAGAGCATCTTCTGCGCCCCGCGCACGTCGTCGAGCGTCACGGAGCGCAAGGGGTGGGCCGTGCGGTAGTTCATGCCTCAAGTCTCGCAGTTCGGGCGCCCGCACGGCGCCCGCGACCGGACCGGCGCGCACCGGTTTCCCCAGCCCCCGTACGGGCCGCCGCCGGGCCGCGTACCCTGTCCCCCAACCCAGCAGCCCCTTCATGAAGCGAGCCTCCGGCCATGCCCACAACACCTGATATGTCGATGGACATGACAACTGTCGGTGACAGCGGTCTGCTCGACACGCTCCAGCACGAGGTGGCGGTGTTCGCGCGCCGCGCCGAACAGACGCGGCTCGGCGGGGTCGGGCAGGTGCGCAACTCCATGGACCGCGCCGCCTATCTGCTGCTCAACCGCCTCGACAACGAGGGCCCGATGGGCGTCAAGGCGCTCGCCGCGAGCATGGGCATCGACTCCTCCACGGTGACCCGCCAGGTGGCCCCGCTGGTGGACGCGGGCCTGGTCAAGCGCACCTCGCACCCCGAGGACGGTCGGGCGGTGGTGCTCCAGCTGTCCCCGCGCGGCGCGGCGCGACTGGCGGAAGTACGTTCTTCCAGGCGCCAGCTGATGGCCGAGCTGACCGAGGAGTGGACGCCGGCCGAGCGCGAGAGCTTCTGCGATCTGCTCAGCCGGTTCAACACCGCGCTGTCCGCGCGCATGACCGTCCAGCCGCAGCCGCCCGCCGCCTCGTAGGACCTCTCGTCCGGAGCTCGCCGGCCTCGCGGGGTCCGGTGCCGCCCGTGATTTGGACGGAAGACCCCGGGCCGTGCCGGTCCCGGCTCTTGACCCCTGGGGCGCCCCTGGCCTCATATGAGACCGGGTCCCACGGGTCCGGGTCCCACGGGTTCTTCTCGCGCCGCAGGGTGCGCTGGGGGGAGGCGGGGTGCGCGATCGGCGGGGCGTGGCGGACGCCCGCAGGGCACAGGAGTTCGAAGGGTTCGTCGCGGGCGCGGCGGGCCGGCTGCTGCACACGGCGACGCTGCTCACCGCCGAGACGCCGGACGCCAACCCGCGCGCGCGGCGTCTGCTGACCCGTGCGCTCGCCCACACCTACGCCCACTGGGACCACCCACGCGGCGAGGACCCCTACGACCGCGCCCGCGGGCACCTGGCGACCCACTTCGCGCACGAGGTCCGGCACCGTTCGCGCGCGCACGGCCCGCTGGCCGCGCTGAACCCGCGCGAACGGCTGGTCCTGGTGCTGCGCCTGTACGAGGGGCTGGCCGAAGAGCAGACGGCGGCCCTGCTGGGCCTGTCCGTCGACCGGGTGCGCGCGCTCTGCGACCGGGCGACGGCCACGGTGCTGCGTCCGCCGCCCGGCGCCGTCCCGCGCGCGGGAGGCCCGCTCCTGAGCCGGGTGCAGCCGTGATCCGGCCGGAGCGCGAGGCCGCGGTACGGCGGCTGATGGAGGAACTGCCGGTGGGCGTGCCACCGGAGCTGCCCGGTGAGGCGGTGCGCCGGGGGGCCCGGCTGCTGCGGCTGCGGCGGGCCGGCCGCCGGCTGCTGTGGCTGGTGCTGTGCGCGGCGGCGGTCGCCTTCCTCACCTGGGCCGCGCTGACCAGGCCGTGGGCGGAGCCGCCGTCGCTGACGACCCCGCCCGTGTCCGGCTGGTAGGCCGGGCCGTTCCGTCCGCCTACTTGTCGAGCGCCTGCTTGAGGTCCTCGACCAGGTCGTCCGCGTTCTCGATGCCGACGGAGAGACGGACCAGGTCGGAGGGGACCTCCAGCAGCGAACCGGCGACGGAGGCGTGCGTCATCCGGCCGGGGTGCTCGATGAGGGACTCGACGCCGCCCAGGGACTCGCCGAGGGTGAAGATCCGGGTGCGGTCGCACACGGAGACCGCCGCCTCCTCGCCGTCCTTGACCCGGAAGGAGATCATGCCGCCGAACGCCCGCATCTGCTTGGCGGCGACCTCGTGGCCCGGGTGCTCGGGCAGCCCCGGGTAGAGCACGCTGCTCACGCGCGGGTGACGGGACAGCATGTCGGCGACCTTCGTGGCGTTCTCGCTGTGCCGGTCCATGCGCACCGCGAGGGTCTTGGTGCCGCGCAGCACCAGCCAGGAGTCGAACGGCCCGGCGACGCCGCCCATCGAGTTCTGGTGGAAGCCGATCTCCTCGCCCAGCTCCTCGTCGGCGACGATCAGCGCGCCGCCGACCACGTCGGAGTGACCGCCCATGTACTTGGTCAGCGAGTGCACGACGACGTCGGCGCCGAGCGCCAGCGGCTGCTGGAGGTAGGGCGTGGCGAAGGTGTTGTCCACGACCAGCTTGGCGCCGCCGGCGTGCGCGACCTGGGCCACGGCGGCGATGTCGGTGATGCCGAGCAGCGGGTTGGAGGGGGTCTCCACCCAGACGACCTTGGTGCGCGGGGTCATCGCGGCGCGCACGGCGGCCGGGTCGCTGGTGTCGGCGACGGACCACTCCACGCCCCAGCGGGTGGCGACCTTGGCGAAGAGCCGGAAGGTGCCGCCGTAGGCGTCGTTCGGGATGACCACGTGGTCGCCGGGGGTGAGCAGCGTACGCAGCAGGGTGTCCTCGGCGGCGAGGCCGGAGGCGAACGCGAAGCCGCGACGGCCGCCCTCCAGCGCCGCGAGGTTCTCCTCCAGCGCCGCCCGGGTCGGGTTGGCGCTGCGGCTGTACTCGTAGCCGCCGCGCAGTCCGCCCACGCCGTCCTGCTTGTAGGTCGAGACCTGGTAGATGGGCGGGACGACCGCGCCGGTGAGGGGATCGGCGGTGTTGCCCGCGTGGATCGCCAGAGTCTCGAAGTGCTCGCTGATGTGCCTGTCGCTCATGTGTCCCGAGCGTAGTGCGCCCGCGGCGATGATGGCGGACGCCGAGCACGAAGGCCGGGCCGGCCGGAGTTCTCCACAGGCTCGGGGAGGGGTTGGCCAATTGCCTTCGGCATCTGGTTCGCTTGACGCATGGCGACTCTCTGGCTGCTCCTGGCGCTGGCCCTGCTGGCCTTCGCGCTGCTCCCGCTGATCCGGCGCGGGCGCGGCGGGATCGAGCGTGTGCATCCGGGCCACCCGGACGCCGCCGACCCCGAGCGGTACGGCTTCCTGCGCCAGGAGGAGCTGGACGTGCGGATGCCGGGCCCTGACCAGGATCTGCTCGACGTGCTGGACCTGGTCGGCCGCACCGGCGACTACCGCGCCGCCGCTCAGCTCCTCGCGGGTACGCAGGCGGAGGGCGAGACGCGCTGGCAGCGGGTGCAGGCGTTCGCGGGGGCGGCGTCGCTGGAGTTGCGCGAGCGGCCGGGCGGGGTGCATCTGACGCCGGGCGGCCAGTGGCTGCGGGTGTGGCGGGCCGAGCGGCCGGAGGACCCGGGCGGTGCGGCGGTGCACGCCGAGTTCCTGGCGCAGCAGGCGTGGCGGACCTCGGTGCCCGGCACGGACGACTTCCGGATCATCATGGAGGAGGCCCGCGACGCGTGCGAGCGGGCCGCGGCGGCCGCCCCCGGCGACCCGGTCCCGCACCTCGTGGCGCTGTCCGTGGCACGCGGGCTCGGCTGGTCCCGGCCGGAGTTCGACGAGCTGTGGGGAAGGATCATCGGCCTCGCCCCGCACCACATGGGCGCGCACTTGGCCGCGCTGCACTACACCTGCGAGAAGTGGCACGGTTCGCGCGAGGAGGCGTACGCCTTCGCCGAGGCAGCCGCCGCCCGCGCGCCCAGGGGTTCGCTGCTGGCCGCGCTGCCGCTGTTCGCGGTCTTCGAGCATCTGCCGGAGGTGAACCTGGTCGCGGGGTTCTACCGCAGCGAGGTCGTGGTCAAGGCGATACACGGCGCGCTGCACGCGGTGCACTCCGCCCGGCCGGACGATCCGATGCTGGCGCACGTGCGGCATCTGCTGGTGTTCTTCCTGGTGCGGGCCGAGCGCTGGGCGGAGGCCATGGACCAGCTCGTGCACGTGGACGGCCATGTGGGCGCCCTGCCCTGGAGTCTCTCCGAGGACCCGGCCGAGACGTTCGCGGTCTACCGGGCCCTGGCGGTCGCGGGTTACGAGGCAGGCGGCGGAAACCCGGCGACCCTGCCGGGCTGACCCCGGTCGCCCCCAGCGGCCCGGGCAATTCGTATTGCCCCGCTGACCTGCGGTGGGGCATACTCCGCTTGCCCCGGCCTTGCTCCTGCACGGCCCGGCCCCGAGTCCCCCCACACACACTCGGGCGGCGCCACCGCAGGGCGGTGTGCGCCGCGTTCGTCCTGTTCCGGCTCGCCCGGTTTCCTGTGGGGGGATCTGTTCCGATGGCCGCAACTCTGCGCGCGCTGCGCGCCCTCGTACTGTTGTCCGGCTTCTACCTGATCAGCCTCCTCCTGCTGGCGGCGCTGGCCGGAGTCGACGTCGCCCTGTTCCACTGGGGGCTGCGCGGCCTGGGGGCCGTCAAGATCGCCATCGTCACGGTGCTGCTCGCCGTACCCGTCGTACGCGGCATGTTCATGCTGCGCGTGCCCGCACCCGAGGACCCGGCCGCCGTCGAGGTGGGCGAGGCCGACGAGCCACGGCTGTGGGCGCTGGTGCGCGAGGTGGCCGACGCGAGCGGCACCCGCGCCCCCGCCCGCATCCTCCTCACCCCCGAGGTGAACGCCTCCGTGCGCGAGGACGCGAAGCTGCTCGGACTGCGTCCCGGCCCGCGCACCCTCACCCTGGGCGTGCCGCTGCTGACGGGGCTGAGCGAGGCCCAGTTGCGTGCCGTCCTCGGCCACGAGTACGGGCACTTCACCGCCGGCGACACCCGGCTGTCGGCGATCGTGGTGCGCGGCCGGGCCCAGATCGGACGGGTCGTCGAGCAGTTCCACGCCACCGCCGACGGCAAGGTGGCCGACGAGCGCGAGCGGCAGGAGCGGACCGCCGCCAAGCGGATCGCCAAGGGCAAGAAGGCCCGCGAGGTGGACACCCGGCACACCGGCGCGCTGTACCGGGGGATGGCGCGGCTCTACACGTGGTATGCCGGGCTCTACCTGCGCGCCTCGCTGAGCACCGCGCGCGGGCAGGAGTTCGCGGCCGATCTGGCCGCCGCCCGGCTCGCCGGACGCGACGCCACCGCCTCCGCGCTGCGCGAGATCCCGGTCCTCACGGCAGCCCACGGCTTCTACCTCGACTCGTACGCCACCCTCGGCCTGCCCGCCCGGACACTGCCGCCGCGCGGTCAGTTCTTCGGCGGCTTCGGCGCGCTGCTGACGGCCCGCGCGGCCGAGCTGCGAGAGCTGCGCGCCGGGCTGCCCGAGGAGCCGGAGTCCCGGTACGACTCCCATCCGCCGATGGCCGAGCGGGTCCGCCGTGTCGAGGCCCTGCCCGCCGACGGACGCGGCACCGAGGGCGACGGCCCCGCGCTGGCCCTGCTCACCGATGCCGGGCACACCCAGGCGGCGCTGGAGGAAGCCGTGCTGACCACCGAGACGCTCCGTTTCCGGCGCACCGCCGACTGGCCGGAGTTGCTGGACGTCGCCATGGCCGAGGGCGTCACCGCCGCCCGGACCCCCCTGCACCGCGCGCTCACCGCGTACACCGGACGCCCCGCGACCCTGACGGACGTGCTCGACGCCATCGACGAGGGCCGGCTGTGGCGGGTGGCGGAGCGGCTGCCGCTGTCCGAGGAGGCGGCCGCGGCGAAGGGGCGGGCGTTCCGCCAGTTCGTGCGGCCCGCACTGGGCGACTCGCTGCGCACGATGGTGCTGGCCGAGTTCAGCGCCCGTTCGCTGCTGAGCTGGGAGTTCTCCTGGTCCCGCCCGGCGGTCGTACGGCTGCCCGGCACGGCCGACGGCGCCGGGGCGAGTCCTGAGGACGCGCTGGAGGCGGCCGTGGGCGCGGCCCTGGCCGACGTGCCCGACACCGCCCCGCTGCGCGCCCTTCTCCCGCCGACGGTCGTCCAGCCCGCCTGAGCCTGCCGAACACCCCCCCGACCCGAACGGACCCCGCCCGCACATGACCGTCCTGCTCTGGATACTGGCCGCCCTGGCGCTTCCCTTCGTGCTCTTCGCCGCATGGATGGCGAAGGTGTTCCTGAAGGAGTTCTTCTCCGGCAACGCGGAGGCCGCCCTCGAGGCCGAGGAGGCCGCCACGGCCGCCGCCGCCTCGGCCGCGCTCGGCCTGTTGCCCGCCGAGCGCCAGAACACCGACTCGGCCGGCCCGCAGGCCCCGGAGACGACCGCCGCCCTCGCCGCGGTCCGGGGCGGCGACTGGCGCCCCGCCGCCGACCTGCTGGCGGCCGTCGGCCGGGACTGGGAGCGCCGGTCCCTGCTCACGTACCTGCTGGCCGACCAGGCGGCCTCCGACGACACCTGGCTGCTGGCCTGGGAGGCCGAGCGTCCCGAGGACCCGGACGCGGCCGTGGTCCGGGCCCGCAGCGCGGTGATCCTGGCCTGGCGGGTGCGCGGCGCACAGCGGGCGCAGCACACCACGAGCGAGCAGTTCGAGGGGTTCCACCGCACGCTGCTGGAGGCCCGCGAGGAGGTCGCGCGGGCGGCGGCGCTGAACCCGGACGATCCGACGCCGTACATCGCGGAGATCTGGCTGGCCCTCGGTCTCGGTTACCCGAACGCCAGGATGGACGACCTGTGGGCCGAGATCACGGCCCGCGCCCCGCACCACTACGAGGCGCACTTCTCGGCCCTCCAGTACTGGTGCGCCAAGTGGCGCGGGTCGGAGCGGCTGGCGACCGGCTTCGCCGAGCGGGCCGCCGCCGAGGCGCCCGTCGGGAGCCTGCTGACGGCGCTGCCGCTGATCGCGCACTTCGAGCACGACGACTCCGACGACACCGCCGCCGACAACACCCCGGAGATGGTGGCGCGGGTGGAGGCGGCCCTGAAGGACGCGGCCGCGGCCGACCCGGCGCACCCGCGCCTGCCGGAGCTGCGCCACCTGCTCGCCTACTACCTGCACCTCCAGGGCCGCGACGAGGCCGCGGTGGAGTACTTCAGGCTGGTCGACGGCCATGTCGACGCCCTGCCGTGGCGGTACCGGACCGACAAGGCGGAGTACTTCTGCCAGGTCCGCGACACCGCCGTGACGAAGGCCGGAGCGGTGGGCCGGACCGGAATGTCAGCGGCGGCCGAGTCGTTGTAGGCAGTGCCCGTCCGCACCGAGACCGACCAGGGAGACCACATGCTGTTCGGCCGCACCCCGCAGCTCCCCACCCCCGAGCAGGCGCTCACGGGGCGGGACGCGCCCGCCTACGAGGTCCCCGCCCGGCACACCGTCCTCGGCAACCCGCTCACCGGCCCCTATCCGGAGGGCCTGGAGGTCGCCGACTTCGGGCTGGGCTGCTTCTGGGGCGCGGAGCGCAAGTTCTGGCAGCTCCCCGCGGGCATCTACACCACGCTCGTGGGCTACCAGGGCGGTCACACCGAGAACCCCACCTACGAGGAGACCTGCTCGGGCCTGACCGGTCACACCGAGGCGGTCCGCGTGGTCTACGACCCGAAGGTCATCTCCTACGAGCAGCTGCTCAAGACCTTCTGGGAGTCCCACGACCCCACGCAGGGCTTCCGCCAGGGCAACGACGTGGGCACCCAGTACCGCTCCGCGATCTACACCCACACCCCCGGGCAGGCGGCCGCCGCCGAGGCGTCCCGCGCCGCGTACCAGAAGGTGCTCACCGGCTCCGGGCACGGCACGATCACCACGGAGATCCTCCCCGCCGAGGGCCGGCCCTTCTACCCGGCCGAGCCCTACCACCAGCAGTACCTGGACAAGAACCCCGCCGGGTACTGCGGGATCGGCGGCACGGGCGTCTCCTGCCCGATCGGCGTCGCCCCCGCCCAGGGCTGATCACATGAGGAAGGGCCGCCCGGCCGGGCGGCCCTTCCTCATGTCAGGCGCGTCAGATCGTCGCCGTGTCGATGACGAACCGGTACCGCACGTCGCTGGCGGTCACCCGCTCGTACGCGTCGTTGATCTCGCCCGCGCCGATCAGCTCGATCTCGGCGCCCACGCCGTGCTCCGCGCAGAAGTCGAGCATCTCCTGGGTCTCGGGGATGCCGCCGATGTTGGAGGTGGTGAGGTTGCGGCGGTTGCCGAAGATGGACTGGAGGGTGACCTGCACCGGCTCCTCCGGGAGGCCGACGTTGACCATGGCGCCGTCCAGGCGCAGCAGGGACATGTAGGCCGCGAAGTCCATCGGGGCCGAGACGGTGTTCAGGATGACGTCGAAGGTGCCGGCCAGCTTCTCGAAGGTCTCCGGGTCGCTGGTGGCGTAGTAGTGGTCGGCGCCGAGCCGCAGGCCGTCGTCCTTCTTGCGCAGGGACTGCGAGAGGACCGTGACCTCCGCGCCCATCGCGTGCGCCAGCTTCACGCCGACGTGGCCGAGCCCGCCGAAGCCCACCACGGCGACCTTCTTGCCGGGACCGACACCCCAGTGCTTGAGCGGGGAGTACGTGGTGATGCCGGCGCAGAGCAGCGGTGCGGCCACGTCCAGGCCGAGCCCGTCGGGGATGCGGACGACGAAGCCCTCGTCGACGACGATCTGCTCGGAGTAGCCGCCGTAGGTGGGCTCGCCGTCCTTGCCGACGGCGTTGTACGTCCAGACGGTGCCGCTGCCCGTGCAGTACTGCTCCAGTCCGGCCTTGCAGTTGTCGCACTCGCGGCAGGAGTCGACCATGCAGCCGACGCCCACCCGGTCGCCCACCGAGAACTTCGTGACCTCGGGGCCGACCTCGGTGACCACACCGGCGATCTCGTGGCCGGGCACCATCGGGAAGATGCCCTCGCTCCAGCCGTCGCGGGCCTGGTGGATGTCGGAGTGGCAGATCCCCGCGAACTTGATGTCGATCAGGACGTCGTGGTCACCGACCGGCCGCCGCTCGATCGTGGTCCGCTCCAGGGGGGCCTTGGGGGCGGGCGCGGCGTACGCAGCAACAGTGGTCATGCCAGGATTCTCCTCAGTTCGCCGTGGCCCGGACACGGTCAAGCCGGGCACCCCACCAGAGTGCCCCCATCTTCCGTTCCCACCCAGGTCACGGCTTTGCGTACGACCGCTGTGCCTACCACTGCCGGGGACAGGCTCCGGCGCGTACGTTCCGTCGCCGCGCTCGATAATTGGGGCATGGACGAACAGCCCGGGGCGGCCCTGAGCCGCCCGCTGGACCGGCGGGCCGAGCTGAGCGAGTTCCTGCGCAGCCGTCGGGCCCGCCTCAAGCCGGAGGACGTCGGCCTGCCCGACTTCGCCCGGCGACGCCGGGTGCCGGGGCTGCGCCGCGAGGAGCTGGCGCAGCTGGCCGGGGTGTCGGTGGCGTACTACACGCGCCTGGAGCAGGGCAACGGGCGGAACGTGTCGGCGGAGGTGCTGGACTCCATCGCCCGCGCCCTGCGCCTGACCGACGCCGAGCACGCCCACCTGACCCACCTGGCCAAGCCGGCGCCGCACAAGAAGCGCCCGCAGGCCCGCCGGCCTCAGGTGCGCACCGCGCTGCAGCACCTGCTGGCCTCGCTGGACGCGGTCCCGGCGTACATCACCGGGCGGCGCACGGAGATCCTGGCCTGGAACCGGATGGCGACCGCGCTGTTCGGCGACTGGGGCGGCCTCGCCCCCGAGGACCGCACCTGGGCCCGGCTGGTCTTCCTCTGCCCCGAGTACCGGGAGCTGTTCATCGACTGGGAGCAGAAGGCGATCGACATCGTGTGCGGGCTGCGCATGGACGCCGGACGCTTCCCGGACGACGCTCGGCTGGCCGCGCTGGTCGGTGAACTCTCGGTCAAGAGCGAGGAGTTCCGCCGCCTGTGGGCCACGCACGACGTGAAGGAGCAGTTCTACGGCGTGAAGCGGCTGCGGCATCCGCTGGTCGGTGAACTCGCCCTCGGCTTCGAGGGGTTGCGGGTCACCGGCGACACGGACCTCAACCTGATCGTCTACCACGCCGAACCGGACTCCGCCTCGGCCGAGTCCCTTCGCCTGCTGGCCAGTTGGGGCGCGGCGGCGGTGCCGACGCTCTGACGCGCGAACGCGGAGTGCCGCCCCTCCTCAGGAGGGGCGGCACTCGTCGCGCTCAGGCGGGAATCAGACGGCCGAGCCGGCCTTCCACTGCGCCCAGTCCATGTTCCAGCCGTTGAGGCCGTTGTCCGGGGCGACGGTCTTGTCACCGGTGTTCTTGATGACCACCACGTCACCGACCAGGGAGTGGTTGAACACCCAGGCGGCCGGGGTGTTCGGGTCCTTGGCACCCTTGGTGTCGGAGAGGCCCACGCAGCCGTGGCTGGTGTTCTCGTTGCCGAAGATGGACTTGGCGCCCCAGTAGTTGCCGTGCAGGAAGGTGCCGGAGCCGGTGAGGCGGATGGCGTGCGGCACGTCCTTGATGTCGTACTCGCCCTTGCCGTCGTCGTCGGTGAAGCCGACGGTCGCGCCGTTCATCCGGGTCTGCTCGAACTTCTCGGACATGACCATGGTGCCGGCGTAGGTCTTGTTCTCCGGGGAACCGGCGGAGATCGGGATCTGCTTGACGACCTTGCCGTCCTGCGTGACCTTCATCTGCTTGGTCTTGGCGTCGACGTAGGAGACCTGGTTGCGGCCGACGCGGAAGGTGACCGTCTTCTGCTGGACGCCGTAGACGCCGTCGGCGCCCTCGACACCGTCGAGCGCCAGCTTCAGCGTGACGGTGGAGTTCTCCTTCCAGTACGTCTCCGGGCGGAAGTCGATCCGGTTGGCGTTGAACCAGTGGCCGACGATCTCCTGGCCGCTGGAGGAGGAGACGGTGATCCCCTTCTGGACGGCGGCCTTGTCGGTGATCGCCTTGTCGAAGCTGATCGACACGGGCATGCCCACGCCGACGGTGCTGCCGTTGTCCGGGGTGAAGTTGCCTATGAAGCTGTTGGACGGCGAGACCGTGGTGAAGGACGCGTTCTCGTGGGCCACGCGGCCGTCGGAGTCCTTGGCCTCGGCGGCGAGCTTGTAGGTGGTCGACCGCTCGAGCTGTGCGGTCGGCTTCCAGCTCAGCTTGTCGGCGGAGAGGGTGCCCTCGACCGGCTTGCCGTCCGCGGTGGTCATGCTGACGCCGGTCAGAGTGCCCTTGGCGACCTTGACCGCGGCCGAGTTGTTGATGGAGGCGTTGTTCGAGCCGTCCTTCGGCGTGATCGTGATCTGAGCCTCGGAGGACTTCTGTGCCGCCGCCTCGTCGGCCTTGGCCTGCGAGCTCTCTCCGCCGTCGGACGCGCTGGCGTCACCGCCGCCGGAACAGCCCGTGAGCACGAGCACACCACCGAGCAGTGCGGACGCGACCGTCAGGCCCTTGCGCCGCTTACTGTCCGTCATCACACGCTTCTCCATCGTTGCCGAATCCGTCAAAACCCCGAGAATCCCCGTTGAACTCTCTCAACGCCACTGCCGCGCCTCACCGTTCCCCCGAGCGGGGCCCTGTGGGGTACGCCACGTCCCGTCTCCGGGAGGGAGGGTGCGCGGGCTTGTGCGCGTCACTTGTGAGACGAAGGAACCCGGGCTGCGGTTGCCGTCCGGGTCATCCGTGCCCCGAATCCCGCGGCCGATGCCGCCGGGCTACCGCTCGTTCCCGCCGCCTGCGTCGCCGGCCGGTCCGTCGTCGCCGACCATCATCGTCCCCGAAGTCCCTTTTGGGCTAGTCCGTGCCATGTGCGAAGTGCCCGCCGAACCGGGAAGCCTGCGCGAGCTCCACCACGGCCACCCCTCTGACCAGGCTGAACATGACGACGAGAGGGACCGGGGACTCTGCGGTGTCTTCCGTCACACCCCCCCGGCGGGCGCCCGCTCCACGTCCGGCGGGGCGGGGCCGGCGGCGGCGCGGCTCCGGCCGGCTCCACCCGAAGGCACACAAAACGTGATGTCTCTTCAGCGTCCATACGGGGAGCACAGAATCGAAACCTGTCGTGACTTTCCTGTGACCCGCGATTCTCACTAACATCGCCTCAGATCACACGGCCAATTCGCCAGCGTCACAAGGGGATCGATATTCCGTGGCATCCGCTCGCCGTCCGTTGCTGACCGCCACCGCCGCGGGCACGCTGCTGTGCGCCCTGTGGTTCGTCCCGTCCGCCAACGCCTCGCAGGACGCCCCCTCGACCGGCGCCATCGCCGCCGGCACGGCGGTCGCCGGGGCGGCGGACTCCGGGGCGGCGGACTCCGGGAACCTGGACTCGGGGATCACCGAGGAGGTCACCACGGTGTCCGGCCTCGCGGACCCGGCCGCCTCCGACCCGGTCCGGCTGGCGGACACGGGAAGCTTCGACACCACTCCGTACGTGGTCTCCGGCACCCTGTTCCTCGCCGTGGGCGCGGGCTTCGTGGTGTATTCGGTGCGCCGGGAACGGCTGGAGTTCTGACGGTTCCGAAAGGAGGGGCCCCACCCACCCATGGGTGAGGCCCCCCGCTGACGGTCAGCGCAGCGGTCCGGTGACCGTCTCGGCGGCCGCCACGAGGCCGCCCCCGCGTACGAAGGCGTCGGCGGCGGCCAGGTCGGGCGCCAGGAACCGGTCCGGGCCCGGACCGCCCACCCCGGCGGCCCGCGCGGCCTCGATCACCGCGCGCGAGGCGGGCGCGGGCTCCAGCCCCTCCCGCAGTTCGACGGCGCGGGCGGCCGTGTACAGCTCGACCGCGATGACCCGCGTCAGGTTGTCCACGGCGGTACGCAGCTTGCGCGCGGCCGACCAGCCCATGGAGACGTGGTCCTCCTGCATCGCGGAGGACGGGATGGAGTCGGCGGACGCGGGTACGGCGAGCCGCTTCAGCTCGCTGACCAGCGCGGCCTGCGTGTACTGGGCGATCATCAGGCCGGAGTCCACGCCCGCGTCGTCCGCGAGGAACGGCGGCAGGCCGTGGCTGCGGTTCTTGTCCAGCAACCGGTCGGTGCGGCGCTCGGCGATGGAGCCGAGGTCGGCGGCGGCGATGGCGAGGAAGTCCAGGACGTAGGCGACCGGGGCGCCGTGGAAGTTGCCGTTGGACTCCACGCGCCCGTCGGACAGCACCACCGGGTTGTCGACGGCGGCGGCCAGCTCGCGCTCGGCGACCAGGCGGGCGTGCGCCAGCGTGTCGCGGCCGGCGCCGGCGACCTGCGGGGCGCAGCGCACCGAGTAGGCGTCCTGGACACGGGGCGCGTCGTCCTGGTGGTGGCCGGTGAGCTGGGAGCCCTTGAGCACCGCGAGCATGTTGGCGGCGGAGGCGGCCTGGCCGGGGTGCGGACGGATGGCATGCAGCTCGGGCGCGAGGACCTTGTCCGTGCCGAGCAGGCCCTCCAGGCTGAGGGCGGCGGTGACGTCGGCCGACTTGTAGAGCGAGTCGAGGTCCGCGAGGGCCATGATCAGCATGCCGAGCATGCCGTCGGTGCCGTTGAGGAGGGCCAGGCCCTCCTTCTCGCGCAGCTCGACCGGCTCGATGCCGTGCTCGCGCAGCAGCTCACCGGCCGGGCGTACGGTCCCGTCGGGGCCCTCGGCGTCGCCCTCGCCCATCAGGGTCAGCGCGCAGTGCGAGAGCGGGGCGAGGTCGCCGGAGCAGCCGAGGGAGCCGTACTCGTGCACGACCGGGGTGATCTGGGCGTTGAGCACGTCGGCCATGGTCTGGGCGACCTCGGGGCGTACGCCGGTGTGCCCGGAGCAGACCGTCTTCAGCCGCAGGAACATCAGCGCCCGGACGACCTCGCGTTCGACGCGCGGGCCCATGCCGGCGGCGTGCGAGCGGACGATGTTGCGCTGGAGCTGCGCTCGCAGCTCGGGGCTGATGTGCCGGGTCGCCAGCGCGCCGAAACCGGTGGAGACGCCGTAGACCGGATCGGGTTTGGCGGCCAGCGCGTCCACGATCCCGCGGGCCGCGGCGAGCGCGGCCACGGCCTCCTCCGACAGTTCCACGCGGGCACCGGCGCGCGCGACGGCGAGGACGTCGTGCGCGGTGACGCCGGTGGTCCCCACCACCACAGAGTGCATATCCATATTCAGGAGCGTACGCATTGAATGCGGCGGTGTCACTAGTGGATCGCCTCCGCACCCCTTACCGGCCCTTGGCGCGGCGGCCCCGGAAGCGGCGGCGCTCGTTCCTCGCGGGCGGAGGCGTCTCGTCGGCCAGCCGGACCACCGGGTCGTCCGGCCCCTCCCTCCCCGCCACCACGGGCAGGTCGGCGCGTTCGGCCTTGGCCCGGTACTGCGCGGCGTCGGCCAGCCGGAACAGCCGCCGGGCGTCGCGCACCGGGCCGATGTCGTGCCCGGTGGACGCCACCCCGCAGGCCACCCCCTCACCCAGTTCCAGCGCGCCGGCCCGGCGGCACAGCTCCACGGCCGCCCCGACCACGTCCTCGGCCGAGGGCCCGAGCGCCAGCAGGCAGAACTCGTCCCCGCCGAGCCGGGCCGCGAGCGCGCCGGGCAGCATCGCGCCGCACAGCGACAGCACCGACCCGAACCGCTCCAGCAGCCGGTCCCCGACCTCGTGCCCCCGGGTGTCGTTGACCTTCTTCAGCCCGTTCAGATCGCACACGACGAGACTGACCACCGCCCCCTCCGCCCGATGCCGCTCCACCGCCTCCTCCAGGCGTACGTCGACCGCGCGACGGTTGGCCAGGCCGGTGAGGGCGTCGGTGAAGGCGAGGCGGCGGGCCTCCTCCAGCCGCTCGGTCTGCGCCAGCCCGGCCGCGACGACCGCCGCGAGTACGGTCGCGAAGTCGGCGTCACCCCGGTCGAAGACCGGCGCCCCCGCCGCACGGGCCACGTACAGCTCCCCCCACGCCCGGCCGTGCAGCACCACGGGCGCGACCACACAGCAGCCCCTGCCCCGGCGGCGCAGGGCGGCGACCCGCTGGTGGACGTAGCCGGGGGTGCCGGCGGCCGGGCCCTGCGCGGTCTCCACCCAGGCGTTGGGGCCGCCACCACCGGCCCAGCGCTCGTGCAGGAACTCGGTGATCTCCGGGAACTGGTGGACCGGGTACGCCTCCGCCTCCGGGAACTCCTCCTCGTCCTCGGCGCGCCTGCCGACGTTCACCAGGACCCGCAGGCGGCCCCGCTCGCGCTCCCACACCGACAGCGCGGCGAAGTTACCGGCCAGCGCCCGGCAGGCACCGAGCGCGGCCGCCCGCCAGGACTCCGGCGCGGTGTGCGCGGCCGCCATCCCCTGCGCCAGCCCCACCACGGCAGCGAGCCGATCATCCTCACCCATCCACCCAGGTTAGGGACGAATGGGCACATCAGGGGCATCGGCGCGGGCGATCAGGTGGTCACCGCGGACTCACTCGCCCGGCCACTCGGGCGCACGCTTCTCGTTGAAGGCGGCGACGCCCTCGGCGCGGTCACCGGAGAAGGCGGTGGCCCGCCAGGCCGCGTCCTCCACCTCCAGACCGGCCCGCAGGTCCAGGCCCTGGCCCAGACGGAGCGCCCGCTTGGCGGAGCGCAGGCCGACCGGCGAGTTCCTGGCGATCCCCGCTGCCAGCGCGAGCGCCTCCTCGCGGTCCCGGCCCGCCTCCGTGAGCCGGTCGACCAGGCCGAGGGCGGCCGCCTCCGGCGCCTCCAGCCGGCGCGCGGTGAAGATGAGCTCCGCCGCGCGGGCCGCGCCGACCCGCCTGGGTAGCAACTGCGTACCGCCCCCGCCGGGGATCACGCCCACGGAGACCTCCGGCAGCCCGACCACGGCGGTCTCGTCCGCCACGATCAGGTCGCACGCCAGAGCCAGTTCGAAGCCGCCGCCGAGCGCGAAGCCGTGCACCGCCGCGACCACCGGCACCGGCAGCTCCAGCACCCCGGTGTACGCCCCGCGTGCGACCGGGCGCTGCCGGAGGAGGTCCGCGTCGCTGAACGAGTTCCGCTCCTTCAGGTCCGCGCCGACGCAGAACGCGCGTTCACTGGAGGACGTCAGTACGACCACGCGGGCGTCGCGGTCCGCACCGAGGGCCGCACAGGCCGCCGCGAGCGACCGGGCCATCTCCGTGGACACGGCGTTCATGGCCTTCGGCCGGTCCAGCACCAGCTCGGCCACGTGCCCGTGCGTGCGCACCAGCACGAACTCCCCGTACCGCTCCTCGCCCATGACGTCCTCCGGTTAACGCGGGTTAACTGACTGTGCCCCGATCATCCCAGCAGACCCACCCCTTGGAAAAGCCCCGCCTCGACCCGTTCGGGTGACCCCCTTCGGGACTCGGCCCGCGCCACCCGCACGAGCGTCTAACGTCCCCCCCACGGCTGACGCGCCCGGCGCGCACCGGGAAGGAGCGGAGCGCATGTCCCCGAGGAACGAGCCCCTTCCGCCCTTTCCCGCCGAACCGGTTCCCCGGGTCTCGCCGGCTCGCGTCCCGACCGACCCGACGAAGCCGCCGGGAGTCTCGTTCCGGGTACGGACGGGGGTGGGGCGGCCGCGGGCGGAGGCGGAGGCCGCCGGGGCGGGCGGGCCGGCGGTGAAGGGGAGGACCGGGCCGGACGGCGGGAAAGACCGGCCGAAGGCGGTCGTGCGGGACCCCGGCGCCACAGCGGAGGTGGTGGAGCCCGCTCCCGCCGACGACCGGCCGGAGAGGGTCGCGGTCCCGGCCGCTTCCACGCCGAAACCCCCGCTGCCCCCGGCCTCCCCCACCCAGCGCGTCCTGGCCGTCCTGCGGCACGGCCACCATCGGCGCGGGCGGGGCCGGGTCGTGCCGCTTCTCGGACTGGCGGCCGCCCTCGCCCTGGCCGTGGCGAGTCTCGTGCGTGTCGTGCCCGACTCCGGGCCCGGCACCGCCGAGGCCGAGCCCCGCCGTCCGGCCCGGCTCACCGTCGAGCCCTCGGCCGGGCTCTCCGCGGCCGTCGGCCCCGTAGCGTCGGCATCGAAGGCGGCAGCGGCCGCCGCCCCTCGGTCCCCGGGACCCGCGCCCGGCGACCCGGGCAGCCGCCCCGGCGGTCCCGGCGGTCCCCGTGCCGAGGCGAGTCCCGCGCATCCCACGCGGCCCGGTGAGACCCCGTCAGCGCCCGGGCAGCAGAGCCCCGCCACACGCGAGGCCCCCACGCCCGCGGCACCAGCGCTCCCGTCGGCACCGGCCCCCGCGCCGACGGTGAGCGCCTCCCCGTCCCCGCCGGACGAGGAGGGCCTCTGCGTACCCGTACTCGGCCTGTGCCTGGAACTGCGGGGCCGGTAGGGGCCTCAGCCCGTCTCGCCCCGGCGCGCGAGCAGCCACGGCTCGACCATGCCCAGGCCGCGCACCGAGCGCTGCCACATGGGCTGGAGGGCGAAGCGGTAGTCGGGAGGGGTCTCGCCCTCCTTCTCGGCCGTCGCCGCGGCCTCGGCGGCCTGGGCCTCCGAGGCGGGGGCGACGCCCGTGCGGACGAGTTCCTCGGCGAAGGCGCTGTCGACGAGGACGGCGTCGCGCGGAGCGATCGAGGTCAGCCGGGAGGCGAGGTTCACGGTGGTGCCGAAGACGTCGCCCATGCGCGTGGTGACCGTGCCGAAGGCCATGCCGACCCGCAGCTCGGGCATCGTCTCGTCGTTGGAGAGCGTCTCGACCAGGCGGAGGGCGATGTCGGCGGCGGTGGCCGCGTCGTCGGCGACGTACAGGACCTCGTCGCCCAGGGTCTTGATGAGCCGGCCCCCGCGCGCGGCCACGAGGTCGGCGGCGGTGGTCTCGAACGCCTCGACCAGCTCGCCCAGTTCCTCCTCCTCCATCCGCCGGGTGAGCCGGGTGAAGCCCACGAGGTCGGCGAAGGCGACGGCGAGCCGGCGGTCGACCATCTCCGCGTCGTCCACGTTCTGCACCACCCGCCCCGCGGACGCGGCGAGCTGCCGGCGCCACACGTAGACGAGGAACTCCTCCAGCTCGGGCAGGAGCAGCTCGATGATCGGGTACGTGACCTCGGTCCGGGTCATCCCCGGCTCGGGTGGCTCGGTCAGCCCCTCCAGGAAGGAGTCGATCTGCCATTCCGCCAACCGGGCGGTGGTCTGTCCGGTGGAGCGCGCCACCTGCACCGCCATGGCCTCGCTGAGCAGCCCCGCCTCGACCAGACCGGCCAGCCTGCGGAGGGCGAGGACGTCGGCCTCGGTGAGCGCCTTCGCCTGCCCTATGTCGGCGAACCCCATCGCCCGCCAGAAACGGGACGCCAGTTCCATCGAGACACCGGCGCTGCGCGCCGCCTGGAAGGGGGTGTAGCGGCGCTCGGCGCCGAGGATGAGCTGTTCGAGACGGAGGGCGAGCGGGTCGTCGCCGGGGTCGGGGGCATCGGGGTCCACCCGGCCCTCCGCGCCCGCGCCGGAGCCCGTGTCGTCGACGCTCACGCCTGCTGCCCTTCCGATCTGCCGCGGCCGGGTACCGACCGGGCTCAACTCTACGGCAGGTGTGCGCCAGCTCACTCCGCCGGGACAGCCCACCCGGACGCATCCGTCACCCCCCGGGAGCACCGCCCGGCGCGCACCGCGCACGGCGGGCGCGGCCCGGTGCCCCACGCCCCTCCGCCCGCCTCCCTTCCCGGAGAACGCCCGTTCCACCGGCCGGGAACACGTCCTACGCCGGACGCAGGTGCACGATGTCCCCCGCGCCGACGGCCTCCCGTGCCCCCTCCGGCGTGGCGACGACCAGCCGTCCGTCGCCGTCGATCGCGACCGCCTCGCCCACCAGCGCACGGTCGCCGGGCAGCTCGGCCCGGACCCGGCGGCCGAGGGTGGCGCAGCCGGCCGCGTAGGTCTCCTGGAGCGTGCTGGTGACCGGGTCGCCACCGGCCGAGCGCCAGCGGTCGTACCAGGTCTCCACGGAGCGCAGCACCGAGCGGAGCAGGGTGTCGCGGTCGGTGGACACCGCGTCGGCCAGCGCCAGCGAGCCCGCCTGCGGGACGGGGAGTTCGTCGGCGCGCAGGGTGACGTTGAGGCCGACGCCGATCACCACGCCGTCCTCGCCGGCGCGCTCGGCCAGAATGCCGCCCGCCTTGCGCTCCTCACCGCCGACGGTGACCAGCAGGTCGTTCGGCCACTTCAGGGCGGTGTCGACCCCGGCCGCGCGGGACAGGCCGGTGGCCACGGCGACGCCGGTCAGCAGCGGGAGCCAGCCCCAGCGCTCCAGCGGGATCCCGGCCGGGCGCAGCAGGACGGAGAAGAAGAGGCCCGAGCGCGGCGGAGCCGTCCAGCGCCGGTCCAGCCGACCGCGTCCGGCCGTCTGCTCCTCCGCGACCAGCACCGCCCCCTCCTCCGCCGCGCCCGAGCCCGCGCGGCCGACGAGGTCGGAGTTGGTGGAGCCGGTGCGCTGGACCACGTCGACCGAGGTCCACAGCCCGCCCTCGCGAAGGAGCCCGCGGCGCAGCGCGGTCGCGTTGAGCGGCGGACGGTCCAGGTCGGACCAGCGGCTGGGACCTGAGGCATTGTGCGGCGTCATGCAAGTAACCCTAGGTGTGGGAAAGACCGCACTCCTGAGAGGTGGGCCCCGCACTACGCTACGGATGAGTAATCGTCCCCCCTTTTGAGCAGGCAGGGAGCCGCATCCCGATGTCCGAGCCGGAAGAGCGTCACGACACCGACATCCACACGACCGCCGGGAAGCTCGCGGATCTCCAGCGGCGCGTCCACGAGGCGACGCACGCCGGTTCGGAACGCGCGGTGGAGAAGCAGCACGCCAAGGGCAAACTGACGGCCCGTGAGCGCATCGAACTCCTCCTGGACGACGATTCGTTCGTCGAGCTGGACGAATTCGCCCGCCACCGTTCCACCAGCTTCGGCCTGGAGTCGAACCGCCCGTACGGCGACGGTGTCGTCACCGGGTACGGCACGGTGGACGGCCGCCCCGTGGCCGTGTTCTCCCAGGACTTCACCGTCTTCGGCGGAGCCCTCGGCGAGGTGTACGGCCAGAAGATCGTCAAGGTCATGGACTTCGCGCTGAAGACCGGATGCCCGGTCATCGGCATCAACGACTCCGGCGGCGCCCGCATCCAGGAGGGGGTCGCCTCGCTGGGCGCGTACGGCGAGATCTTCCGCCGCAACACCCACGCCTCCGGGGTGATCCCGCAGATCAGCCTGGTCGTCGGCCCGTGCGCGGGCGGCGCGGTCTACTCCCCCGCGATCACCGACTTCACGGTGATGGTCGACCAGACCTCGCACATGTTCATCACCGGACCCGACGTGATCAAGACGGTCACCGGTGAGGACGTCGGCTTCGAGGAGCTGGGCGGCGCCCGCACCCACAACAGCAACTCGGGTGTGGCCCACCACATGGCGGGTGACGAGAAGGACGCGATCGAGTACGTAAAGCAGTTGCTGTCGTACCTGCCGTCCAACAACCTCAGCGAGGCCCCGGTCTACCCGGAGGAGGCGGACCTCGCGCTCAGCGACGAGGACCGCGAGCTGGATGTCCTGGTGCCGGACAGCGCCAACCAGCCGTACGACATGCACACCGTGCTCGAACACGTCCTGGACGACGGGGAGTTCTTCGAGACGCAGGCCCTGTTCGCGCCGAACATCCTCACCGGGTTCGGCCGGGTCGAGGGGCACCCGGTGGGTCTGGTCGCCAACCAGCCGATGCAGTTCGCGGGGTGCCTGGACATCAAGGCGTCCGAGAAGGCCGCCCGGTTCGTGCGCACCTGCGACGCCTTCAACATCCCGGTGCTGACCTTCGTGGACGTACCCGGCTTCCTGCCCGGCGTGGACCAGGAGCTGGACGGCATCATCCGGCGCGGCGCCAAGCTGATCTACGCCTACGCCGAGGCCACCGTCCCGCTGATCACCGTCATCACGCGCAAGGCGTTCGGCGGCGCGTACGACGTGATGGGCTCCAAGCACCTGGGCGCCGACCTCAACCTGGCGTGGCCCACGGCGCAGATCGCGGTGATGGGCGCGCAGGGCGCGGTCAACATCCTGCACCGCCGCACCATCGCCGAGGCGGAGTCGGCCGGGACGGGCGAGGAGACGCGGGCACGGCTGGTCCAGGAGTACGAGGACGCGCTGCTCAACCCGTACGTGGCGGCCGAACGCGGCTACGTGGACGCGGTGATCATGCCGTCGGACACCCGTGCGCACGTCGTCCGGGGGCTGCGTCAGCTCCGTACGAAGCGGGAATCCCTCCCTCCGAAGAAGCACGGCAACATCCCCCTGTAGGACAGCGCCGACGGGAGCCGTCATGAACATCAAGGTCGTACGAGGCAACCCGACCCCGGAGGAGCTGGCCGCCGCTCTGGCGGTGGTCCGCGCCCGCGCCGTGGCGGCGGCCGAGCCGTCGTCCGGCGCGCAGGGCCCGCGCGACGCGTGGTCGGACCCGGCCCGCATCGCCGGCCGGCGCCTGCCCCCGCCGGGGCCGGCCTCCTGGTCCCGGACCTACTGGCCGGGCTGAGCCGGAACCTGAGTACGGGTACTCAGGCGCGCGGGCCGGGCCGCGCCCCACGCTGGAGCCATGCTGTGGTCAGACCCGGAGAACGAGCCGCCCGAGGAACTCCGTCACATGGAGGAGAAGCTCAGGCGGCTCGGCCTCTTCATGGCCCTGGCCATGGTGCTGGCGATGATCGTCATCGGGCTGAGGTGAGCCTGAGGTGAGCTGAGGCGAGGAGAGGTCCGGCGCTAGGCTGATCGCATGACAGACCAGCGGCGCCGCCTCGTACTCGCCTCCCAGTCCCCCGCCCGGCTGGGTCTGCTGCGGCAGGCCGGGCTGGCCCCCGAGGTGATCGTCAGCGGATTCGACGAGGACGCCGTCACCGCGCCCACTCCGGCCGAGCTGGCGCTCGCCCTCGCCGAGGCCAAGGCGTCCGTGGTGGCGGCCCGGCCGGAGGTCCAGGGCGCGCTGGTGATCGGCTGCGACTCGGTGCTGGAACTGGACGGGCAGGCACTCGGCAAGCCCGCGGACGCCGAGGAGGCCACCGCCCGCTGGAAGGCGATGCGCGGCCGCGCCGGGGTCCTCCAGACCGGGCACTGCGTCTGGGACACCGCCGCCAAGCGGTACGTCTCCGCGACCGCCTCCACCGTGGTCCGCTTCGGCGAGCCCACGGACGAGGAGGTCGCCCGCTACGTCGCCTCCGGCGAGCCCCTCCATGTCGCCGGCGCCTTCACCCTGGACGGCCGCTCGGCGCCCTTCATCGAGGGCATCGACGGCGACCACGGCAACGTGATCGGCATCAGCCTCCCCCTGGTCCGCAAGCTGCTGCGCGAACTGGGTGTGGGTATCACGGAGTTGTGGGCGCCGTCCGAGTGATGTTCCGGGTGTCGGCCGTACGGCTCTGAGGGTCACCCGTAGGGGTGGACATGGGCTGTGGTTCGGCGGCCTCCGGGGCGTCTTTGTCACCGGGCGGCCCGGCCGGGCCGGCGCCCGTGTCCCGCGGACGGTCGTACGTCACCAGCAGCAGCACCAGCAGCGCGAGGACGGCCATCATCGCCAGGAACGCGCCCGTGCCCACCAGGCCCCAGGCGACCGCGCCCAGCAGGCCGTTCACCACGGCGGCGCTGACCAGCAGCACGCGGCCGAGGCCGGCCGGGGCGCGGTCGCGCACCGCGACCAGCAGGGCCACCAGGGCGCAGAGGGCGAAGTAGAGCCCGAAGAGCACGCCTCCCGCCTTCGAGGACGTCGCCATCACGTCGGGGTCGAGGCCGGCCAGGGACATCCGCTGGTTGTCCACCACCACGCCGAGCAGCCAGTTCACCGCCGCCACGCCGACCGCCTCGGCCAGCAGCACGACCGTCACGATCCAAGCCACCGGTCTGCGCGCCACCGGCCCCACCCCAACCTTCGCCGTCACCCCCGCGGGGATCGCCTGTTACCGGCAGTACGCCGGCTCAGCGCGAACGCTACTCATGGGCATGACAGGGGACAAGACCCGGGTCCGCGGCAAAGATTCATTGGGCCATTCGTAGGGACTCCACAAAGAAACCGCGTGGCCCGCAGCACGCTCTCATAGAGACCTTGACCACATGGCGGGGCTAGGGTTTCCCGGTGGAGTCCTGCGTATCGAGGTGCGACAAGGGCTTTCGTGGGTCGAGCGGGCCACGCATCACGCTCCGTGTGGGCAAGCTCACCATTGGGGACGGGTCGATGTGCCGTGTCGGCTGTCCCTAAACTCGGCTTGTTTCAAGGAGGGAGCCTCAATCGTGCGCAAGGTGCTCATCGCCAACCGTGGCGAAATCGCTGTCCGTGTGGCGCGGGCCTGCCGGGACGCAGGTATCGCGAGCGTGGCCGTGTACGCCGACCCGGATCGGGACGCTCTGCACGTCCGGGCCGCGGATGAGGCGTTCGCCCTGGGCGGTGACACCCCGGCCACCAGCTACCTGGACATCGAGAAGGTCCTGAACGCCGCGCGGGAGTCCGGCGCGGACGCCATCCACCCCGGCTACGGCTTCCTCTCGGAGAACGCCGAGTTCGCCCAGGCCGTGCTGGACGCGGGCCTGACCTGGATCGGCCCGCCGCCGCAGGCGATCCGGGACCTCGGTGACAAGGTCGCCGCCCGGCACATCGCGCAGCGCGCGGGTGCCCCGCTGGTCGCCGGCACGCCGGACCCGGTCTCGGGCGCGGACGAGGTCGTGGCCTTCGCCGAGGAGCACGGCCTGCCGATCGCGATCAAGGCCGCCTTCGGTGGTGGCGGTCGTGGCCTGAAGGTCGCCCGCACCCTGGAGGAGGTGCCGGAGCTGTACGACTCGGCGGTCCGCGAGGCCGTCGCCGCCTTCGGCCGTGGCGAGTGCTTCGTGGAGCGCTACCTCGACCGTCCCCGGCACGTGGAGACCCAGTGCCTGGCCGACAAGCACGGCAACGTGGTCGTCGTCTCCACCCGCGACTGCTCGCTCCAGCGCCGCCACCAGAAGCTCGTGGAGGAGGCCCCGGCGCCGTTCCTCTCCGAGGCCCAGGTCGCCGAGCTGTACCGCGCGTCCAAGGCCATCCTCAAGGAGGCGCGCTACGAGGGCGCCGGCACCTGTGAGTTCCTGGTCGGCCAGGACGGCACGATCTCCTTCCTGGAGGTCAACACCCGCCTCCAGGTCGAGCACCCCGTGACCGAGGAGGTCGCCGGGATCGACCTGGTCCGCGAGATGTTCCGCATCGCCGACGGCGAGGAACTGGGCTACGGCGACCCCGAGCTGCGCGGGCACTCCTTCGAGTTCCGCGTCAACGGCGAGGACCCGGGCCGGGGCTTCCTGCCCGCCCCCGGCACGGTCACCCGCTTCGACCCCCCGGCCGGCCCCGGTGTCCGCCTGGACGCGGGCGTGGAGGCCGGCTCGGTCATCGGCCCGGCGTGGGACTCCCTGCTGGCCAAGCTGGTCGTGACCGGCCGCACCCGCAAGGAGGCGCTGGAGCGCGCCGCGCGGGCGCTGGACGAGTTCCAGGTCGAGGGCATGGCCACGGCCATCCCGTTCCACCGCGTGGTGGTCCGGGACGCGGCCTTCGCCCCGGAGCTGACCGGCTCCAAGGACCCCTTCACGGTCCACACCCGCTGGATCGAGACCGAGTTCGTCAACGAGATCAAGCCCTTCATCGCCCCCGCCGACGCGGACGCGGAGGAGGAGCAGGGCCGTGAGACGGTCGTCGTCGAGGTCGGCGGCAAGCGCCTGGAGGTCTCCCTCCCGTCGTCGCTCGGCATGTCCCTGGCCCGCACCGGCCTCGCGGCGGGCGCCAAGCCCAAGCGCCGCGCGGCCAAGAAGTCCGGCCCCGTGGCCTCCGGCGACACCCTCGCCTCCCCGATGCAGGGCACCATCGTCAAGGTGGCCGTCGAGGAGGGCCAGACCGTCCAGGAGGGCGACCTCGTCGTCGTCCTGGAGGCCATGAAGATGGAACAGCCCCTCAACGCCCACCGGGCCGGCACGGTGAAGGGCCTCCTCGCCGAGATCGGCGCCTCCATCACCTCGGGCGCCCCGATCTGCGAGATCAAGGACTGACGCGACGTCATCATCCCGACGCCCGGCGACCGGCCACGGTCCGCCGGGCGTCGGCCTTCGACCGGCCGTCCTCGAACGACACGCTCGGCCCGGCATGGCCCGGCACCGGCCGAAGGAACGGTTCCCCCCGGAAAGATGCCCGGTACGGCGCAAGCCGCACCCAGTACACCGCGACGCCCCGTCGAGACACTACCTGCGACGCAGGTCCGCCACTCGGGCGCGGTCCGGGGGCTGTTCGCCCAGGACTCCGCGGAGGGCGGCGCCGGGGACCTGGCCCCGGCGGGGGCCGGGGAGCTGGGAGGCGCGCTGACCACGGGGGGCCTGGGGCTGGTCGGGCGCCGGGACGCCGCCCGCTCCCGCCACCGTGATCTGCACGCCCTGGTCAGCCAGGGCCTGGAGTTCGGTGGCGGCGCGGTCGTCGTGCGCCGGGGGCTCGTCGGTGACCAGGCGGGTGATCGCCTCGGTGGGCACCGTACGGAACATGGTGTCCGTGCCCAGCTTGGAGTGGTCGGCGAGGACCACGACCTCGGAGGCGGCCTGGACCAGGGCCCGGTCCACGGAGGCCGACAGCATGTTGGACGTGGACAGCCCGCGCTCGGCGGTCAGGCCGCTCCCCGAGAGGAACGCCTTGGAGACGCGCAGACCCTGGAGGGACTGCTCGGCGCCCGAGCCCACCAGGGCGTAGTTGGAGCCCCGGAGGGTGCCGCCGGTCATGACGACCTCCACCCGGTTGGCGTGAGCCAGCGCCTGCGCCACCAGCAGGGAGTTGGTGACCACGGTCAGGCCCGGTACCCGGGCCAGTCTGCGGGCCAGCTCCTGGGTGGTCGTTCCGGCGCCGACCACGATGGCCTCGCCTTCTTCGACCAGCCCTGCGGCGACGTCGGCGATGGCCGTCTTCTCCGCTGTCGCGAGATGGGATTTCTGCGGAAAGCCGGATTCTCGCGTGAATCCACCCGGCAGTACCGCACCGCCATGCCGGCGGTCGAGGAGTCCTTCCGCCTCCAGCGCGCGCACGTCCCGCCGTACGGTCACTTCGGAGGTCTGGACGACGCGGGCGAGTTCACGGAGCGACACGGCCCCATTGGCTCGCACCATTTCGAGGATCAGTTGACGACGTTCTGCAGCGAACACGAAACTGACAGTAACCCCAACGACCGTCTGCTTTCAGCAGTTTGCGCCGAATAGCAGAAGTTGTTCACAACCGGACCTCGGAAGTGATATAGGGATCTACCGGCCGACTATGCCGCCCGCATGGGCCGCGCGGACCCCGCCGGTCAGCCCTCGCCGCCCGCCTTGCGGGTCTGCAACTGCCGGGCCACCTCGGCGATCGAGCCGGACAGCGACGGGTAGACCGTGAACGCCTTCGCGATCTGCTCGACCGTCAGATTGTTGTCGACCGCGATCGAGATGGGGTGGATGAGTTCCGAGGCGCGGGGCGCGACGACCACACCGCCGACCACGATCCCGGTGCCCGGCCGGCAGAAGATCTTGACGAAGCCGTCCCGGATGCCCTGCATCTTCGCGCGCGGGTTGCGCAGCAGCGGCAGCTTCACCGCACGAGCGTCGATCTTGCCCGCGTCCACGTCCGCCTGGCTGTAGCCGACGGTGGCGATCTCGGGGTCGGTGAAGACGTTGGAGGAGACCGTCTTGAGGTCCAGCGGGGCCACCGCGTCGCCGAGGAAGTGGTAGACCGCGATCCGGCCCTGCATCGCCGCGACGGAGGCCAGCGCGAAGACGCCGGTCACGTCACCGGCCGCGTACACGCCGGGGGCGCTCGTGCGGGAGACCCTGTCGGTCCAGATGTGCCCGGAGTCGCGCAGCCGGACCCCGGCCTCCTCCAGGCCGAGCCCCGCGCTGTTGGGGATCGCGCCGACCGCCATCAGGCAGTGCGTACCGGTGATCACGCGGCCGTCGGCGAGGGTGACCTCGACCCGGTCGCCGACCCGCTTGGCGGACTGGGCGCGGGAGCGGGCCATCACGTTCATGCCCCGGCGGCGGAAGACGTCCTCCAGCACGGCGGCGGCGTCCGGGTCCTCGCCGGGCAGCACGCGGTCGCGCGAGGAGACCAGGGTGACCTTGGAGCCGAGCGCCTGGTAGGCACCGGCGAACTCGGCGCCGGTGACGCCGGAGCCGACCACGATCAGCTCTTCGGGCAGCTCGGTGAGGTCGTAGACCTGGGTCCAGTTGAGGATGCGCTCGCCGTCCGGCTGGGCGTCGGGCAGCTCACGCGGGTGGCCGCCGGTGGCGATGAGCACGGCGTCGGCGGTGAGGGTCTCCTCGGTGCCGTCGGCGGCGGTGACGACGACCTCGCGGGAGCCGTCGAGGGCCTGCATGCCCTTCAGCCGGCCCCGGCCACGCATCACGCGGGCGCCGGCGCGGGTGACGGAGGCGGTGATGTCGTGGGACTGGGCGAGCGCCAGCCGCTTCACCCGGCGGTTGACCTTGCCGAGGTCCACGCCGACCACGCGGGCGGCCTGCTCGATGTGCGGGGTGTCGTCGGCGACGATGATGCCCAGCTCCTCGTAGGAGGAGTCGAAGGTGGTCATCACCTCGGCCGTGGCGATGAGGGTCTTCGACGGGACGCAGTCGGTAAGCACCGACGCCCCGCCCAGACCGTCGCAATCCACGACGGTCACCTCCGCGCCGAGCTGGGCGGCCGTCAGCGCCGCCTCGTATCCGCCGGGTCCGCCACCGATGATCACGATCCGAGTCACGTCCCCCATTGTCCCGCACCCGGCCGGAGGCCTGCGCGCCGGGGGCACGAGCGCCGGTACGGGCTGGTGGGAGCCGGGTTTTCACAGCGCCGGACGGGATGTGAGCCGCCGCCCGTCAGCCGGGCGCAGCCGTTTTGCCCACCCTTTGCCGAAATCTGCATGACAACGATCGCATTCCCATGGGCTCCGTCATCTACGCGCGTAGGAGAACACCGGCTACCCTCATCCGCGTGAACGCATCTCTCCTTCCGGACGACCGCCAGGGCGACCCGCACGCCGCCGCCGACGCCGCCGCCGCGCGCCTGCGCGAACTCACCGGCGCCGAGACCCACGACGTCGCCCTCGTGATGGGCTCCGGCTGGGCACCGGCCGTGGACGCCCTGGGCGAGCCCGACGCCGAGTTCCAGGTCACCGAGCTGCCCGGCTTCCCGCCGCCGGCCGTCGAGGGGCACGGCGGCAAGATCCGCTCGTACTCCTTCGGTGACAAGCGCGCCCTGGTGTTCCTGGGCCGCACCCACTACTACGAGGGCCGCGGGGTCGCCGCCGTCGCGCACGGGGTCCGTACCGCCGTCGCCGCCGGCTGCAAGACCATCGTGCTGACCAACGGCTGCGGCGGCCTGCGCGAGGGCATGCGCCCCGGCCAGCCCGTGCTGATCAGCGACCACCTGAACCTGACGGCCACCTCCCCGATCGTCGGCGCCAACTTCGTCGATCTGACCGACCTGTACTCGCCGCGCCTGCGCGCCCTGTGCAAGGAGATCGACCCCTCCCTGGAGGAGGGCGTCTACGCGCAGTTCCCCGGCCCGCACTACGAGACCCCGGCCGAGATCCGCATGGCCCGCGTGATCGGCGCGGACCTGGTCGGCATGTCCACGGTGCTGGAGGCCATCGCCGCGCGCGAGGCCGGCGCCGAGGTGCTGGGCATCTCCCTGGTCACCAACCTCGCCGCCGGCATGACGGGCGAGCCGCTGAACCACGAGGAGGTCCTCCAGGCGGGCCGCGACTCGGCGGCGCGCATGGGCGAGCTGCTGGGCAAGGTACTGAACCGCCTGTAGCCCGACGGCGGCGGCGGACGGAATCGAGAGAGAGGTTCACCCGAGGTGCAGGACGAAGTGATCGCACGGGCAAAGGCGTGGCTGGCCGAGGACCCCGACGCCGAGACCCGCGAGGAGCTCGCGAAGCTCATCGACGCCGGGGACACGGCGGAACTGACCGCCCGGTTCAGCGGCACGCTCCAGTTCGGCACCGCCGGGCTGCGCGGCGAGCTGGGCGCGGGCCCGATGCGGATGAACCGCGCCGTCGTCATCCGCGCCGCCGCCGGTCTCGCCGCGTACCTGAAGGCCAAGGGCGAGACCGGCGGCCTGGTGGTCATCGGCTACGACGCCCGGTACAAGTCGGCCGACTTCGCGCGGGACACCGCCGCCGTGATCACCGGCGCCGGGCTGCGCGCCGCCGTGCTGCCGCGCCCGCTGCCCACCCCGGTCCTCGCCTTCGCCGTACGGCACCTGGGCGCGGTCGCGGGCGTGGAGGTCACGGCCAGCCACAACCCGCCGCGCGACAACGGCTACAAGGTGTACCTCGGCGACGGCTCCCAGATCGTGCCGCCCGCCGACGCGGAGATCGCCGCCGAGATCGACGCCGTGCGCGCCCTCGCCGACGTGCCCCGCCCGGAGTCGGGCTGGGAGGTGCTGGGCGACGAGGTGCTGGACGCGTATCTGGCGCGCACGGACGCGGTGCTGGCCAAGGGGTCGGCCCGTACGGCCCGTACCGTCTACACGGCGATGCACGGCGTCGGCAAGGACGTGCTGCTCGCGGCGTTCGCGCGGGCCGGGTTCCCGGAGCCGGTGCTGGTGGCCGAGCAGGCCGAGCCCGACCCGGACTTCCCGACCGTGGCCTTCCCCAACCCGGAGGAGCCCGGCGCGATGGACCTCGCCTTCGAGCGGGCGACCGTCACCGAGCCGGACCTCGTGATCGCCAACGACCCGGACGCGGACCGCTGCGCGGTGGCCGTGCGCGACGGCGGCGACTGGCGGATGCTGCGCGGTGACGAGGTGGGGGCGCTGCTCGCCGCGCACCTGGTGGGCCGGGGTGTCACCGGCACCTTCGCGGAGTCCATCGTCTCCTCCTCCCTGCTGGGCCGGATCGCCCGGAAGGCCGGGCTCGGCTACGAGGAGACCCTGACGGGCTTCAAGTGGATCGCCCGCGCGGAGGGCCTGCGGTACGGGTACGAGGAGGCGCTCGGCTACTGCGTGGACCCCGAGGGAGTGCGGGACAAGGACGGCATCACGGCCGCCCTGCTCGTCACCGAGCTGGCGTCGGAGCTGAAGGAGTCCGGGCGGAGTCTGCTCGACCTCCTCGACGACCTGGCGCTGGAGCACGGCCTGCACGCCACGGACCAGCTCTCGGTACGGGTGGAGGACCTGTTGGTCATCGCCGACGCGATGCGCCGCCTGCGCGAGCACCAGCCGGCCTCCCTGGCGGGCCTCGCGGTCGGCTCGGCGGAGGACCTCACCCGCGGTACGGCCACCCTCCCGCCCACGGACGGCCTGCGCTACACCCTGGACGGCGCCCGCGTCATCGTCCGGCCGAGCGGCACCGAGCCCAAGCTGAAGTGCTACCTGGAGGTGGTGGTCCCGGTCGCGGACCGCTCCGCGCTTCCGGCGGCGCGTGCCCGGGCGGCCGAACTGCTGACGGCGATCAAGCGGGACCTGTCGGAGGCGGCGGGAATCTGACGGAGGGTTCCCTCCGGTCGCTGAGGGCTGGGCCGTCCACACCACGTCCTTCGGCCTCGACGGCACGGCGAACAACCCCACGACGGGCTGCATCGCCGGCACCCGCGCGGCGGCGGACCCCAGCGAACCGGAGGGAATGGTGATCTACACCGGCGCGGGCGGCCCCCGCCTGTGCTTCGGCATCACGAACCACTCGGGGAGCAACAGGCGGTTCGCCCTTTCTCAGAAGGTCTCAGCCGACCACTCGCAGACGGAGGAGAAGCGCGACGAGCCCTGCCGGCGTCCCGTGCGTCCAGGCGGAAGGCGGAGGAGGGAGTCGACGCGGAGCGTCGGCGAGTGACGACAACGCCGCAGATGGGCGTGCCGGGCCCCGCGTCCCCGGCCTCACAGCCCTCCGGGGGCAGAAGAATCGGCGGCGGCCGGAGTCCGTCCGTCCGCCGCCGTTCCTGGCCGGGGTCAGCCCGTGATCAGCAGGACGGCCAGGAGTACGGCGCCCGTCAGGGCCGGGATCAGGATCTCGTAGGCCCAGCGGGTGGTGATCCCACCCTGGGCGTGCTCCGCCCCACCGTGGCGTTCGTGGAGGTCGCGGAGGTCGTCCATGATCTTGTCGGTCTCGGCGCGAGCCATGCCGCCCGAGACGTCGGGGGTGGACGCGTTCCCGCCGAACATGTTGGAGCGGGGTCCGGCGAAGGGTCCGCCGTTCCCGCGGGCCGCCTGCGCCGCCGCATTCGCCCGCTTGTTCGCCGCGCGTTTGCGGGCGCGCAGGGAGACGGGGATCGCCCAGAGCTGGAACTTGGTGCCGGAGGCGGCCAGCGCCTCGTTGGAGTAGCCCGAGCGGAGGGCGGCCAGTTCGCCCCAGGGCAGGACGATCACGCGGAAGGGGTTGCGGACCCGGAGGCGTTCCTGGTTGGCGAAGACCGCCGGGCGCAGCGTGAACGCCGTCACCAGCGGCACGACCAGGATCATCCCGGCCAGCGCCAGCCACGGCACCCGGCCGTGGCCGCGGAACAGCGCGTCGCAGCCGAGCCAGACGACGAGGGCCAGCATGAGCACACCGCCCACGAGTCCCATCGGCGAGCGGTAGATCCGGTCCCTGGCGGCGGGCACCACGGGCCGCGTAGCTGGTGACTGGTGGTCCGGGGTCGTCATGGCCCCGATTCTGCACGAAGGGGACGCGGCCGCCACCACCTGGCCCCAGAGAGGAACGCATCCGTGACCTGCGGTGGTGAGACCCCGCACAACCCGACCCCCGGGGCTATACAGTCGCTACGCGCGTAGATATGCTCGTCTGGTGACCATGCCCTCCCCCAAGTCCTCGGCTTCGCTCGAACAGGGCGGTGCCCCCCTCGCGCCCCCCGCACAGTCTCTCGCCGACGTCACCGCGTCCGACAGCACGCTGCGCCGCTTCCTCCACGGGCTGCCCGGCGTCGACGCGGTCGGCCTGGAGGCGCGTGCCGCGTCGCTCGGTACCCGTTCCATCAAGACCACCGCGAAGGCGTACGCCATCGACCTCGCCATCTCGATGGTCGACCTGACCACACTGGAAGGCGCGGACACCCCGGGCAAGGTCCGGGCGCTCGGCGCCAAGGCGGTCCACCCGGACCCCACGGACCGGACGGCCCCGACGACCGCCGCCGTCTGCGTCTATCCCGACATGGTGGCCGCCGCCAAGGAGGCCGTCGCCGGCTCCGGCGTCAAGGTCGCCTCGGTCGCCACCGCCTTCCCGGCCGGCCGCGCCGCCCTCGGCGTGAAGCTGGCCGACGTGCGCGACGCGGTCGCGGCGGGCGCCGACGAGATCGACATGGTCATCGACCGGGGCGCGTTCCTCGCGGGCGACTACCTCAAGGTGTACGACGAGATCACCTCGGTGAAGGAAGCCTGTGGGACCGGCGCCCGTCTGAAGGTCATCTTCGAGACCGGCGAGCTGTCGACGTACGACAACATCCGCCGCGCGAGCTGGCTGGGCATGATGGCGGGCGCGGACTTCATCAAGACCTCCACCGGCAAGGTCGCGGTCAACGCCACCCCCGCCAACACCCTGCTGATGCTGGAGGCGGTGCGCGACTTCCGCGCCCAGACCGGCGTGCAGGTCGGCGTGAAGCCGGCGGGCGGCATCCGCACCACCAAGGACGCCGTCAAGTTCCTGGTGCTGGTCAACGAGACCGCGGGCCAGGACTGGCTGGACAACCACTGGTTCCGCTTCGGCGCCTCCTCGCTGCTGAACGACCTGCTGATGCAGCGTCAGAAGCTGGCCACCGGCCGCTACTCCGGCCCCGACTACGTGACGGTGGACTGATCACCATGGGTTCCCTCTTCGAGTACGCACCGGCGCCGGAGTCCCGCTCCGTCGTCGACATCGCCCCCTCCTACGGCCTCTTCATCGACGGCGAGTTCACCGACTCCGCCGACGGCAAGGTCTTCAAGACCGTCTCCCCCGCCACCGAGGAGGTCCTCTCCGAGGTCGCCCAGGCCGGCGAGGCGGACGTGGACCGTGCGGTCAAGGCCGCCCGCAAGGCGTTCGCGACGTGGTCGGCGCTGCCGGGCTCCGAGCGCGCGAAGTACCTGTTCCGTATCGCCCGCATCATCCAGGAGCGCAGCCGCGAGCTGGCCGTGCTGGAGACGCTGGACAACGGCAAGCCGATCAAGGAGACCCGCGACGCGGACCTCCCCCTGGTCGCCGCCCACTTCTTCTACTACGCGGGCTGGGCCGACAAGCTCGACCACGCCGGTTTCGGCGCGAACCCGGCCCCCCTGGGCGTCGCCGGCCAGGTCATCCCCTGGAACTTCCCCCTGCTGATGCTGGCGTGGAAGATCGCCCCGGCGCTGGCCACCGGCAACACGGTCGTCCTCAAGCCGGCCGAGACCACCCCGCTGTCCGCCCTGTTCTTCGCGGACATCTGCCGCCAGGCGGGCCTGCCCAAGGGCGTCGTCAACATCCTGCCGGGTTACGGCGACGCGGGCGCGGCCCTGGTCGGACACCCCGACGTGAACAAGGTCGCCTTCACCGGCTCCACGGCCGTCGGCAAGGAGATCGCCCGCACGGTCGCGGGCACCAGCAAGAAGCTCACGCTGGAGCTGGGCGGCAAGGGCGCCAACATCGTCTTCGACGACGCCCCCCTCGACCAGGCCGTCGAGGGCATCGTCACCGGCATCTTCTTCAACCAGGGCCAGGTCTGCTGCGCGGGCTCCCGGCTGCTGGTCCAGGAGTCGATCCAGGACGAGCTGCTGGACGCCCTCAAGCGCCGCCTGTCCACGCTGCGCCTCGGCGATCCGCTGGACAAGAACACCGACATCGGCGCGATCAACTCCGCCGAGCAGCTGGCCCGGATCACCGCGCTGGCGGAGAAGGGCGAGGCGGAGGGCGCCGAGCGCTGGTCCCCGGCGTGCGAACTCCCTTCGTCCGGATACTGGTTCGCCCCGACGCTGTTCACCGGCGTCACCCAGGCGCACACCATCGCCCGCGACGAGATCTTCGGCCCGGTGCTGTCGGTCCTCTCCTTCCGCACCCCGGACGAGGCGGTCGCCAAGGCCAACAACACCCAGTACGGGCTGTCGGCGGGCATCTGGACCGAGAAGGGCTCCCGCATCCTGGCCGTGGCGAACAAGCTGCGCGCCGGGGTCGTCTGGTCCAACACGTTCAACAAGTTCGACCCGACCTCGCCCTTCGGCGGTTACAAGGAGTCGGGCTTCGGCCGCGAGGGCGGCCGCCACGGCCTGGAGGCGTACCTCGATGTCTGACCGTCTGAGTGTCTTCAAGACCTACAAGCTGTACGTCGGGGGCAAGTTCCCCCGCTCCGAAAGCGGCCGGGTGTACGAAGTGACGGATACCAAGGGCAACTGGCTGGCGAACGCGCCGCAGTCGAGCCGCAAGGACGCCCGTGACGCGGTCGTCGCCGCGCGCAAGGCGTTCGGCGGCTGGGCCGGCGCGACCGCGTACAACCGCGGTCAGGTGCTGTACCGGGTGGCCGAGATGCTGGAGGGCCGCAAGGAGCAGTTCGTCCGCGAGGTCGCCGAGGCCGAGGGCCTGTCAAAGGCCAAGGCGGCGGCGGTCGTGGACGCGGCCGTCGACCGCTGGGTCTGGTACGCGGGCTGGACCGACAAGATCGCCCAGGTCGTGGGCGGCGCCAACCCGGTCGCGGGCCCGTACTTCAACCTCTCCTCGCCCGAGCCGACCGGCGTGGTCGCCGTACTGGCCCCGCAGGAGTCGTCCTTCCTGGGCCTGGTCTCGGTGCTGGCCCCGGTGATCGCCACCGGCAACACCGCGGTCGTCGTCGCCTCCGCGAAGGCCCCGCTGCCCGCGCTGTCGCTCGGCGAGGTGCTGGCCACCTCCGACGTGCCGGGCGGTGTCGTCAACATCCTGTCGGGCGGCACGGCCGAGCTGGGCGCGCCGCTCGCCGCGCACCAGGACGTCAACGCGATCGACCTCGCGGGCGCCGACGCCGAGCTGGCCAGGGAACTGGAGATCGCGGCGGCGGACAATCTGAAGCGCGTCCTGCGTCCACAGCCTGTGGACCACGCGGCGACTCCCGGAATCGACCGTATGACCGCGTTCCTGGAGACCAAGACGGTCTGGCACCCGACCGGGGCGCTGGGCGCGTCGGGCTCCTCGTACTGAGCACGCACGAGAGCCGCGCCGTCCCCTCACCTCGAGGGGCGGCGCGGTTTCGCGTCGGTCAGCCCTTCGGCGTGAGCAGCCCCAGGGCCTGCCCGACGACCGGGACCGCGCCGAAGGACGGCGCCTGGGCGATCGGGGCGGTCAGCGCCAGGGTGTTGAGCGGCTTGAAGTCGGCGACGGTGGTGCCGATGCCGTTGTTCAGCGGGTCGGTGCCGGTGCCGGCCAGCGGGTTGGGCTTGAGGCCGGCGATCGTGCCGGTGGCGTAACCGACCGACGTGGTCAGCGCGTTCACCCCGGACTGCGGGTTGACGTCGCCGATGTCGGCGGAGCGCAGCGGCGGCACGTCCACCAGCGGCGCGGCCGTCTCGGCGTGGGCCGCGCTCGCGCCCGCCGACAGGGCGGCTCCGGCCGAGGCGAGGGCGATCAGGGCGCGCCGAGCGGCGGGCTGACGGGGAGACCGGGGTGCGGAGTGTCGGGCCATCGGTGGTGCCGCCTTCTGGTGCGCAGGGTAATACGGTCGACACGTAGGGTAGTTGACATGTGACGCGCGCTCCAATGCGGACCCGCGGGGTCGGCAGGACGGCCACCATGCGTCAAACTGGTGTTCCGTGAGCATCCATCCCCCGTCCCCCGCCCGTGTGGTGCTGCTGTGCGGCCCCTCCGGTTCGGGCAAGTCACTCGTCGCCGCCCTCTCCGGGCTGCCCGTGCTGCGTCTCGACGACTTCTACAAGGAGGGCGACGATCCCACCCTGCCGCTGGTGGACGGAAGCTCGGACATCGACTGGGACCATCCGCGGTCCTGGGACGCCGACGCGGCCCTCGCGGCGATCGCCCGCCTGTGCGCGTCCGGCACGACCCCGGTGCCGGTGTACGACATCTCGCTGAGCGCCCGTACCGGCGAGGACACCCTCAGCATCGGCCGTACCCCGCTGTTCATCGCCGAGGGCATCTTCGCGGCGGAGATCGTCGGGCGCTGCCGGGAACTCGGGCTGCTGGCGGACGCGCTGTGTCTGACCCGGGGTCCGGTCACCACCTTCCGGCGCCGCTTCCTGCGCGATCTGAAGGAGGGGCGCAAGTCGGTGCCGTTCCTTCTGCGCCGGGGCTGGCGGCTGCTGCGCGCGGAACGCTCGATCGTGTCCCGCCAGGTGGCCCTGGGCGCCCACGCCTGCGGCCGGGACGAGGCGCTGAGCCGGATGGCGGCGGCCGCCGCGGGCCGGCAGACCCGCCAGCAGACGGCGGCCTGACCGGGCGCGGACATGCGGAAACGGGACCGTACGGCCCCCCAGCCGTCCGGCCCCGCTTCCGGGTGTTCCCCCGTGTTTCCCCTCAAGGGCGCTCGCGCGGACCCTCCCCCCGGTGGGCCCGCGCGCTTCCCCGTTTCCCCTCGGGCCGAGCCGTGACGGCTCGTTCCCCCCGTTCCCCCGTGGGTCCGTCCCCCGGCGGACCCGTCCTTCAGGCCACCAGCTCGCCGAAGGCGTCCTCGTGGTCCCGGCCGAAGCTCAGGACCTCGTCCTCGCGCAGGCGCCGCAGCGAGCGCCAGATGCTGGACTTCACCGTGCCGACACTGATGCCGAGTATGCCGGCGATCTCGGGGTCGGTACGGCCCTCGTAGTACCGCAGCACCAGCATGGTGCGCTGCGGCTCGGGCAGCCGGGCGAGCGCCTGCCACAGCACGGCGCGCAGCTCGGTGCCGCGCATCGCGTCCGTACCGGCCGGCGTCTCCGGCAGTTCCTCGGTCGGGTACTCGTTCAGCTTGCGGCGGCGCCACGCGCTGATGTGCAGGTTGGTCATGGTGCGGCGGAGGTACCCGCCGACCGCGGCCTTGTCGCTGATCCGGTCCCACGCCCGGTAGGTCGAGAACAGCGCGCTCTGCAGCAGGTCCTCGGCCTCGAAGCGGTCACCGGTCAGGTGGTAGGCGGTCGCGTACAGGGAGGCGCGGCGCTCCTGGACGTAGGCGGTGAACTCCGCCTCCGTCAGCGAGCGACGCTCCCCCGGTTCCTCCCTGTGCGCGCTTCCCCCGTGCCCCTCCCCCGTGCGGGCGTCGATCACCGTCACGTGACCGGTGTGCTGACGCCCGGTGCCGCGGGCGCACCCCCGTACCCCCTGGGACTCGCGGCCGCGTGGCGACAGCGTGGTCCCGGCACCGGACTTCCCGGAACTCCCAGAAGCCGCAGTCCCCCGGTGCGCGTCGTGCAGACGCGTGACCACTGCGCTGGTGCTCATGCCGTGTGGCGTGTTCATCTCGCGCTCCCCGTCGTGGACTTCCGGTGCTCTGCGTGGCCGGTGGTGCTCTCCCGCCTGCAGAAGAGCTTGCCGACCGTCCTTCATCGCCGTGTCCGCCGACTGTCACAGACCTGTCACAGGGACCGGAGCCGGCGGGTCGTACCGCCTCACCGCGGGCGGGATCCGGCACGAAGCGGTTTGGTACGCGGTGTCCGGCTCGTGTCCGCCGAGGAGGAACCCGCCAGCGGCACGGGTCGTACGACGGGCGGTACATGGGCCAGAATGAGCCTGTGCCTTCCCTGTTGCTGATCGAGGACGACGACGCCATCCGTACGGCCCTTGAGCTGTCCCTGACGCGCCAGGGGCACCGGGTCGCCACCGCCGCGAGCGGCGAGGACGGCCTGAAGCTGCTGCGGGAGCAGCGCCCTGACCTGATCGTGCTGGACGTGATGCTGCCCGGCATCGACGGGTTCGAGGTGTGCCGCCGCATCCGGCGCACCGACCAGTTGCCGATCATCCTGCTGACCGCGCGCAACGACGACATCGACGTGGTGGTCGGGCTGGAGTCCGGCGCCGACGACTACGTGGTCAAGCCGGTGCAGGGCCGCGTGCTGGACGCCCGTATCCGGGCCGTGCTGCGGCGCGGGGAGCGCGAGTCCAGCGACTCGGCGACCTTCGGCAGCGTCGTCATCGACCGGTCCGCGATGACCGTGACCAAGAACGGCGAGGACCTCCAGCTCACCCCGACCGAACTGCGTCTGCTGCTGGAGCTGAGCCGCCGGCCGGGGCAGGCACTGTCCCGGCAGCAACTGCTGCGACTGGTGTGGGAGCACGACTACCTGGGCGACTCGCGCCTGGTGGACGCGTGTGTGCAGCGGCTGCGGGCGAAGGTCGAGGACGTGCCGTCCTCGCCGACCCTGATCCGTACGGTCCGTGGTGTCGGCTACCGCCTGGACGCCCCTCAGTGAGCGAGCGCGGGGGGTTCGGCCGCTGGACGGCCGAACGGGGGAGGAAGCTGGCCGGACTGCGGTTCACCAGCCTGCGGCTGCGGCTGGTGCTGGTCTTCGGGCTGGTCGCGCTGACCGCGGCGGTGTCCGCGTCGGGCATCGCGTACTGGCTCAACCGGGAGGCGGTGCTCACCCGCGCCCAGGACGCGGTGCTGCGCGACTTCCGGCAGGAGATGCAGAACCGCGCGGGCGCGCTGCCCTCGCGTCCCACCCAGGACGAACTCCAGCGTGCGGCCGGACAGATGGCGGGCAGCAGCCAGCGTTTCAGCGTGCTGCTGGTCGCCCGGGATCCCGACGGCCGCACGGTGTACGGCGGTTCGGGCGGCCTGAGCGGATTCTCGCTGAAGGACGTGCCCCCGTCGCTGCGCGCGGCGGTGAACAAGCGGCAGAAGCCGGCCGGCTCCGACAGATCGCCGTACCACCTGTACTGGCAGCGCGTCACCGAACACGGCACGCCGTTCCTGGTGGCCGGGACCAAGGTGGTCGACGGCGGTTCGACCGGTTACATGGCGAAGTCGCTGGAGCCGGAGGCCAAGGACCTCAACTCGCTCGCCTGGTCGCTGGGTATCGCCACCGGGCTCGCCCTGATCGGTTCGGCGCTGCTCGCGCAGGCCGCCGCCACGACCGTGCTCAAGCCCGTGCACCGGCTGGGAGTCGCCGCGCGCCGGCTCGGCGAGGGCCGGCTCGACACCCGGCTGCGGGTCACCGGCACGGACGAACTCGCCGACCTGTCGCGGACGTTCAACAACGCGGCCGCGGCGCTGGAGAAGCGGGTCGCGGACATGGCAGCCCGTGACGAGTCCTCCCGCCGCTTCGTCGCCGACATGTCACACGAGTTGCGCACTCCGCTGACCGCCATCACCGCGGTGACCGAAGTACTGGAGGACGAGCTGGAGTTCGAGGGCGGCGGCATCGACCCGATGATCGAGCCCGCGGTTCGCTTGGTGGTCAGCGAGACCAAGCGGCTGAACGACCTGGTCGAGAACCTGATGGAGGTCACCCGCTTCGACGCGGGCACCGCCCGGCTGGTCCTGGACGACGTCGATCTCGCGGACCAGATCACCGCCTGCATCGACGCCCGCGCCTGGCTGGACGCGGTCGAGCTGGACGCCGAACGCGGCATCCACTCCCGTCTCGACCCGCGCCGCCTGGACGTCATCCTCGCCAACCTGATCGGCAACGCCCTCAAGCACGGCGGCTCCCCGGTACGGGTGTCGGTCCGTATCGACGGCGACGACCTGCTGATCGCGGTACGCGACCACGGTCCCGGCATCCCCGAGGAGGTGCTGCCGCACGTCTTCGACCGCTTCTACAAGGCCAGCGCCTCCCGGCCGCGTTCGGAGGGCAGCGGGCTCGGCCTCTCCATCGCGCTGGAGAACGCCCACATCCACGGCGGCGAGATCACGGCCGCCAACTCTCCCGACGGCGGTGCGGTGTTCACGCTCCGGCTGCCGCACGACGCCTCCCGCCCGACGGAGGACGACGAGAAGGACCCGCCGGCCGAGGACGGCCAGGGAGCGGCCACGTGAGCGGGCGGACGGTACGAGGGCTGCTGGCGCTGCCGCTGCTGGGCGCGCTGCTCGCCGGCTGCGGCATCCGGCCGACGGAGGTGCCGACCGACTTCGGCGGCGCGCCGTCGCGGGTGCCCTGTTCGCCGGCCGGGTCCGGGCGGGCCGCCGCGTCGCCGGAGGGGGTTGCGGTGCAGGTGTTCCTGCTGTGCGGGGCCTCGCTGGTGACGGTGGACCGCACGGTGCGGGTGCCGGAGGGTACGCCGGACGCGCGGCGCCGGGTCATGGTCGCCCAGGGCCTGCTGGACCAGCTCGCCTCGGCGCCGTCCGCCGGGGAGCGGGCGGCGGGCTACCAGACCCGGGTACCGGGCGGCCTGACCGTCACCGGCCCCGGGCGTGAGGAGCCCGAGGAGGCGCTGCGGCTGAGCACCGCCCCGGAGAAGCTGGGCTTGCCCGCGCTGGCCCAGGTGGTGTGCACCTTCTCCGACTCGGCGGCGGCGGAGGGCGACGGATCGGTGATCCTCGCGGGTCCGGCCCCGGCCGCGCCGCGCCGGTACGAGTGCACGGAGGACGTGCGCGACCGTCCGGGCCGGGTCCGGCCCCCGTCCGGTTCCGTCGCGTCGAACTGAGGCGGACCCGCGCCCGCGTGTGGCGCACGCCTCACCGGGGCGGGTGGCGCCGGAGCGGAACCGATCGAGCGCGGCGTGGCGTCTTGGGGGACGTGCAGCGTCAAGGCTCCATCGGCGGCACCGCCGCGAACCGCATCCGAGTGACCGGGGCAATCCTCCTCGTCGCGCATCTCGCGCTCGTCGCCTGGCTGACGCTGCGGCCCCTGGACGTGCCGTGGGTACGCCCCGCGAACCTCCACCCGCTGGCCGGGCTGCGCGCCGACCTGGCGCTGGGCTGGCCCGAGGCGGCCCTCCGCATCGGCCGGGGTCTGGGTCTGCTGGCGCCGCTGGGCGTCCTGCTGCCGATGGCGGACGGCAGACTGACCGTCTCCAAGCTGGCGTCCCTGTTCCGTACGGCCGCGGCCGGCGCCCTGATCTCGCTGGGGATCGCCCTGTTGCAGACAGGGGTGCCCGGGCGGGTGGTGGACGTGGACGTGCTGCTGCTGAACACCGCGGGGGTGCTGCTGGCCCATCTGACGGTGGTTCCGGCGGGACGGGCCTGGCTGCGCCGACGGCGGGGCGGCGGCGTGCCGGAGGACGAGTACGGCGGCCGCGGAGGACGCGGCGGACTGGGGGGTGTCCCCGAGGGCGTCTCCGGGGGCTTCGCCGCGGGCTGGGACGGTTACCAGGCCGGGGGGACGCGGGGGACGGACCGGCTCGCAGGGGCCGGCTTCGCGGGTCCGGCCGGTGGTGCGGTGAGCGTGCGCGGGGAGCTTCCTCAGGGGCTGACCCCGACGATTCCCAGGGTCGGTATCGCCCCTTAGAGTGACGCTTCTCCCGCTTCGTCTCCGTACCGTTGGGCATACGACGACACACGGGGGCGCGGCACTCGGCCCGCCCCGGCAGGCGGCCCGGTCGCGGGCCGACGACGACGGAGGAGCCCGCCATGACCGCCCTTGCCCGCCCCACCCACGGCCGCATGATCGGCGGCGTGTGCGCCGCACTGGCCCGGCGCTTCGGTATGTCGGCGGGGACGATGCGAGTGATCTTCCTGGTCTCCTGCCTGCTGCCCGGCCCGCAGCTCCTGATCTACATAGCCCTGTGGATACTGCTGCCCTCCGAGGACAAGGCCCGCACCACCGCCTGGTGAGCGCAAGCCGCCGGCCGGGTCCCGCGCAAGCGGGAACGCCGCCGAGGCCGTCCCGGAGAGCACCGGACGGCTTCGGCGGCGTCGTGTGTGGGCCTCGCGCGTGGGGAGCGGCGCGCGGGGCGGACTCAGCCGAGCGGGATGCCGTTGAGGCCCAGGCCGTGGGTGGGCAGGCCCTGGGCCGGCAGGCCGCCGAGCAGCCCGGCGACGGGCGCGGTCGGGCCCTGGGCGAGGACCTTCTGCACGGCGGGACGCGCCGTCTTCAGGCCGCCGCCGATCACACCCTGCCCGTGGGAGACGGCGTCGGCGGCGCCGGGCAGCGCTTCGGTGACGTTCGCGGCCGGCAGCGTGTGGGCGACGGAACCCACGACGGGGAGGGCGTCCGGGGTGAGCGGAGCCGCGTCGGCCGCTCCCGCGCCGGCGGCGGCGAAAGCGGCACCGAGGGCGGCGACACCGAGGGTCCTGGCAGCAGACTGCTTCATGGTGAATGCGTCCTTGAATGCGGAGACATGGATCATGGATGATCCGAGCGGTCCATGACCGTAGACATCACGGCCCGCCCGCCGCAATCACCGAAATGCGGACGGACGGTGAATGCCCGTACGCATTCTCCGGCCCCAGGATTAGTAATACAGACATTCTCATCCCGTATACACGCTGGTGAAAGCGATGCTTGGGAACGGCTGTTCGGGCGACGGCCCTTCACATCCAGGAAGGGTGAAGTACCGCGTCACCGCGGACCGTTCATCGAAAGGAATGAACCTTGATCTCATCGCATTGACTTCGGAACCGGCGCCGGAAATCGTGCGTACGGCCGTACCCCTCGACTGAACGCACGCATTCCGGCCGTTCACACAGTGGCGCGATCCGTACCCCGTGCGCGTCGATACGCAACGGTGACCGCCGGGAAGGGTTTCGTACACCGCGCCTTCTGACAGTGTTCTGCCATGGGACAGCAAGCGACGACGCCGGTCCGGACGGCCAGGCTGGGAAAGGCGGTCGGCCCCGCGCCGGGCGCGGTCAGCGGAGCGGTGCTGGTGCTCCCCGGCGGGGAGGAGGTCTCCACCCGCCGCCCGTCCCCGGTTCTGCCGGGCACCTTCGTCCACGCCGTGGCCCGCAGCCTGGCCCGGGCCGGCCGGGAGGAAGGACTCGCCGTCCACCCGGTCCACTACCGCTACCGCGGCTGGAACGGCACAGAGGCCCACCTCGCGGCGGACGCCGGCTGGGCCGCGGACGAGGTGGTGCGGCGGTACGGGGACGTGCCGGTGTGCCTGGTCGGACTGGACATGGGCGGCCGGGCGGCGCTGGGTTCCGGGGGCCACGAGGCGGTCAACTCCGTGGTCGCCATCGCCCCTTGGCTGCCGGAGGAGGGCGCGGACGCCGGCGAGCCGGTCAAGCACCTGGTGGGGCGCCGGGTGCTGATCGCGCACGGCACGAACGACGAACGGTGCGATCCGGAGCTGTCGTTCCGGCTGGCGGCCCGCGCGAAGAAGGTGAACCGCGAGGTGTGCCGGTTCGAGGTGCACTCCGACGGCCACGGGCTGCACCAGCACCGGGACGAAGTGCTGGCGCTGACCGTGGACTTCGCGCTGGGTTCCCTGTTCGGCACCCCGCTGTCCCGCCCGGTGGAGGACGCGCTGGCGGCGCCGCCGCCGATAGGGCTGCGGATGCCGCTGGCGTCGGGATTCGGGAAGTCGCTGCGCAGGTAGCCGGGCTCAGGAGGGAAGCAGGCTGCCCCGCCGGGAGAGCAGGAACTTCTTGAAGGCGGCCACCGGCGGGGTGTCCTGACGGTCGGCCAGCCACGCGACACCGATCTCGCGGACCGCCCTCGGCGCCGTCACCGTCAGTTCCACCACGCCCGGCCGGGGCACGGTGGGCGGCGGCAGCAGGGCGACCCCGAGCCCGGCGGCCACCAGTCCGCGCAGGGTCTCCGTCTCCTCCCCCTCGAAGGCGACCCTGGGCCGGAACCCGGCCGCGCTGCACAGGTCGTCGGTGATGCGGCGCAGGCCGTAGCCGGGCTCCAGGGTCACGAAGGTCTCCTCGGCCGCCTCGGCGAGCCGGATGCGGCGGCGGCCGGCCAGCCGGTGGTCGGCCGGGACGACCAGGCGGAGCTTCTGCTCGTCCAGGCGCCGGGCGACCAGGTCCGGCGCGTCCGGCACCGGAGACGTGAGGCAGAGGTCCAGCTCGCCGCCCCGGAGCCGCTCCAGCATGGCCTCGCCGTAGTTCTGCACCAGGCTGAAGCGGACCCCGGGATGGTCGGCGCGGAACGCGTGCAGCAGGCCGGGTACGGTCTCGGGGCCCATGGTGTGCAGGAAGCCGAAGGCGACCTTTCCGGTGGCCGGGTCGGCGTCCGCGCGCACCTCTTCGGCTGCCCGCTCGACCTCGGCGAGGGCCCGCTCCACCGAGCCGAGAAAGGTGCGGCCGGCCGGTGTCAGCGAGACGGTGCGGCCATGCCGGGCGAACAGGTCCACCCCGAGGTCCTGCTCCAGCCTGACCATCGCGCGGGAGAGGGTGGACTGCGGGACGTTCATCTCGTGCGCGGCGCGGGTGACGTGCTCGGTGCGGGCCACCCCGGCGAAGTAGGCGAGGCGGGGCGCGAGCAGCAGCGCCATGTCTTCTGTGTCACTGGACGGTGACAGGCGCGTCTGTGACCTTTGCTGATGCTCCATGGGAACGATTATGGCGATTCCATGCATTGGACGGATGAGTGGGCGCGTCCGTAGGTTCGAGGCATGTCTCCCGCCAGTACCGGGGCGTCCATCAGCGTGGACGCCCGCACGCCCGTCCCCTCTCCCGAGTCCCCCGAGTCCCTCGAGATCCCGGCCCCGGCCGACTCGCGGCTGACGCCCGGCGGCCCCGGCTACCGCCGGATGAGCTTCGCCCTCTTCCTCGCGGGCGTGGCGACCTTCGCGCTGCTGTACTCCACCCAGGCACTGCTCCCGCTGATCTCGGACGACTACGGGGTGGCGGCCGGCGAGGCGAGCTGGACCGTGGCTGCGGCGACCGGTGGACTGGCGCTTTTCGTGCTGCCTATGAGCGCGCTGTCGGAGCGGTTCGGCCGCCGGACCGTGATGACGGCGTCCCTGATGGTCGCGGTGGGCGTCGGCCTGCTGGTTCCGTTCGCGCCGTCCATCGGCGCGCTGGTCGCGCTGCGGGCGGTGCAGGGCGCCGCGCTGGCCGGGCTGCCCGCCTCGGCGACGGCGTATCTGGCCGAGGAGGTCCGGCCGAAGGCGCTGGTCACCGCGATCGGCCTGTTCGTCGCGGGCAACAGCGTGGGCGGCATGAGCGGCCGGGTCATCACCGGCTGGGTCGCGCAGGAGTGGGGCTGGCGGATCGCCGTCGGCGTGATCGGCCTGGTCGCGGTGGCCTGCGCGGTGGCGTTCCGGCTGCTGCTGCCCGCGCCGAGGCACTTCGAGGCGGGCTCGCTGCGCCCCCGGTCGCTGGCCCGCGCGGTCCGCGACCACCTCGCCTCCCCGCTGCTGCGCCGCCTGTACGCGATCGGCGCGCTGTTCATGACGGTGTTCGGCGGGGTGTACACGGTGATCGGCTACCGGCTGACCGAGGCGCCGTTCTCCCTGCCGCAGGGCGTCATCGGCTCCATCTTCCTCGTCTACCTCGTCGGCACGGTCTCCGCTTCGTCGGCGGGCCGGCTGGTGGGCCGCCTCGGCCGCCGGGGCGCGCTGTACACGGCGGGCGGCACGACGGCGGCGGGCCTGCTGCTGTCGCTGGTGCCCTCCCTGCCGCTGGTCCTGCTGGGCCTGGTGCTGATCACGGCCGGGTTCTTCGCGGGCCACGCGGTCGCCTCCTCGGCGGTCGGCAAGACGGCCACGCACGGCCGCGCGCAGGCGACCGCCCTGTACCAGTCGTCGTACTACATCGGCTCCAGCGCGGGCAGCACCGTCGGCGCGCTCGCCTTCCACGCCTGCGGCTGGGCGGGCACGGTCGGCGTCGGCCTGCTCGCGGTCGTGGGGGTCGTCGCCTTCACCGCGCTGGGCACTCTCGCGGCCCGTACCGCCGCGCGCCGCGAGGCCGTACCGGCGCGCTGACCCGGTGCGCGCGCCCGCCCGAGCTGCGGGTTCGTCCACTCCGGGGGCCGTTGTCAGTGGGCTGCGATAGCTTCCGCAGTGCTGGGGCGCGACGGCGCGCGTACAGGACGGCCACAGGGTGGGTGGACGATGGGTGACGGCACGGCGACGGCGGACCTCGATGTCGCGCTGGAGAGGTACCGGACCGAGCTGACCGGGTACTGCTACCGGATGCTCGGCTCGTCCTTCGAGGCCGAGGACGCGGTACAGGACACCCTGGTGCGCGCCTGGCGGAGCTACGACAAGTTCGAGGGCCGGTCCAGTCTGCGGTCCTGGCTGTACCGGATCGCCACCAACGTCTGCCTGGACATGCTGGCCGCCGGCAACAAGCGGGCCCGCCCGATGGACCTCACCGAGCCGACCCCGCTCGCGCGGGCCGCGCTCTCCCCGCGCCCGGACCGCACCTGGCTGGAGCCGGTACCGGACACGCGGGTGCTGCCCCCGGTGACCGACCCGGCGGAGGCGGCGGTGGCCCGCGAGTCGATCCGGCTGGCCTTCATGGCGGCGCTCCAGCGGTTGCCGCCCAAGCAGCGGGTCGTGCTGATCCTGCGCGAGGTGCTGGCCTGGCGGGCCAGTGAGGTGGCCGAGTTGCTGGGGACCACGGTCGCCTCGGTCAACAGCGCCCTCCAGCGCGCCCGCGCCACCCTCGCCGAACGCGCGGACACCGGCGCCGACGCCGCCGTCTCCGACCCTCTGGACGAGGAGCAGAAGCAGCTCCTGGAGCGCTACGTGAAGGCGTTCGAGGGATACGACATGACGGCGCTGACCGCCCTGCTCCACGAGGACGCGGTGATGACGATGCCGCCGTTCGACCTGTGGCTGCTCGGTCCCGCCGACATCACCGGCTTCATGACCACCCTCGGCGCCTCCTGCGCGGGCTCCCGCCTCCTCCCGGTCCAGGTCAACGGCCTGCCGGGCTTCGCCCACTACAAGCCCGACCCCGAGAAGGGCGGCTTCATGCCCTGGGCGGTCCAGGTCCTGGAGATGTCAGGAGGCCGTATCACCGGTTTCCACTGCTTCCTCGACACCCCCCGCTGGTTCCCCCTCTTCGGCCTCCCCCTCCACCTGGAGGCCGAGCCCGACGAGGCCGAGCAGGGCGCGTAGCGCGGGTTCCGGTCCGCGCAGCGCTATCCGCCCGCCTGCCCGGCGGGCGGCCAGCTCCAGCCGGGCGAGCAGGTCGACCTGCACCAGCCCCGGCGGCCCAAGCCCGGCCACGTCACAGACGACAACCCCGCTGCGGGGGGCCAGCCCCCGCACCGCATCAGCCAGCCCCGCCACCTCATCCCGGGTGACGGGGCCACGCAGCACGAGCACGGGATCGGTCCTGGGGTCCACGTCGGGTAGACCGGGGGCACCCCGACAACTCATCGGACGGCGTTCAGCCCACTCAGTCCACGGGGAACTCGCTGGTGTCGAGCGCCACGTCGAACGGCTTGGGCAGGCGGACGGTGTCACCGGACTTCACCGCGCTGAGCACCCGGTAGACCTCATCCTTCGGCTCACCGTGGAGGGTGACCGCGGGGCCCCCGGAGCCCTTGGGTCCACGAGCAGACAGAGCGGGATGCCCGCCGTGGCGTACGCGGCCGCCTTGCTGATCCGGTCGTGCCGAGCGTTGGACGGCGAGGTCACCTCGACGACGAGTTCGGCGAGGGCTGCCGGGATCTGCGACTCCGTCCCGGACGGCTGCAGCGGCGCGACCAGGTCAGGGATGAACATGCCCAGGCGGGACGGCACGGCGATGGACCGTGTCTGGAAGATCTCCCAGCCCTCGGGGATCACGGAGTAGAGGCGACGCTGGATGCGCGCCGCCATCACGTTGTGGCGGTACGCGGGAGTCGGCGACACGGTGACGATCCCCTCGATGATCTCCACCCTGATGCCCTCGGGCCAGTCCGACCCGTCCCGGAACCGGACGAGGTCGTCCCAGGTCCGGTCGGGGTCCTGGCTCACGGTGAGTGCGCTCACGACCGTCTCCGATCAGTGCGTCACCGATCCCAGCATGACGAACGGGACCGGCGGAGGTCCACCGGTCCCGTTCACCCGAACGAAGAGATCCCTGATCAGGCGATACGTTCCAGCACGACCGGCGAAGCGGTGAACTCCGTGCCCTCCGCCGCGATGTCGTAGGAACCCTCCGTCGCCTCCAGGGCGTAGCCGAAGCGGTCCGGGGTGTCCGTGTGCAGGGTCAGCAGGGGCTGGCCCGCGACCACCGTGTCGCCGGGCTTCGCGTGGAGCTCCACGCCCGCGCCCGCCTGCACCGGGTCCTCCTTGCGGGCGCGGCCCGCACCGAGGCGCCAGGCGGCGATGCCGATGTCGTAGGCGTCGAGGCGGGTGAGGACGCCGGAGGAGGGAGCCGTGACCACGTGCTGCTCGCGGGCCACGGGGAGGGTCGCGTCCGGGTCGCCGCCCTGGGCCGCGATCATGCGGCGCCAGACGTCCATCGCGGAGCCGTCGGCCAGGGCCTTGGCCGGGTCGGCGTCCTTGAGGCCGGCCGCGTCGAGCATCTCGCGGGCCAGGGCGAGGGTCAGCTCGACCACGTCCGCCGGGCCGCCGCCCGCCAGGACCTCCACGGACTCGCGGACCTCCAGCGCGTTGCCCGCCGTCAGACCGAGGGGGGTGGACATGTCGGTGAGCAGGGCGACCGTCTTCACACCGTGGTCGGTGCCGAGGCCCACCATGGTGGAGGCCAGCTCACGGGCGTCCTCGATGTTCTTCATGAACGCGCCGGAGCCGACCTTGACGTCCAGGACCAGGGAGCCCGTGCCCTCGGCGATCTTCTTGGACATGATGGACGACGCGATCAGCGGGATCGCCTCCACCGTGCCGGTCACGTCGCGCAGCGCGTACAGCTTCTTGTCGGCCGGAGCCAGGCCGTCGCCCGCCGCGCAGATCACCGCGCCGACGCCGTCCAGGACCGACAGCATCTCCTCGTTGGACAGCAGCGCCCGCCAGCCGGGGATGGACTCCAGCTTGTCCAGGGTGCCGCCGGTGTGGCCGAGACCGCGCCCGGAGAGCTGCGGCACGGCCGCGCCGCACGCGGCGACCAGCGGGGCCAGCGGAAGCGTGATCTTGTCGCCGACACCGCCGGTGGAGTGCTTGTCGGCGGTCGGCCGGGACAGCGAGGAGAAGTCCATCCGCTCGCCGGAGGCGATCATCGCAGCGGTCCAGCGGGCGATCTCCCGGCGGTCCATCCCGTTGAGCAGGATCGCCATGTTGAGGGCGGCCATCTGGTAGTCGGCGACCTCGCCGCGGGTGTACGCGTCGATGACCCAGTCGATCTGCTCGTCGGTCAGTGCGGCGCGGTCCCGCTTGCTGCGGATGACGGAGATGGCGTCCATGGCCAGGGAGTTCCTTCCGGGAGGTGCAGATGTGCGGCCCCCCTGCCCGCTCGAGCGGGCAGGGGGGCCGCACGGACTTACTTGGTGAGATGGTCCGGGCCGAACGCCTGCGGAAGCATCTCGGAGAGCGGGAGGACGCCCTCCGGGGTGTCCAGCAGCAGCGAGGGCCCGCCGAACTCGTACAGGAGCTGGCGACAGCGGCCGCACGGCACCAGGAGGGCGCCGGTGCCGTCCACACAGGTGAAGTGGGTCAGGCGCCCGCCGCCGGTGCGCTGGAGCTGCGAGACCAGCCCGCACTCGGCGCACAGCCCGAGTCCGTAGGACGCGTTCTCCACGTTGCAGCCGGTGACCGTGCGGCCGTCGTCGACCAGGGCGGCCACGCCGACCGGGTAGCCCGAGTAGGGGGCGTAGGCGTGGGCCATGGCCTCGCGGGCCTCGGCGCGCAGCTTCTCCCAGTCGAACGCGGTCGCGGTGGTCACTTGCCCTGCCCCTTCCGGTACCGCATGCCGTCCGCCTTCGGCATCCGCAGCCGCTGCGCGGACAGCGACAGCACCAGCAGCGTGACGACGTACGGGGTGGCGCCGACGAAGTCGCTCGGGACCTCGTCGGTGAACAGGTACCAGGCCAGGACCAGGACGGCCACGACCGCACTGACCACGCCCTGCCAGAGCGCCTTGCGGTACAGCTTCCAGCCGGCGAGGGCCGCGAGCAGCACGACCAGCAGGAGCAGCAGGGCGTGCACGGTGACGCCGCCGTTGCGGAGCTGGAGGGCGTCGGAGTAGCCGAACAGGCCCGCGCCCATGGCGAGACCGCCCGGTCGCCAGTTGCCGAAGATCATCGCGGCGAGACCGATGTAGCCGCGGCCGCCGGTCTGGCCCTCCAGGTAGGTGTGCGAGGTGACCAGCGCGAGGAAGGCACCGCCGAGTCCGGCGAGACCGCCGGAGATCGCGACGGCCGCGTACTTGTACTGGTACACGTTCACGCCGAGCGACTCCGCCGCGACCGGGTTCTCCCCGCAGGAGCGCAGGCGCAGACCGAACGAGGTCCGCCACAGCACCCACCAGCTGCCCACGAAGAGCAGCACGGCGAGGATCGTCACCACGGACACGTCGGTGACGATACCGCCGAGAATGCCCGCGATGTCGGATATGAGGAACCAGTGGTGTTGCTCGACCGAGTGCAGCGCGTCGGAGAGTCCGGGGACGGTGACGTCACCGAGCGAGTTCACCGGCGGCGACTGCTTGGGGTTGCCGCCCGCCTCGGCGGCCGTGCCCTCGGCGAAGAACAGCTTGGCGAGGTACTGGGTGGCACCCAGCGCGAGCAGGTTGATCGCCACACCGGAGACGATGTGGTCCACTCCGAAGGTCACCGTGGCGACCGCGTGCACCAGGCCGCCGAGGACGCCGAATCCGACGCCGCACAGCAGGCCGAGCCAGGGGCTGGACTGCCAGCCGATCCAGCCGGCGCCGAAGGTGCCGAGGATCATCATGCCCTCGAGGCCGATGTTGACCACGCCGGCCCGCTCCGACCACAGGCCCGCCAGGCCCGCGAGACCGATCGGCACCGCGAGGCCGAGGGCGGCGCTGACCTGGCCCTCGGAGGTGAGCTGGTTGGCCCCGGTGATGACCCGGACCACGGCCACGAGCAGCAGCGCGCCGCCGACGATCAGAAGAATCCTCGCGAGCGAACGGCCCGCCGGCTGGGCGGCGTTGTCCGCCTTGGGCGCCGCGGGCGGCGGCGCGTCCGTCATCGTGGCGGTCATCACGCCACCTCCTGCATCTCGGTGGGGGCGGCGGCACGGGCGGCCAGCTCGGCGCCGACCCGCTGCTGCTGGCGCTTGAGGCCGTAGCGGCGGACGACCTCGTAGGCGATCACGACGCACAGGACGATGACGCCCTGGATCACGCCGAGGATCTCCTTGTCGTAGCCCTGGAACTCCAGGTGGTTGGTGGTGCGCTCCAGGAAGCCCCACAGCAGGGCGCCCAGCGCGATGCCGACCGGGTTGTTGCGGCCCAGCAGCGCGATGGCGATGCCGGTGAAGCCGATGCCCGCCGGGAAGTCGTTGCTGAACTGGTGGCTGTCGTTGAGCAGGGTCGGCATGCCGATGAGACCGGCCACCGCACCCGAGATGATCATGCTGGTGGCGATCATCTTCTTCACCCCGACACCGCTCGCGGCGGCGGCCGTCTCGGACTGGCCGACGGTACGCAGGTCGAAGCCGAACCGGGTGCGGCCGAGCACGAACCAGTAGCCGATGCCGACGATCACCGCGACGACGATGAAGCCCCACAGGATGCCCGCGGCGCCGGTGTCGATCTGGAAGAACCAGGAGGACTCCGGCAGCGGCTTGGTCGAGACCAGCGTGCCGGCCTTGTCGAGCTGGCCGAGCTGGCTGGGCTGGAGCAGGTAGCCGATGATCGCGGTGGCGATCGAGTTCAGCATGATCGTGGCGATGACCTCGCTGACGCCGCGGGTCACCTTCAGGATGCCGGCGATGGCGGCCCACAGGGCGCCGGTCGCCATGGCCGCCAGGATGATCAGCGGGATGGCGAGCCAGCCGGGCACGGTCAGCGCGCCGCCGAGGACGGCGGCGACGAACGCGGCGAGCCGGTACTGGCCGTCGACACCGATGTTGAACAGGTTCATCCGGAAGCCGATGGCGACCGCGACACCCGCGAGGTAGTAGGTCGTCGCCTTGTTCAGGATGTAGACCTGGCTGTCGGAGGCGAAGCCGTACGTCACCATGTCGCTGAACGCGGCGCCGGGGCTCTTGCCGGTGGCCAGGATCACCAGGGCGGTGACCAGCAGGGCCGCGACGATGGCCAGCAGCGGCGCCGCGATGCCGAGGAGCAGCCGCTCCTTGTCGATCCGTGAGGTCAGCTTTTTCATCGCGCGTCGTCCTCTATGTGCTCCAGGTGGCCGGAGGCCGCTCCCGTCATGGCGGAGCCCAGCTCCTCGGGCGTGATCGTGCAGGGGTCGGCGTCGGCGACCAGGCGGCCGCGGTACATCACCCGCAGGGTGTCGGAGAGACCGATCAGCTCGTCCAGGTCGGCGGAGATCAGCAGGACCGCGAGTCCGTCGCGGCGGGCCGCACGGATGTAGTCCCAGATCGCGGCCTGCGCGCCGACGTCCACACCGCGGGTGGGGTGGGCGGCGATGAGCAGCTTGGGGCTGTGGCTCATCTCGCGGCCGACGATCAGCTTCTGCTGGTTGCCGCCGGACAGCGAGGCCGCGGTGACGTCGATGCCGGGGGTGCGCACGTCGTAGTCGGCGACGATCCGCTCGGTGTCGGTGCGGGCGGCCTTCGGGTCCAGCAGGCCCCGGCGGGAGTTGGGGCGCTCGGTGACATGGCCGAGGATGCGGTTCTCCCACAGCGGCGCTTCCAGCAGCAGGCCGTGGCGGTGGCGGTCCTCGGGGATGTAGCCGATGCCGGCCTCGCGGCGGCGGCGGGTGGGGACGTGGCTGACGTCGGCCCCGTCCAGCGTGACCGTGCCGGCGTCCGGGTCGCGCATGCCCATGATCGCCTCGACCAGCTCGGACTGGCCGTTGCCCTCCACGCCGGCGATGCCGAGGACCTCGCCCTTGTGGATGGTGAAGGAGATCTCGTCGAGGATGACGCGCTCGACACCGTCCAGGTCGGTCTGGGCCAGGTGCAGCCCGGCGACCTGGAGGAGCGCGACGTCGGTGACGGTGGACTCCTCCGTCTCCGGCGTGGGCAGCTCGCTGCCGACCATCAGCTCGGCGAGCTGCTTGGGCGTGGTGGTGCTGGGCTCGGCCGTGCCGACCGTGGTGCCGCGCCGGATGACGGTGATCTCGTCGGCCACCGACAGCACCTCGCCCAGCTTGTGCGAGATGAAGATGACGGTGAGGCCCTCCGCCTTCAGCTCCCGCAGGTTGTCGAAGAGGGCGTCGACCTCCTGGGGCACCAGCACGGCCGTCGGCTCGTCCAGGATCAGGGTCTTGGCCCCGCGGTAGAGGACCTTGAGGATCTCCACGCGCTGGCGGTCGGCGACGCCGAGGCGCTCCACGAGCACGTCCGGGCGGACACCCAGGCCGTACGCGTCGGAGATCTCCCGGATCTTCGCGCGGGCCTTGGCGCCGATGCCGTGCAGCTTCTCCGCGCCGAGGACGACGTTCTCCAGCACGGTGAGGTTGTCGGCCAGCATGAAGTGCTGGTGCACCATGCCGATGCCGCGCGCGATGGCGTCACCGGGATTGGAGAAGGTGACCTGCTCGCCGTGGATGGTGATGGTGCCCTCGTCCGGCTGCTGCATGCCGTAGAGGATCTTCATCAGGGTGGACTTGCCGGCGCCGTTCTCGCCGCACAGGGCGTGGACGGTGCCCGGGCGGACGGTGATGTCGATGTCGCGGTTGGCGACGACGCCGGGGAAACGCTTGGTGATGCCGCGCAGTTCGACGGCAGCGGGAGGGCTGGACGCGTTGATGGCGCACTCTCCTCGGGGAAGGGGGATGCGGGGATACAGAGGGAGTGAGGGCAGGCGTCGGCGACGCTAGCGCGGCAACTCGGCGCTACACGCGTAGAGTTGACACATTGTTATGGCCCGGCGGGGAGCGCGCTCATGGCGCCCCCACGCCGAGCCGGGGTCCTTGAGGACCCGTCAGGTCACGGGGTGGTCTTGACCTTGATGGAGCCGTCGACGATCTTCTTCTTCGCGGCGTCCAGCTTGGCCTGGATGTCGTCGATGAAGCCGCCGCTGGTGGACAGCGAGACGCCGTCCTTGGCGAGGGAGTAGCTGTTGACGCCGTTCAGCGCCTTGCCGTCGTGGACGGACTTCACGAAGTCGTAGACGCCGATGTCGACGTTCTTGACCATCGAGGTGAGGATCGAGCTCTTGTACTTGGCGAGACCCGGGATGTTGTACTGGTCCGAGTCGACGCCGATCGCCCAGGCGCCCTTCTTGCCGTTGACGGCCTCGATCGCACCGTTGCCGGAGGAGCCGGCGGCGGAGTAGATCACGTCGGCGCCGTTGTCCAGCATGCCCTGCGCGGCTTCCTTGCCCTTGTCGGGGCTGGCGAAGCCGGAGGTGTCCGAGCCGTGGCTCAGGTACTGGGTGTCGACCTTGATCTTGGAGTTGGTGTCCTTGACGCCCTGGACGAAGCCCGCCTCGAACTTCTTGATCAGGGGGACGTCCACACCGCCGATGAAGCCGACGTGCGTCTTCTTCGTCTTCAGCGCGGCGGCGACACCGGCCAGGTAGGAGCCCTGCTCCTCCGTGAAGGTGATGCTGTCGACGTTGGGCGCGTCCACGACCGAGTCGACGATGCCGAAGCTGGTCTTGGGGTACTTCTTGGCGACCTTGCCCATGGACTGCGCGTACGCGTAGCCGACACCGATGATCGGGTTGAAGCCCGCGTCGGCCAGGTCGGAGAGGCGCTGCTCGCGGTCGGCCTCGGTGTCGGTGGTCTTCGCGGTCAGCTCCTTGACGGAGCCGCCGAACTCGCTCTTCGCCTTGTCGGCACCGCGCGCGGCGGAGTCGTTGAAGGAACGGTCCCCACGGCCGCCGACGTCGAAGGCGAGACCGATCTTGACACCCTTGCCGTCACCGGAGGAGGAGGACGCGTTGTCGTTCTCGGAAGAGGTGCTGCCACAGGCCGTGGCAGAAAGGGCGAGAGCTGCGGTGGCTATACACGCAGCGGAAAGCTTGGCTACCCGGCGCACGGGAAGGCTCCTTCACCTGACCTGAGCGCCACCATGGCGCTTGGTGGGGGCTGTCTGACGACGCCCCGGCCGAGACGCCCCGTCGGCGTCGGCTTCGCGGCATCGTAACGCGCGTAGATGTCAGAAAAACACCTCTCGCGCAGCTGTTATCGAACCGAGGCAAACGGCACTTGAACTCGATCTGCCGAGTCTTCGACCGCCGTGTTTCGGGGTGGACACGAATGGCCTGCGGTGCGTTGCGCGGACGGCCCCCGCGGGTCACGCGGGGGCCGTCCACCGTCCTGCGGGCGCCGGTCACACCCCGGGCGACTCCATCAGCGCGGCGGCGGTGAAGAGTTCGACACCGACCGTGATCGCGTTCTCGTCGGCGTCGAAGTCGCCCTGGTGCAGATCGCGCACGGTCCGCTCGCCGGGGCGGCGGACGCCGAGGCGGGCCATCGCACCGGGCACGTGCTCCAGGTACCAGGAGAAGTCCTCGCCGCCGAGGCTCTGCTCGGTGCTCTCCACGGAGTCCAGCCCGCAGCGGGCGACCATGGCGCGCCGCAGCAGCTCGGCGGACTCCCGGTCGTTGACGACCGGCGGCACCCCGCGCACGTAGGTGATCTCCGACTTGGCGCCGTGCAGGGTGGCGACCTCGTCGATGGCGGCGTGCACGACGTCGGGCGCGTCCCGCCAGGCATCGAGTTCGAGGCAGCGGACGGTGCCGGAGAGTTCGGCGTGCTGCGGGATGACGTTGGGGGCGTGGCCGGACTCGATACGGCCCCAGGTCAGCGCGAGTCCGCTGCGGGTGTCGACGCGGCGGGCGATCAGCGCGGGCACGTCGGTGGCGACGCGGGCGGCGGCGGTGACCAGGTCGGTGGTCAGGTGCGGCCGTGCGGTGTGGCCGCCGGGGCCGGTCAGCGCCACGTCGAGCCGGTCGCAGGCGCTGGTGATCGGGCCGTGCCTGAGGCCGATCCGGCCGCACTCCACCTTGGGGTCGCAGTGCAGCGCGAGGATGCGGCCGACTCCTTCGAGCGCGCCGTCGGCGATGGCGGTGAGGGCGCCGCCGGGGAGCTGCTCCTCGGCGGGCTGGAAGATCAGCCGCACCGGGCGGGACAGCAGGCCCTGCGCGTGCAGCGCGGCGAGGACCAGGCCGGCGCCGAGCACGACGGTGGTGTGCACGTCGTGGCCGCAGGCGTGGGCGCGGTCGGGCACGGTGGACCGGTACGCGCAGTCCTTGGTGTCCGGGATGGGCAGCGCGTCGATGTCGGCGCGCAGAGCCAGCAGCGGTACGCCGGAGCGCTCGCCCTCGGTGTGCCCGATGTCGCAGATGAGCCCGGTTCCGGTGACCAGGACGCGGGGCTCGAGGCCCGCCCGCTCCAGCCGCTCCTTGATGGCGGCGGTGGTGCGGAACTCCTGGTTGCCCAGCTCGGGGTGCATGTGCAGGTCGCGGCGGAAGGCTACGAGCTCGGCGTGCAGTGATTCGCTGAGCGCGCCGGGGAGCACAGCACCGGGGAGGTCGGCCACGGTCTCTCGGGTCATCGATCGGTTCACCCTCTGAAGGGTAGGACGCCCGGACGGTCAACTGACCCTCGATCAACAAAACTTCAGCCCGTTGGAGGGAGAAAACCTGACCGGCGGACGCATGGCGGTGGACTGGGTTGGGTAAAACCTTTCTTTCTTCCTCAACGGATACCACGCCAGCCGTCCCGGCGCTCGGTTTGTCCATGGACCGGACCCGTGCGGCCGAGCGGCGCCGGTAGGGTGCGGCGGCGTGACCGACAGCACCGCGGACCGCACATCACCCGCTCGGCGTTCCGCCGCGCGCTGCGCCCCGTTGCCCCGGTCCTGCCGGCCTTCCGGACCGGTGAGGCCGGCCACACGCACCTGCCGGAACGCTTCGGCCACGAGATCGATCCGGACTACTGGCTGCGCTCCCCGGCCGCTGTCGCCGCCGGCCTCACGGAGGCGGGCCTGACCCTGGTCGCGTCGGTGGTCCGCGAGCCGACGGGAGAGGAGGCGCGGGCGCGGGGGTTCGTGCCGGCGCGGAAGGACTGACCCCTCAGGTCCCCGGCACCACCGTGGTCAGCCGGTGCGTGTCGCGGGCCGTGCCCGTCACCCCCGACAGGAAGCCCTGGGCTCGTGGGGAGGCGTGGGCGGTGAGCCAGGCCGGGTCTATGTCGCAGACCGCCACGCGGACGCCGGTGCCCTTGAGGGCCAGGGGGAGGGTGTGGACGACCGTGGAGGGGAAGCTCAGCACGGTGCTGCCGATCGGGCCGCGGCGGGCGATCAGTTCCAGGGGGAGGTCGGGGCGGACGATCTCCAGGCCGGTCTCGACGGCCAGCCGGTGCAGCTTCGGGGTGCTCTCGCGCCGGTGGGCGAAGTAACGGGTGGCACCGTGCGCCCCGGCGAGGGACTGGACGGCCGCGAGGTAGCGGTCGGCGTCGACCACGCCGGTCTCCACCAGGGAGGTGCCGACCAGGTCGGCGCCCCTCGTCACGCGGGGCGGCCCGAAGCGGGCGCGGGTCCAGGCGAACTCGTTGGGGGTGACCGTGACCCCGTCCGGGGTCTCCGTCACCGGCATCGCGGAGAAGACCTCCACCCGCCGGCCGCCGCTCGGGGTGAGGCGGCGCCGGGCGGTGGCGGAGACCGGGGCGAAGAGCAGGTCCCGGGGGCCGGGCGGGCCGCCCTTGCGGTGCCAGCGCACCAGGCGCTCCCCGCGGGCCAGCTGGGCGACGAACTCCATGGTGGCGGTGCCGTCGTCCACCACGACCAGCTCGGGCGCCCGGGTGATGGTGAGCAGGAGCTGCACGTAGCGGGAGAAGGGATCGCCCATGACGATCCGGCCGGCCCGTCTGAGCGCCCCGGCCAGCGCGCCGACGGTGTGGAAGGGGGCGCTCGTGCCGCCCCGTGCCTCCTCCCAGCGCACCTCGTACCCCTCGTCGCGGGCGAGGTCGGCCATGCGGCGCAGCTGGCCGCGGGTCATGGGGTCGGTGGGGGCGAGCACGACGAGCGTCAGCTCCGCCACTGCCCCCTCGCGCGCGGGCACCCCGCCCGCGTGGGCCCACTCCAGTACGTTCAGCAGTTGCACCGGGCTCTCCACGAAGGCGAGCGTGCGGTCAGCGGGGCCGGGGTGTCCGGCGCGAGGGCTCATGGCGGGTTGTGACCGTCCCGTCGTAGTGCGGTCGGGCGAGGAAGCGGTCAGACCGTGACCGGCTCGCCCGCTGCGGCGGCGATCTCCGCCTCGGCGACCACGCCGGAGACCCGGCGCAGCTTCTTCATCGGGCCCAGCTCGGACTCGTAGACCTTCTTGACGCCGTCGCCGAGGGACGCCTCGATGGCGCGGATGTCGCGGACCAGCCGGACCAGGCCCTGCGGCTCGACGGAAGCGGCCTGGTCGGAGCCCCACATGGCGCGGTCCAGGGTGATGTGGCGCTCGACGAAGACGGCGCCGAGGGCGACCGCGGCCAGCGTGGTCTGCAGGCCCGTCTCGTGGCCGGAGTAGCCGATCGGGACGTTCGGGAACTCCTTCTCCAGCGTGTTGATGACGCGGAGGTTCAGCTCCTCGGCCTTGGCCGGGTAGGTGGAGGTGGCGTGGCAGAGCAGGATGTTCTCCGAGCCGAGCACCTCGACCGCGTGGCGGATCTGCTTCGGGGTGGACATGCCGGTGGAGAGGATCACCGTGCGGCCGGTGGCGCGCAGGGCGCGCAGCAGCTCGTCGTCGGTGAGGGAGGCGGAGGCCACCTTGTGGGCGGGGACGTCGAACTTCTCCAGGAAGGCGACGGCCTCGGTGTCCCACGGGGAGGCGAACCAGTCGATCCCCTTCTCCTTGCAGTACGCGTCGATCTGGCGGTACTCGTCCTCGCCGAACTCCACGCGGTGGCGGTAGTCGATGTAGGTCATCCGGCCCCAGGGGGTGTCGCGCTCGATGTCCCACTGGTCGCGCGGGGTGCAGATCTCCGGGGTGCGCTTCTGGAACTTCACGGCGTCGCAGCCGGCCTCGGCGGCGGCGTCGATCAGCTTGAAGGCGTTCTCCAGCTCGCCGTTGTGGTTGATGCCGATCTCACCGGTGACGTAGACCGGGCGGCCGGGGCCGGCCTCGCGGGTACCGAAGTGGCGGATGCGGGAGTTGGCGCTCATGTCAGGTGTTTCCTTACTTGCTTGCGGGGGTGGGGAGGGTGTCGAGGGAGGGGCCGAGGAGCCAGCCCGCGATCTCGCGGATCGCGCCGTATCCACCGGGGACGGTGGTGACGGCGCGGGCGGCGCCGCGTACGGCGTCGTGGGCGTCGGCGACCGCGACGGGCCAGCCGACGAGGGCGAGGCAGGGCAGGTCGTTGACGTCGTTGCCGGCGTAGAGCACCCGCTCGGGGGCGATGCCCTGCTCCTCGCACCACTGCTTGAGGGCGAGGTCCTTGCGGTCGATGCCGTGCAGCACCGGCAGCCGGAGCTTGCGGGCGCGGGCGGCGACGACGGGGTTCTGCTCGGTGGACAGGATGAGCGTCGGCACCCCGGCGCGGCGCAGCGCGGCGATGCCGAGCCCGTCGCCCCGGTGCACGGAGACGAACTCCCGTCCGTCGGTGTCGATCAGCACCCGGTCGTCGGTCTGGGTGCCGTCGAAGTCGAGGACGACGGCGTCGACGTCGTCGCGGGTGGGCAGCGCGCCCGCCGGGACGGTGTCGAGCAGCGGGGCCAGGGCGCGGGCGCGGGCCAGGTCGTGCGGGTCGTCGATCTCCAGCACGCGGGCCGGGTCGGTGCGGACCAGTTCGGTGCGGCCGAAGAAGCGGTGGCCGTGGGCGCGGAAGCCGGTCACGTCCATCGCGTAGGCGGCGCCGGTCTCCAGCAGGTCCTGCGGGCGGTCCTGGCGGCGGGGGCGTACGGCCTTGTCGTGGTTGACGCCGAAACCGCCCGGTGCGTCCGCGTCGTCGGGGGCGCCGTCGCGCCAGACGAAGCCGTGGAAGGGGGCCACGGTGACGGCGGTGTCGGCGCCGTCGCGGACGACCGCCCCGGCGACCCGGCCGATGTCGTCGGCGAGCAGGAAGGGACTGGTGCACTGCACGAGCAGCACCACGTCGACGGTCGCCCGGACGCGCTCCTCGAAGGCGTCCAGGGCGTGCAGCACGGCGGCCTCGGAGGTGGCGGTGTCCCCGGCGATGGCGGCGGGCCGCGTGACGACCTCGGCGCCGGCCGCGCGGGCCTCGGCGGCCACGGCCGCGTCGTCGGTGGAGACCACGACGTCGGTGACGGCGGGGGCGGCCAGGCAGGCGCGCACCGCGCGGGCCACCAGCGGGACGCCGCCCACGGGGGCGAGGTTCTTGGCGGGCACCCCCTTGGAGCCGCCGCGCGCCGGGATCACGGCGAGCACCCGGCGCGGCGGGTCGCCCGGATCGGCGGGCCAGTGGGTCATGGGGTCAGCTCCTCGAAAGGCTTGGGAGACTTGGGAGTTCGGGAGGTTCACGGTGGGCGGGGGGTTCACAGCTCCCCCATCCGGCGGATCACCGGGGCGACCCGCTGGACGCCGTGCCGGTAGGCGCCGCGGGCGGCCCGGCGCACGATCTGCCGCACCGGTCCGGCCTCCGCCCGGGTGGCGGGGCTGCCGGGCAGCGGGGCGCCGTCGGGGCCGAGGTGGTGGCGGGCGAGGATGCCGGGCAGATAGCCGGGCGCGGTCCCGGGGGTGTAGTAGGGCTCCAGCGGCGGCAGCGCGCCGGACCGCTCCAGCAGGGCGGTGATCCGGGCGCGGGCCGCGTCGAAGGCGCCCGCGTACGAGCCGTCCCCGGCGGCGACGCCCTGCCGGGCCAGCCACCCGGGGTCGGGCTCCGGGCGGTGCCCGGCGTCCAGCCGGTCCCAGGAGGTGAGGCAGCCGGAGCCCAGGAAGTGGTGGTTGCCCAGCGCCTCCCGCACCCCGAGGTCGGTCAGCACGGCCGTCGGGACGCGCCGGTGCAGGGACTCCAGGGCGGCGGTGGAGCTGACGGTGACCAGCAGGTCGGTCCGGTCCAGCACGTCGCCCATGTGCCCGTACACCAGACGCAGGTTGTCCGGCAGCTCCCGCCCCCGGACCAGCTTCTGGTACGGCAGCTCCTCGATGTGCGTGGTGTGTTCGCCGGGCTTGGAGCGCAGCTTGAGCAGCACCTCGCGCTCGGGGTGGCGCCGGGCGTGGGCGACGAGCCGGTCCAGCAGGTAGGTCCGGTCCGCGCGGCTCTCCGGTACGGAGGGCTGCGCGGCGAACGTCACCGTGCAGGGCGCCCGTTCACCCGCGTACGCCTCCCCGCCGAGGAACGGCAGCGCGACCTCGGTGACGGCACCGGCGTCCGCCCCGACCCCCTCGTACACGGCGCGGAACCGGTCCGCGTCCTGGGCCGAGTTGGCGAGTACGAGGTCGGCGCCGTGCCGCAGCAGCAGGCCGTCGGCGAGCTTCTCGTAGACGACACCGACGTAACCGGTGACGACGACCGGGCGCTGGCCGCTCCCCCAGGCGTGCCGCAGGCCGTGCAGCATGGCCTGCACACCGCCGCCGACCAGCGCGAGGACCAGGATGTCGTAGGACTGGCCGGTCATGGCGCGCAGGAACTCCGCGCCGGTGACCTCGCGGAGCGAGTCGGCGGTGGCGCCGGTCTCCGCGAGCTGGCGGGGTGTCGGGGTGGCCCGGCCCCGCAGGAGGTAGCCGTCGAGGCGGACTCCGGCGTCGGCGGGAGCGATACGGCGCGCGGTGAGCGCGCCCCACTTCCACCGGGTGTCGGAATCGGCGAGGACGGCGATCCGCGGGGACTTCGTTGCACTTGCTGGCACGCCGAAGACGCTAGGAAGCGTTTCGTAGGTCCGGCCCAACCCGAACTCAACAAACGGTTAACAGCACGTCGACGAATGGGGATCCGGGCCCGGATCGGCCCTGGGGAAAACCCGGTTCACGGCTTCGCCACGCGTCGTTCACCCGGTATCAAGGCGAGCGTCGACACGAATGCCGGGCCCCGCCCTAACGTCCTCGGCGTGGTCAAGCTCTCGGTCATCGTGCCGTTCTACAACGTGCAGCAATACGCGCCGGACACATTGAGGAGTCTTCGTGCGAACGCGCGGGACGACTACGAGTTCATTCTCGTGGACGACTGTTCCCGCGACGGGACACCGGGCATCCTCGAGCGCGCCGAACGCGAACTGCCGGGCGCCGTCGTCGTCCGGCACGAGCGCAACGGCGGGCTGGCGACCGCCCGCAACACCGGTCTGGACCGGGCGCGCGGCGAGTACCTGACGTTCCTCGACGGCGACGACTGGCTCGCCCCCGGCTACTACGACCGGCTGGTCGCGCACATGGACGGGTTGGGGTGCGACTTCCTGCGCACCGACCATGTCCAGTGCACCGGGCGGGCCCGTTCCGTGCACCGGGTGCCGCACGGCCGGCGCGGTGTCGTCCTGGACCCGAGGGCGGCCATCCTGCCCGCGGACCGGTCGACGTCGGTGGACTACGCGTACGCCTGGGCCGGGATCTACCACCGGCGGCTCGCGGAGAGGGGGCTGCTGCACTTCACGGACGGGCTGCGGACCGCGGAGGACCGGCCGTGGATCTGGCGGCTGCACCGGGAGGCGGAGTCGTTCGCCGTGGTGGGGATGCTCGGGGTGTTCTACCGGCGCGGGGTCGCCTCATCGCTGACCCAGATCGGTGATGTCCGCCAGCTCGACTTCTTGCGCGCGTTCGACCAGGTCATAGCCGAGACGGCAGCCGACCGGGACGCGGATTCCCTGCTGCCGAAAGCCGTGCGCACCTATTGCGCGATCATTTCCCACCATCTGGGAAGCATCGAAAGGTTCGAGCCCGCGGTGGCGAGAAAACTGAAATCCCTGAGCGCGGCCGCCCTCAGGCGAATGCCGCAGGACGTGCTGAACGAGGCGCTGGACTCGATGGACCTCGCCCGCGCCACCCGCCTGCGCCGGCTGCGCCGCCGTCCCTCCCCCGCCGGGGCCGCCGCGTGACCACCCAGATCTTCCAGGCGTCCACGCTGTACGGCGTGGCCACGCTGGCCGCCGCCCTGGACTCCGGCTGCTTCGCCCCCGCCGACCGGCGCGTCCTGCTGGTCTGCAACAACGCGGCGACACCGGAGACCACGCCCCCGCTGGACGAGATGCCCGGCTTCGAGCGGCTGCGGGACCGGTTCGACGACGTGCTCTCGTACAACCGGACCATCCGCCCCTTCCACCCCGGCGGCTGGCTGCCCCGCGGGGACGACATGCCGCTGTGGCAGCGGTACTTCCGTCACGAGTGGCGACTCGGTGACGGGCCGGTCGAGCTGGCGGTGGAGTCGATCCAGGTCAACCCGTCGCTGGCGCTCGCGCAGATCTTCACCGGCGCCCCGGTCACGGTCTACGCCGACGGCCTGATGAGCTACGGCCCCACCCGCAACAAGATCGACCCGCTGGTCGGCACCCGTGTGGACCGGCTGCTCCACCTCGACCTCGTACCGGGCCTGGAGCCGCTGCTGCTCACCGAGTTCGGGGTCCCGGCCGAGATCGTGCCGACCGCCGCCTTCACCAAGGTGCTGGCGGAACTCGCCTCCACCGGGGACGAGTTGCCCGCGATCGAGGAACCCGCGCTGCTGCTGGGCCAGTACCTCTCCGCGCTGGACATCCTCACCCCGGACGAGGAGGAGGCGCTGCACGTCCGGATGCTGCGCGGCGCGGTCCGGCTGGGCCACACCAGAGTGGTGTTCAAGCCGCACCCCACCGCACCGGCCCGCTACGCCCGCACCCTGGAGGAGGAGGCGGAGCGGCTCGGGGCGGACCTCACGGTGCTGGACACCCCGGTACTGGCCGAGGTGCTGTACCAGCGGATGCGGCCCGCGCTGGTCGTCGGCTGCTTCTCCACCGCCCTGCTGACCGCCGCCACGCTGTACGGCCTGCCCGTGGCGCGGGTCGGCACCGGCACCCTGCTGGAGCGGCTCGCCCCCTACGAGAACAGCAACCGGGTGCCGGTCACCGTGGTCGACGCTCTGCTGCCCGAACTGGGCGACGGGGCGGCGGTCGCCGAGGGGCGGCGCGGCATGGAGGTCGCCGAGCTGGGCGAGCTGGTGCGGGCGGTGGGCTTCGCCATGCAGCCGAAGATCCTGCCCCGGCTCCGCGCCGACGTGGAGGACTTCCTCGCCCGGCACCCGGACCCGGCCACCCTGCGCTACTTCAAGCGCCGCCGGCTGAGCGTACTGGGACTGCCCGGCGGGGTACCCGCGCAGCTCGCCTTCATCCCGCGCAACGCCACCGTCCGCCGGGTGGCCCGCCGTGCGCGCGGGCTGCGCCGGACCGTCCGCGGCTGAACCGCCCTCCCACCGACCGACTCGATGCCAAGGACCGCGCAGATGACCGCCACCTCACCGCTCGCCCCGCCCGCCGGCCTCTCATCGCCGGTCGCCACCGGGGCGCGGGGGCGGCTGCTCGCCCTGGACGGGCTCAGGCTCGTGGCCGCGCTGATGGTGTGCCTGTACCACTACACCGGGCGCGGCGGGACGATATCGGAGTCCTGGCACCAGAGCCCCTCCGAGGTCTTCCCCCGGCTCTCCCAGGTCGCCCCCTACGGCTGTCTGGGCGTGCAGTTCTTCTTCGTGATCAGCGGTTTCGTGATCTGCATGAGCGGCTGGGGCCGCACGCTCGGCGACTTCTTCCGCTCCCGCGTGGCCCGGCTGTACCCCGCGTACTGGGTGGCGCTGGTGCTGGTGACGGCCGCGGCCTTCGTGCTCCCGGTGGTGGTGCGTCCGGTGCGGGCGGACGAGTTCCTGGTCAACCTGACGATGCTCCAGCAGCCGATGGGCGCCTCCCGGATACTCGGCGTGTGCTGGACGCTCTGGGTGGAGGTCCGGTTCTACGCGCTGTTCGCGCTGTTCGTGGTCTGGCGCGGGGCGACCTACCGGCGCGTGGTGCTGTTCGCCTGCGTCTGGACGCTGGCCGCGGCGATCTCGACGACCGCGGGCAACGACCTCACCGACGCCCTCGTCATGCCGGAGTACGCGCCCTTCTTCGTGGGCGGACTCGCGCTGTACCTGGTCCACCGCTTCGGCGGCAGCCCTCTGCTGTGGGGCCTGGTGGCGATGTCCTGGCTGCTCGGGCAGAGCGCGGCCGTGCGGGGTCTGTGGCATCCGGGGGCGCACGGCGACTTCACCCGGCACCCGGTGGTGATCGTCGCCGTGGTCACGCTGGCCTTCGCCTCGGTGGCGGCCGTGGCGCTGGGCTGGACCCGGTGGGCGTCCTGGCCGTGGCTGGTGACGGCGGGCGCGCTGACCTACCCGTTCTACCTGGTGCACGAGCACCTCGGCTGGTTCGCGGTACGGGTGCTGCACCGTGGGCTGGGGCTCGGGGCCTGGCCGACGCTGGGGCTGACGGTGGCCGGGATGCTGGTGCTGGCGTGGCTGCTGCACCGGTTCGTGGAGAAGCCGTTCGGGCCCCGGCTGCGCCGGGCGCTCAGGAGCTGAGGTCAGCCGGCGCCGTACGCGGCCCCGGTCCCGGCCGCGGTCGGCCCCGTGTCCGGCGACCTCACAGCACTAGCCTGCGGCCAGCGACAGCTTGACCGCGAAGCCGAGGAACAGCACCCCGGCGGCCGAGGTGGCCGTCGCCGACAGCCGCCTGCGGCGGCGGAACGCGGCGGCCAGCTTGGTGCCGCCGAAGATCAGGGCGCTGAGGTAGAGGAAGCTGGCGACCTGGGCGAAGGCACCGAGGACGACGAAGGACAGCGCGGGGTAGGGGTAGGCCGGGTCCACGAACTGGACGAAGAAGGCCACGAAAAACAGGATCGCCTTCGGGTTGAACAGGCTCACCACCAGCGCCCGCCTGAACGGCCGCTCCGCCTGCGGCCCCTCCTCGGCGGCGGCCTCCGCCACCACCGGCGTCCGCCGGGTCCGCCACATCTGCCACGCGGCCCGCAGCATCCCGATCGCCAGCCAGGTCAGATAGCCGGCTCCGGCGTACTTCACGATCCCGAACAGCACGGCGTTGGCCTGCAGCAGCGAGGCCACCCCGGCCGCGGACAACGTCATCAGCACGGTGTCCCCGCACCACACCCCGGCGGCAGCGGTGTACCCCGGCCTGACCCCCTTCCGGGCGGCCACGGACAGCACGTACAGCGAGTTGGGCCCCGGAAGCAGAATGATGAGCAGCAGCCCGGCCAGGTAGGCGGGCAGATCAATGACGCCGAACATGAGAGCGAGTGTCGCACGCGGGCGCCTGCGGCTCAGCGGGTGCCCGGTGGCTGATACGTCCCCCACACCGGCCGCGGCGCGGCCGCGGGCGATCGCGTCCACCGGCGTGCCCGGCTCCGGCGTACGCGTCACGGCGGCCTCCGGGGACCGCGGTCGCCTTGCGGTCGGTGCCCCGTTGTTCGGCGGTGGGCGCACGGGGGAAGCATCCCCGGCATGAGGACTCCGGGGAGCACCGTCGCCCTGTTCGCCTCGGCCGCCGCCCTCGCCGTGGCGCTCGGGGGCTGCAAGCCGCCGCCGGCGGGAGCCGACGGGAAGCCGCGGTACCCGGTCCACTTCGACACGCCCTCGGCCCGGCCGCACACCACGACCGGGGCCGTGTTCGCACGCGGCGACAGCGGGACCGGCGTGCGGGAGCTGCAGGCGCGGCTCCGTCAGGTGCAGTGGCTGAACGACGGGCCGACCGGGGAGTTCGACGACCTCACCGAGCAGGCGGTCAGCGGGTTCCAGGGCAAGCGCGGGCTGCCCCGTACGGGCCGCGTGGACCCCGTCACCTGGCGGCGGCTGCTGGCGATGACGCACCGGCCGGGCCAGTGGGAGCTGTACCTGATGGGTGGCCAGCCCGCCGCCGCGCCGGACCCGCGCTGTCTGGCCGGGCGGGTACTGTGCGTGAGCAAGACCAGCCGCACCCTGCGCTGGATGATCGACGGCCGCACCCTCACCACGGTCTCGGTCCGCTTCGGCTCGCAGTACACCCCCACCCGCGAGGGTGTGTTCAGCATCTACTGGAAGTCCCGGCACCATGTGTCGACGCTCTACGACTCCCCGATGCCGTACGCCATGTTCTTCAGCGGCGGCCAGGCGATCCACTACTCCTACGACTTCGCGGCGCACGGGTACGCGGGCGGTTCGCACGGGTGTGTGAACGTCCGGGACGAGGGAGCGATCGCGTCGCTGTTCACGCAGGTGCGGAACGGAGACCGGGTGGTCGTCTACCGCTGAGGCGGAGTGGGGCGCGGGCGGGACCGGGGGAACGTGTCCCGCCCGCGCCAGTGCACGAGCCTCGGGGTACGGGGGGAACCCCGGCTCAGTGCGACGGCCGATGACCAGTCGGCTCACTCAGTACTGCGCCGCCGCGTCCAGAAACGTCACACCTTTCCGGATCCAATTTTCGGAAGTGACAAAGTCCCAGCTCAGAGGGCATCTTCCGGGTCGACGGGAGGTCGAGGTGAAGGCGCGGGCGCGGGGTGGGGCGGTCGTCGCCCGGGTGGCCGGCGTCGTGCCCGCCGCCGCTCTTGCCGTCTTCGCCCCCGCCCTCCCGGTCCCGGTGGTCGCGGGTGCGGCCGTCGGCCTCGGCGGCGGTGAACAGGGCCCGGCAGTAGACCTCGACGCGCGCCGGACCGCCCGCGAGGCCCTCCAGGGTCCGCCTGTTCCCGGCGGCCGGCTCCCGGCCTTCCCGCAGGTCGCGGCAGGCCGTGGCGGCGGCCCACCAGCGGGCGCCGGGGCGGCGCGAGGGCTCGCCGGAGGGCGGCCGGCCCGTGGCCCGGCCGGTACTGCCCGCCTCGTCGTCCGATGCGTCGGGTACCGGTGCGCGGGGGGTGACGTACGGGGTGCCGGAGATGCCCGGAGAGGGGAGGGGGGTCGCCGGGGCGCTGGGACTGGCCGGGGTCTCGACGGCGGAGACGGAGGCACCGGGGCGGGGGTCGTCGTACCGGAACGGGCCGGGCAGCACCCCGCTCCCCGCGGCCACCGCGACCCCGCCCAGCGTGCCGGCGGCCAGCGCGGCGGCGAGGCCGAACCGGACGGGCCGGCCCCAGCGGGAGCGGCGGTCACGGGGTGCGGGGGCGCCGATGCGGACGAGGCCCGCGTCGCCGTATCCGTGCGCACTGGTCTCGGGGACGGTGACCCGGGCGTTCCGGAAAGCGGCCAACGCCGCCTTCTCTCCCGGTAGTTCGCCGAGCGCGGGAGCACCCTGGGCGGCAAGGGCGCCCAGCAGCCCGGCCAGCCGGTCGGCGGGTACGCGCGCGTCGGCGTCGACGGCTTCCAACGGCTCACCGCGCAGCAGACGTTCCGACGTCTCACCGTCCAGCCATTTGTCGTGCTCGTCGGCCATCACATGTCCTTCTGCGTCCGCGTAGGCGTATGCGTCACACCCGCGGACCGCACCGCGCCACCGCGCGGTGTTCGCTGGGGCGGGAGCGCGTCGAGCCCTCCCGTCGATTCCGTCTCGGTGCCGAGGAGTTCGGCCAGCCGCTTCAGCCCCCGGTGCGCGGCGGTACGGACGGCGCCCGCGCGCTTGCCGAGCGTCTCGGCGGCCGTCTTGGCGTCCAGCCCGACCACCACGCGCAGCACGACGGCCTCGGCCTGGTCCTGCGGGAGACGGGCGATGAGGGAGAGGGTGCCGTCGGTGGACAGGGCCTCGATGGCCTCACCGGCGGTGTCCGACTCGGCTGCTCTGCCGGTCAGTTCGGTCTCGTCGCCGCCTATCAGGGGGCGGCGCCCGCGCATCCGTATGTGGTCCAGGGCGCGGTTGCGGGCTATCCGTGCGGCCCAGCCCCGGAACCGGTCGGCGTCCCCGCTGAACCGGTCGAGGTCGCGGGCGATCTGGAGCCACGCCTCGGACGTGACGTCCTCGGCCTCCAGGTCGCCGACCAGCGTGCGGGCATAGCCGAGCAGCCGTGGGTGCACCGCGCGGTACACCGTACGGAACGCGGTCTCGTCCCCCGCCTGAGCCGCACGCACCGCGGCCGTCAACTCCGCGTCGTCCCCCTGCACCGCACTCCCTTTACGCCCGTCACTCGGTCGGCGCGAAAGGCACGTTACGGCCTGAAACCGCTGCTCGTCCATGTCTGTGGAAGATGCAACTGACTCGTGACACGGCCCGGGTGTGACACATGACGCAGTCATGACGCAGAACAACATGACGGACCGCCCGCGGTCCGTACCACGCAACGGCCGGGGTCTCTCCTGTGGGGGGTGGCGGCCCCGGCCGTTGCCCTGGACGCCGGCCGGGCGCGGGCGGGCCCCTTGGAGGGCGCCGGTCCAGCGGTGCGGCCAACGGTTCGCCGCCCTCGACGGCTTCGCCCTGAGCCGGACTCGCCGGGTGGACCTCTTTCGAGCCCGTACAGCGGGCGCATACCGCCACCCTTCGCCCCGCGAGCGCTGACGTGCACCCCCACCGGCGCGCGCGTAGCGTGGCAGAAACGGGGGTGACGGGTCTTCCGGGGGGCGCGCGGCATCGTGCCCGCGTCGGCGCGGGGCGGGGCCGGGGGGACCACGCAGACGATCACCCGGAGGTTTCAGCCATGGGCACGGTGACCACGCCGGACGGCACCAGCATCTTCTACGTCGACTGGGGCCCCCGGGACGCCCGGCCGATCGTCTTCCACCACGGCTGGCCACTGAGCCACGAGGACTGGGACAACCAGTTGCTCTACTTCCTGGCCAGGGGCTATCGCGTCATCGCCCACGACCGCCGCGGTCACGGACGCTCCGGCCAGCCGTCGAACGGGCACGAGATGGACACCTACGCCGCCGACGTGGCCGCCCTGACCGACGCGCTGGACCTGAGGGACGCGGTGCACGTCGGGCACTCCACCGGAGGCGGCGAGGTGGTCCGCTACGTGGCGCGGGCCAGGCCGGGCCGGGTGTCCAAGGCGGTCATCTCCAACGCGGTGCCCCCGGTCATGGTCAAGAAGGACAGCAACCCCGAGGGCACCCCGATCGAGGCTTTCGACGAGCTGCGCGACGCGCTCGCCACCAACCGCGCACAGTTCTACATCGACGTCCCCGCGGGGCCGTTCTACGGCTTCAACCGGCCCGGCGCCGAGGTGTCGCAGGGACTCATCGACCGCTGGTGGTGGCAGGGGATGAGGGGTGCGGCGAACGCGCACTACGCATGCATCAAGGCGTTCTCCGAGACCGACTTCACCGAGGACCTCAAGAGCATCGACGTCCCGGTGCTCGTGCTGCACGGCACCGACGACCAGATCGTGCCCTACGAGGACTCCGCGCCGAAGTCCGCCGAGCTGCTGAAGAACGCGACGCTCAGGAGCTACGAGGGGTGGCCCCACGGAATGCTCTCGCTCCATCCGGACGTCCTCGACCCGGAGATCCACTCCTTCATCGAGGGCTGACCGCCCGCGCGACCGGCGTCCACCCCCACTCCCCGATCCTGGATGTAATGTAAGTTGTTACATCCAGCCGGGACCGATGCCGGCCCGCGGTGAATGGAGGATCCGGTGGGAAAGCTCGAAGGAAAGACGGCCGTCGTCACCGGCGGCAACAGTGGGATCGGCCTGGCCACCGCCAAGCGGTTCGCGGACGAGGGCGCGCACGTCTTCATCACCGGCCGCCGCCAGGAGGCGCTCGACGCGGCGGTGGCCGAGATCGGCAGGAACGTCACGGGGGTCCGGGGAGACGTCTCGGACCTGGACGACATCGACCGCCTGTACGAGGTGGTGGCGGAGAGCGGCCGCCGCATCGACGTGCTGTTCGCCAACGCGGGCGGCGGTGAGTTCGCCACCCTGGAGGACCTCACGGAGGAGCACTTCGACTCCACCTTCGGCATCAACGTCAAGGGCACGCTGTTCACGGTCCAGAAGGCGCTCCCGCTGCTGAACGACGGTGCCTCGGTGATCGTCACCGGAAGCACGGCGCGCGGCGAGGAGGCGTTCGGCGTCTACGCCGCCTCGAAGGCCGCCATCCGCTCCTTCTCCCGCACCTGGGCGAACGAACTGAGCGATCGCGCGATCCGCGTCAACACGCTGGCGCCGGGACCCACCGACACTCCGGGGATCGCGGGTCTCGCGCCCGACGCGGAGTCGGCCGCGAGGATGCGGGAGGGCTTCGTGAGCCAGGTTCCGCTGGGCCGTATGGGACGCCCGGAGGAGGTCGCGGACGTGGCGCTGTTCCTCGCCGGCGACCAGAGCACGTTCGTCACCGGTGTCGAACTCTTCGTCGACGGCGGTCAGCGGCAGGTGTGACGACGGGATCAGCCGTCGGCGCGTCGCTCCGCCCGCACGTCGCGAAGGACGTCCGCGATGGAGACGGTGGCGAGTTCGTCCCGCACCGCGTCGTCCAGGCGGGCGTACACCGAGTCGAGCACCGGCCTGATGCCGAAGCCGACGGGACACGCCTCGTTGGGCGGAGTGCGGTGCAGGGCGAACAGCCCGTTGCCCTCCACCGCGCCGTACACGTCCCGCAGCGTGATCGACTCGGGGTCCCGCGCCAGGGCCCATCCGGCTTTGGCGCCCCGCCTGCCGTGGACGATGCCGGCCTCGCGGAGTTCCATCAGGCAGCGGCGGATCACCACGGGGTTGGTGTTGACACTCTCGGCGATGCGCTGCGACGTCGCGACCGTCTCCTCGTCGAGCCGGTCCAGGGCCATCCACGTCAGCACGTGAACGGCGATGCTCATCCTGCTGTTGGCACTCATCAGCCCGGCCGGCCCTCCCTCAAGCGTAACCAGTGATGTTACACCGGCCGCCCGGGGTGTCGGGTCGCGAGGGCCTGACCCCGTCGCCTCCCCCGGCGCCCCACCCGGGCGGCACCGGGCAAGGGCACGGTGCGGCGAACGGCCGGCTCAGCAGCCCCCCGTCGCCGCCCGGTACAGCCCCCGCAGGGAGCCCTCGCCCGCGAAAGCCCGCCGCGCCTCCGACACCGGATCCCAGATTCGGCCGTCCCCTGTGCGGAGCCAGTGGGTGTCGGCCGTGGCACACCACTCTGCGCCCGTCTCGCGGGCGATCACCTCGCCCGCGTACGCCCCGAAGCCGCGCAGGACGTGGGCCACGGCCTCGTACGGGGGGTGGTCGTGGCGGAGTTCCTCGATGACGCGGTCCAGGCGCCACAGGCTCCGCACCGAGTAGTCGAGGCGGAGCCGGGCGCCCTCGCGCATGGTGGCGACCACGTCCGCGGCCCATCGCGCGGGGCGTGCCGCGGTGGAGGGGCGGTAGTCCGTCTGCGTTGTTGCGTACTGGGTAGTCACACAGGAGTCAGCGGTCCTGGACGGCCGTGCGTCACACGATTTCGGCGGCCTGTCGGCAACCGCCGCAGGACCGCCCCATCGCGCCGACAGGACGGACACAGAACCCACCCCGGTTCCGGGTTTAGGCCTGCGCCCGCGCCCGCCGCGACACCACCGCCCGCAGCACCCTGCGTCCCTCCCCCGACACGTCAAGCGCCCGCCGCAGCCCCTGCGGCCCGTGCTCGGCGAGGAGCTGGAGGACGACCGTCTGCCGTCCCAGCTCGGCGGCGACCAGCGGCAGCTCCTCGTCCACGCCGTCCCCGCCCGCCGGGTCCAGCAGCCGGTGCACCCGCAGCGAAGCCGACGAGCACGCCTGCGCCCACTCCCGGAGCGCCGCCCCGTCCCGCTCGGCCGGAGCCGACAGCAGCATCCCCCGCGCCGCCTCCGCCGCCTCGAACCCGGCACCGGCGGCGGGCTTCACCGCATCCAGCGCAGCCCGCACCCTCGCCAGGCTCCCGGACCAGTCGGAGCCGTCCACGAGATGCGCCCACAGCGGGCGCAGCAACTCGTCGTCGTCGACCAGCAGGGACACGCACCGATCCGAACAAGCCAGCCCGCTCGCCGCCAGACCGCGCGCGTCGGCCTGCGCGATCAGTTCCTCCAGGCTCATGGACGCCTCCCTCGCCTGGGCACCGCCTGTGCGGAGCCCGCATTTTCCCGTACTGCGTGCGACGGGCCCGGAGTGTCACAGTCACCGGTTTTCAGCCAAGCACGGCGGACGGCAGCGAAGGCCCCCGAAGGGCCCTCTCGTTCTGCATCCTCGTCAGCCGGAGGACCACCGCGGCGGCGAGCACGGCGGCGACGAGGTCGACGCCGTCGGCCACCGCGAGCATCCCCGCCCCGGACTCCACCCGCAGCAGCCGGTCGACGATCAGATCAACCACCCACGCCGTCCACCAGAGGTCGACCAGCCCGTGACCGCTCGGCCGCCCCTGCGGCGCGCTGGCGTCCCACGCGTCGAGGACGATCCGGCGCGGGAACCAGAGGTTCACGAACGGGACGAACCAGCCGACGATCGTCCACCACCGCGCCCTGCTCTGCGAACTGGCGTCGAGGACCTCGGCGTTGACCCGCACCCGCCACAGCCAGCACAGGTAAACGACCGCCGTGGCGAGCAGCAGGACCCCCTGCGCGACGGCGAGACCCGACCCCACCGGAGACGAGGGCTTCGCCAGGTCGGCCCATATCCCGACCGCGTCACCGGCGCCGACCAGGCCCAGCATCAGCACCGCCGCACGCCCGAGCCCGCCCGGCGAGCGCAGCGGCGGACCCGGCGGTACGAAGGGGACGGCCGGCGCGCAGCGGGCGCACCTCGTCTCCCCGGTGACGGCCTCGTTGCTGTGGCAGCTGGCGCAGATCATGAAGGTCTTCCCCCCGGTACGGCCAAGACGGTGTACGCGGCCCTCCCCAGAGCCGCGCACACACGAGCGAACACGGAAACATACGTGCTACGCCGACATTCCGTCCACTCACCCCAGCCGGTTCGCCAGCTCCTTGAACTGCGGCCAGGACAGAGGGGGTTGTCCCGGATCCCAGAGCTTCTGCACGGTGGCCCGCAGCGGCATCCGGATGCCGGACGCGACCTGGCCCTCGGTCTGGGCGTTGGGGAAGTCGCACCACACGGCGAAGGAACCGCCGAGGATCTGACCGTCGTACCGCGCCGGGACGGCACTCGTGCCCCGGATCACCCGCGGGGTCCACTCCTGGTAGATCCGCTGGCCGGTCGGGTAGACGAAGTCGTTCGGTTCACCGAGGACGTAGTACAGGTACTCGTCGTTGTAGTTGTAGACCTTGCGGCCCGCGCTCAGGTAGTCCGCGGGGGGCCGGGCGCCGATCTCCTTGCCGGTCCAGTAGGCGACCTGGATGTCCTTGGCGGGCTGGACCGTGGAGTCGCGCAGGAAGCCGTCGTTCCACGCCCGCATGGTGCGGTGGTGGGCCCGGACGGTGTCCGCGCGGCCGTTCAGCCAGCCGGTGGTGAGGTCGGCGACGTTGCCGTCGGCGCCGTAGGCGGCGCGCGCGGCGGCGGCGAGCTGCGGATAGGACGCCTCGGGGTCGGGCACGACCAGCGCCTGGTACTCGTCGCCGCCCAGGTTCCACTTGGTGCCCGGGAACAGGTCCGCGTACTCGTCGAGCAGATCGTCGACGATCTTCGCGGACTCCGGCTTGGAGATGTCGATCGCGCCGCGTGTCGCCTTGCCGTCCGCGTTGCGGAGCTGGAGATCGGGGTGTGCGGCGATGACGGCGCCCAGGTGCCCCGGCGAGTCGATCTCGGGCACGATCGCGATGTGCCGGGCGGCGGCCAGGCCGACGATCTTCTTGACCTGCGCCTTGGTGAGATGGTCCTTGGAGACGATCTCGGGGTGGCTGGTGGACTGGATGCGGAAGGCCTGGTCGTCCGAGAAGTGCAGCCCCAGCTCGTTGTACTTCAGATCGCCCAGCTCGCGTATCCGGTCCTCGATCCAGGTCTCCGAGAACGGCTTGCGCGCGATGTCGAGCATGAAGCCGCGCGCGGGCTTGGCGGGCTCGTCCTTGACGACGCCCTCCGGGGCGGTGCCGCCGCCGTGGACCTCCTGCTTGAGGGTCCGGGTCCCGTAGAACACGCCCGCGTCGGCGGGCCCCTCGATGTCCACCCTGCCGTCGCGCACGGTCATGGTGTACGACTCCGGGTTGCCGCTCCCGCTGAGGGCCAGACGGACGTCGCCGGCCCGGGAGTCGGTCTTCCGGCCGCCGTAGTCGAGGCCCAGCTCACCGGCCAGGAGCCTGCCCTCGTCTGCCAGTGCCGGGTCGGTGACCACCACGCGGCCGCCGTCCCGCGGCTGCCAGCCCGGCCCGCGGGCCGCGGTGTGCTCGCGCACCGCGGGGATGGTCCGCGGCGCCTTCGACATGGGGTACGAGCGGCTGGGCGACGGTGTCGGCGGGTCGGCCTGCCGGGAGGCGCCGACCGCGCCCGCGTCCGGGCCTCCACCGGAACCACCCCCTCCGGATGACGCCCACACCCCGACGCCCACCCCGGCCACCACGGTTCCGATGACCGCGGCGGCCATGATGGCCCGCTTCCGCTCGAGCTGCCGCGCCGGAGCACGGTGTCTGTGCTGGCTCACTCTCCCAACGTACGACCGATCCGCGGTTCACCCGTCACCGAGACGTTCCGAAACTCTCCCGTCCGAGTGAAATTCGGGCATCAGCCGGACACACAGTGACCACTCTCGATAACGTGTCGGCACATCCTTCACAGGTTCCCCCGTCGCCCCTTGCCGGCACGGCACGCCCTTGTCCCCCCTCCCACGAGGACCCACGCTGCCTGCGCACCGTTCGCCGTATCTCCCGACCCCGCTCGACGCCTTCAACCTGGCGCCGGCCGAGGAGGCCCGCGCGCTGCTCCTGCGCTGTCTTCGCAACGTCCGCTGGGCGCACCGGCTCGCCGAGCACCGCCCCTATCCCGACCTGGCCGCCCTGCTGGCAGCGGCGGACGAGGCGGCCTACGACCTGCGGGTAGTCGACCTGGCCGACGCCCTGGCGGGCGAGTCCCTGCCCGAGCTGCCCGAGGACACCTACTCGGCCGCCCACACGGCCCTGAGCGCGGCGCACGCCGCCTACGAGGCACGCTTCGGCCATGTCTTCGTGATCGCTCCGGGCGGCGCCTCCCCCGAGGAGACACTGGACCGGGTCCTGGAGGGCATCCGGTCACGATTGGCGAACGATCCCGAGGACGAACGGGTGATCGCCGCCGAGGAGCTTCGGGGCCTGGCCCGGCACCGGCTCACGGCCCATCTGGGCACTGCCGCCGCCCGTGCGACCAGCCACTACGCGCCACGGCCGGGCGTATAGCGGGACAAAGGGAACGGATGCGCAGGAGCCGGAACGCCACAAGCGGCGGGATCATCCGAAACAGGCCCCCCGTGAGCCGCGCCGCGCCTCATGGATACGATGTTGAGGGCCGGTGGACCGTACCCGGCCGGGCCCGACCGACAGCGAAGCCGGCGCGGCCCTAGTCCCCGCATCCGGAGGGTTCTTCCGTGCCGGCTGGAACGTTGTACCGCGGCCGGGAAGGTATGTGGTCCTGGGTGGCTCATCGAGTCACCGGCGTCCTCATCTTCTTCTTCCTGTTCGTTCACGTGCTCGACACCGCTCTCGTGCGTGTCTCCCCCGAGGACTACGACAAGGTCGTAGCCACGTACAAGACCCCGATCGTCGCGCTTCTGGAGTACGGCCTCGTGGCCGCCATCCTCTTCCACGCGCTCAACGGTCTGCGCGTCATCGCCGTCGACTTCTGGTCGAAGGGCCCGCGCTACCAGAAGCAGATGCTGTGGAGCGTCCTCGGCATCTGGATCGTCCTGATGGCCGGCGCCCTGTACCCGGTCCTCGGCCACGCCGCTCGTGTCCTGTTCGGGAGCTGACGCCGATGTCCACCTCTGAGATCAACCTGACGGGCTCCTCCGCGGACGCCGCCGAGGACGCCTACGCGCTCTCACTCGACGCCCCGCGCTCGCGCACCCGTACCAAGAAGACCCCGAAGTCCACGCGGGGCAACTTCGAGATGGCCGCCTGGCTCTTCATGCGCCTGTCCGGCATCGTCCTGGTCGTGCTGGTCCTCGGCCACCTGCTGATCCAGCTCGTCCTGGACGGCGGCGTCTCCAAGATCGGCTTCGCCTTCGTGGCCGGCCGCTGGGCGTCCCCGTTCTGGCAGGTCTGGGACCTGGCGATGCTGTGGCTGGCGATGCTGCACGGCGCCAACGGCCTGCGCACGGTCATCAACGACTACGCGGAGCGCGTGAACACCCGCCTGTGGCTCAAGGGCCTGCTCTACACGGCCACGGTGTTCACCATCCTGCTGGGCACGCTGGTGATCTTCACCTTCGACCCGAACATCCGCTAGGCACGGGGCTGCGAGAATCATGAAGATCCACAAGTACGACACCGTCATCGTCGGCGCCGGTGGCGCGGGCATGCGCGCGGCCATCGAGTCCACCAAGCGCAGCCGCACCGCCGTGCTGACCAAGCTCTACCCCACCCGCTCCCACACGGGCGCCGCGCAGGGCGGCATGGCCGCCGCGCTGGCCAACGTGGAGGAGGACAACTGGGAGTGGCACACCTTCGACACGGTCAAGGGCGGTGACTACCTGGTCGACCAGGACGCCGCCGAGATCCTGGCGAAGGAGGCCATCGACGCGGTCCTCGACCTGGAGAAGATGGGCCTGCCGTTCAACCGCACGCCGAACGGCACCATCGACCAGCGCCGCTTCGGCGGTCACTCCCGCAACCACGGCGAGGCGCCGGTCCGCCGCTCCTGCTACGCGGCCGACCGCACCGGCCACATGATCCTCCAGACGCTGTACCAGAACTGCGTCAAGGAGGGCGTGGAGTTCTTCAACGAGTTCTACGTGCTGGACCAGCTCATCACCGAGGTCGACGGCGTGAAGACGTCCTCCGGCGTGGTGGCGTACGAGCTGGCCACCGGCGAGATCCACGTCTTCCAGGCGAAGTCCGTGATCTACGCGTCCGGCGGCACCGGCAAGTTCTTCAAGGTGACGTCCAACGCGCACACCCTGACCGGTGACGGCCAGGCCGCGTGCTTCCGCCGGGGCATCCCGCTGGAGGACATGGAGTTCTTCCAGTTCCACCCGACCGGCATCTGGCGCATGGGCATCCTGCTGACGGAGGGCGCCCGCGGTGAGGGCGGCATCCTGCGCAACAAGGACGGCGAGCGCTTCATGGAGAAGTACGCGCCGGTCATGAAGGACCTCGCGTCCCGTGACGTCGTCTCGCGCTCGATCTACACCGAGATCCGCGAGGGCCGGGGCTGCGGTCCCGAGGGCGACCACGTCTACCTCGACCTCACCCACCTGCCGCCGGAGCAGCTCGACGCGAAGCTCCCGGACATCACCGAGTTCGCGCGCACCTACCTGGGTATCGAGCCGTACACGGACCCGATCCCGATCCAGCCCACCGCGCACTACGCGATGGGCGGCATCCCGACCAACGTCGAGGGTGAGGTCCTGTCGGACAACACCACCGTCGTGCCGGGTCTGTACGCGGCCGGCGAGGTCGCCTGTGTCTCCGTGCACGGCGCCAACCGCCTGGGCACCAACTCGCTGCTGGACATCAACGTGTTCGGCCGCCGCGCGGGCATCGCCGCCGCCGACTACGCCCACACCGTGGACTTCGTCGAGCTGCCGGAGAACCCGGCCGGCATGGTCGTCGCGCAGATCGAGCGGCTGCGGGACGCCACGGGCACCGAGCGGGTGGCCGACATCCGCCGGGAGCTGCAGGAGACCATGGACGCCAACGTGATGGTGTTCCGCACCGAGCAGACGATCAAGACGGCGGTCGAGAAGATCGCCGAGCTGCGCGAGCGGTACCTGAACGTATCGATCCAGGACAAGGGCAAGCGGTTCAACACCGACCTGCTGGAGGCCATCGAGCTGGGCAACCTGCTGGAGCTGGCCGAGGTCATGGCGGTCTCCGCGCTGGCCCGGAAGGAGTCCCGCGGCGGTCACTACCGCGAGGACTACCCGAACCGCGACGACGTCAACTTCATGCGTCACACGATGGCGTACCGCGAGGTGGGCGACGACGGCTCGGAGACCGTGCGTCTCGACTACAAGCCGGTCGTCCAGACCCGCTACCAGCCGATGGAGCGTAAGTACTGATGGCTACCCCTGTTCTGGACAAGACCGAGGCCGCGTCCGCCGCGTCCCCCTACATCACGGTCACCCTCCGCATCCGCCGGTTCAACCCGGAGGTCGCGGCGGAGCCCCACTGGGAAGACTTCCAGCTGGAGATGGACCCCAAGGAGCGCGTCCTCGACGGGCTCAACAAGATCAAGTGGGACCTCGACGGCACGCTGACCTTCCGGCGTTCCTGCGCCCACGGCATCTGCGGGTCCGACGCGATGCGGATCAACGGCAAGAACCGTCTGGCCTGCAAGACGCTGATCAAGGACGTCAACCCCGGGAAGCCGATCACGGTCGAGCCCATCAAGGGCCTGACCGCGCTCAAGGACCTCGTGGTCGACATGGAGCCGTTCTTCCAGGCCTACCGGGACGTCATGCCGTTCCTGGTCACCAACGACACCAACGAGCCGACCCGTGAACGGCTGCAGTCCGCCGAGGACCGCGAGCGGTTCGACGACACCACGAAGTGCATCCTGTGCGCCGCGTGCACCTCGTCGTGCCCGGTGTTCTGGAACGACGGCCAGTACTTCGGTCCGGCCGCGATCGTGAACGCCCACCGCTTCATCTTCGACTCGCGCGACGACGCCGGTGAGCAGCGCCTGGAGATCCTCAACGACCGCGACGGCGTGTGGCGCTGCCGCACGACCTTCAACTGCACGGATGCCTGCCCGCGCGGTATCGAGGTCACGAAGGCGATCCAGGAAGTGAAGCGCGCGCTGATCACCCGCCGCTTCTGAATCCACGCCGAAAGGGCCCCGTTCCGACTCCCGGAGCGGGGCCCTTCGCCGTCGGCGGACACGTCCGGGTGAAGGTGATCGATCGGGACGTAGGGGGGCGGTGCGGCCTACGATGATGGCCTCGACCAGCCCCTGGGAGGCATCGCGATGTCCGCAGCATCCGTAGAGCAGCCCTTCGCCGACGACGAGCCGTTCTCGCTGACGGCGATCGCCGCCGAGATCATGGAGCGCCATCCGGGCTACCGCGTCGAGATCATCGGAGGCCACCTCCTCGTGACACCGTCCCCGGATGCCCCGCACGCCCGTGCCCTGACCGGCCTCATGCAGCCGTTCCTCTTGGCCGGCCTGTTCGGCGGCGAAGCCGATGTGGTCCAGAACGTCTCGATCTGGCTCCCCGGAGGGGAGGACTACGCCATCCCGGACCTCGCCGTCGTGGACGGTGACATCGACGATCACCTGATCGAAGGCACCGCCTACGACCCGGTCTGCTTCCGCCTCGTCCTCGAAGTGACCTCCGGCAACTGGAAAGACGATCTGAAGACCAAGGGCGGCGCCTACGCCCAGGCCAAGGTGCCGGTCTACGTCGTCGTGGACCGCAAGCACCAGCGTCTCCATGTCCTCACGGAGCCCGCTGAGGGAACGTACGCCACCCACCGCATCCACTCCCCCGGCGAGACCGTCACCCTCCCCGACTCCATCGGAGCGAAGGTCACCCTGGACGTGGCCGCGATCATCGAGGCGGGGCGTCCCCGTCGCTAGCCTGACGGCATGTCAGACGACGAAGCGCATGAGCTGCTGGGGTTCGACAACGCCGTACTGCCCGTGGGGGATCTCGGGGAGGCAGTGGAGTTCTACGAACGGGCCGGGTTCACCGTCGGGTTCCGGTTCGACGAGGGTGGAATCGCGCTGCTGAAGGTGGGCGGGGAGACGCCGGGGATTCTGCTGCGCCACGAGGAGGTGCTCGGACGGCGGCCGCCGGCGTGGCCCGCTTCGCGGCTGTGGCTGGAGGTGCCGGACGCCCGGGCTGCCGCGCGGCGGCTGGCGGCGGTGGGGATCGAGCCGGTGGACGAGGCGATGTCCACGGCCACCGGGCGGACCGTGGAGTTCGCGGACCCGTGGGGCAACGTCTTCGGCTTCACCGACTACACCAAGCGCCCCGAACTCGCCCGCAGGGCTTGAGACTCAGACCTCACCCCTCTTGGTTGAACACGTTCAAAAACAGGTGTACAGTCATCCCTGTCAGCGTTTTGAACGCGTTCAAGAAGGGGTGGGGCATGGACCGCACCGTCATCGCCTACGTGATCTATCTGGCCGTCAGCATCGGGCTGACCGTCTGGGTCGCCCGCACGCTCAGCCGCAACGGCCGGGTCTTCCTGGCGGATGTGCTGCACGGCAACGAGAAGCTGGCGGACGCCGTCAACCACCTCCTGGTGGTCGGCTTCTACCTGGTCAACCTCGGCTTCGTGACGCTCTATCTGAGCGACGACGGCACCATCGAGGACACGAGGGGCATCTTCGAGACCCTCTCCGCCAAGCTCGGCGTGGTCCTGCTCGTCCTCGGCGCGATGCACCTCGGCAACGTCTTCGTACTCAGCAGGATCCGCCGCCGCGGCCTGATGGAGCGCGAGACACAGCCGCCGGTCGCCCCGCAGGGCTGGGTCGCGCCGACGGCCGGAGCGTGAGCGGGGCCGTGGGCCGGGGCGCCACGAGCGTCCCGGTCCGGGGCCTGACGGTCCTCTACGACGCCGAGTGCGGCCTCTGCACCCACCTGCGCGACTGGCTCGTACGGCAGCGGCAGCTGGTCCCGCTGGAGCTGGTGCCCGCCGGCTCGGCCGAGGCCCGGACCCGGTTCCCCGGCGTGGACCCGGCGGCGACGCTGGAGGAGGTCACCGTGATCGGGGACTCCGGCCAGGTGTACCGGGGGGCGGCGGCCTGGGTCGTGGTGCTGTGGGCGCTGCGCGAGCACCGCCCGCTGGCCCACCGGCTCAGCACCCCGGCCGGCGCGCTGGTGGCGAGGGGCGCGGTGCTGGCGGCGGCGAAGTACCGGGGGGCGCAGTGGAGCGGGCAGCGCGGCGGCCGGTGGGGCGGCGAGGGCACGTACAGCCGTACCGACGGCTGGCGGTACGTTCCCGCGCAGGGCTGGGTGTACGACCCACCGGCCTGCGCCGACGGCACCTGCGCCACTGGTTAGGCTCCCTACGTGCCCGCGAAGAACGACGGCCCCGAGGCCGGACACCAGAGCAAGTCGGAACACACCCGCGCGCTGATCCTCGAGACCGCGATGCGGCTGTTCCAGGAGAACGGCTACGACAAGACCACGATGCGGGCCATCGCCAAGGAGGCCGGCGTCTCGGTAGGCAACGCCTACTACTACTTCGCGGGCAAGGAGCACCTGATCCAGGGCTTCTACGACCGGATCGCCGCCGAGCACCAGGTGGCGGTCCGGTCGGTGCTGGAGAAGGAGACCGACCTGGAGGCGCGGCTCGCGGGCGTGCTCACCGCCTGGCTGGACATCGCCGAGCCTTACCACGAGTTCGCCGTGCAGTTCTTCAAGAACGCGGCCGACCCGGACAGCCCGCTGAGCCCCTTCTCCGCGGAGAGCGAGCACGCCCGCGAGCAGGCGATCAGCGTGCACCGCGAGGTGCTGGCGGGCTCCAGGTCCAAGGTCTCCCCCGAGCTGCGGGACGCCCTGCCCGAGTTGCTGTGGCTCTCCCAGATGGGCCTGGTCCTCTACTGGGTCTTCGACCGTACGGAGAACCGCGAGCGCAGCTACCGCCTGGCGCGGCGCGGCGCCCGCCTCACCGCCCGCGGTGTGGCCCTGTCCCGCTTCCGGGTCCTGCGTCCGCTGGTCCTGGAGGTCCACGAACTCTTCAACGACTTCCTGCCGGGCATGACGAAGGCGCTGCCCGCGCCGCGAAGCCGGAGCTGATCCCACCCGCTCGGCGGGTCATCCCCGCGCACGGCGGGGGTACACGGTGGGCACCCGAAGACTTCGCATACTTCGCACGAGAGTGGTGCCCCTCATGTCCGAGACCCAGGACGTCGTCGAACTCATCCTCCAGGACCACCGCCGCATGGAGGACCTCTTCCGGCAGATGCGCAGTGTCGAGGCGGACCGGGCGGCGGCGCTTCAGGAGTTCGCCCACCTGCTGGTCGCGCACGCGCTGGCGGAGGAGGCCGAGGTGTACCCGGCCCTGAAGCGGTACCGGAACATCGACGACGAGGAGGTCGAGCACGGCGAGCACGAGCACGACGAGGGGAACGAGGCCCTGCTGCACCTGCTGGAGGTGCGGGAGGTCGGCTCCGAGGAGTGGGACTCCAGGCTGGAGGAGCTGGTGGAGGCGATCACCCACCACACCGACGAGGAGGAGCGCACCATCCTCAACGGCGCCCGCGAGAACGTGGCGATGTCGCGCCGCGAGGAGCTGGGCGCGGCGTTCCTCGAGGACCGCGCCCGGCGCCTCAAGGACGAGCCCGGCTCGGTCGAGAACCTGCGCCGGATCGTCGGTTCCTGACCCGTGGGGGCGCGGGCCCCGCCATGGCCCGCGCCACCGCAACCGGCCCGAGGTTCCGCCGGCTCCGTCAGCCGTGCAGGAGGTCGCGCATCTCCCAGGAGTGGCCGGGGTCGTGACCGGCGAAGAGGGTGCAGGCGTCGCCGTCCTCGGCGGGATCGTCGCACGGACTCAGCCGGACGAACTCGTGGCGTTCGCCGTCCCATCGGACCCACAGCTGGGTGTCCCGGTCGACGTCACCGAGGTGGTCCGCGTGGGGGCCGTCATGGGTGGCGTCCAACTCGCACGTGAGGTAGGCCAGTTCGTGCGGGGGTGGTTCGGCGGGGTCCTCGGTGGCTTTCAGGTGCTGGATCAGCTCGTCCTGGGGCGGTCGGCCGGGGTGGTTGCAGTGCCTTCTGGGGCGATGAGCCGGCGATGGGAGTCCTGCAATCCCTGCGGCAACTCGTCCGGATCGAACCACCGGGCCTCCAAAATCTCGAAGTCGTCGATCTTCAGGGTTCCTCCGGCGAGGAGAGCCTCGTAGGCGACCTCCATGCGGAGTCGGTACCCGCTGGCCAGACGGACGAGACGGCCCGGCGTCACGTCGAGCCCCGTCTCCTCCTTGACCTCGCGGACGACGGTGAGGGGGAATTCCTCGCCCCTTTTCGCGAACCCGGTGGGCAGCCCCCACGGGCGGTGCCCGGGCCACATCCGGTGCTTCAGGAGGAGCACACGACCGGCGTCGTCACGGACGACCCCGGTCACGCCCACCATGAACTTCGCGTTCGCCAGCCACAGGACCCGCCACTGCACGGACCCCCGCATCGCGTGCCACAACCGGGCGACAACTCGTTTCATGACCAAGCCTTTCGCTTCGCGGAGCGGTGGATGGTCACAAGCATTCACCCCGGCTGCGCCTGTTCGCGCGAGCGGTCAGCGCGCGGAGTCGCTGTTCGGGGCCGGCCGGCCGCACGTCCTCGGGACGCACGGTCCATTCGGTCCCGCCCGCAGCGGGGCGGAGGGACCAGAGTCCGGCCCACTCCCCGCGGAATTCCCCCACGCGTTCGTCCGCGTCCACCAGGAGGGTCCCGAGGGGCGGGGGTTGAGGGGGTTCGTCCAGCATGGATCACTCCTCTCCGTAGCGAATCCACTACCAAGAGGAATCAGAGTGACCTAGAGTCGGGAACCACTCAACTTGGCTTAAGTGGAAGAAAAGTTGGTGCTCACATGGTGAATCGCAAGGAGTTACAGCCGGACAGCTCCCCGCAGGCCGCCTACGGCGCACTTCTGCGCATCTGCCGGGAGGAGAAGGGGTGGAAGCAGGAAGACCTCGCCGCCGAGATGGAATACTCCAGCACGCACATTTCGTCGGTTGAAACTGGTCGCAAGATGCCGACCTTGCGCTTTTCGCGGAGCGCCGACCGGGCGCTGGGAACCGGCGACCAGTTCGAGCGGCGCTGGCGCGAGCTCAAGCACGGTGTGCTGCTGGAGGGGTTTCCGGAGTACGCCGGTTTGGAGGGGCGGGCGGTAGAAATCCGGCTCTACGAGATCGGGATCATCCCCGGTCTACTCCAGACACCCGAGTACGCGCGAGTCCTCGCAGAGAGCGCAGTGGAGCGGGGTGCGATCACGCCGGAACAGGCGGCCGAGCGGGTCGCGTTCCTGGCCGCACGTCAAGCCACGCTGGAGCGAACCCGGCCGCCCATGGTGTTTCTCGTGATGGACGAGAGCTGCATCCACCGGACCGTCGGTGGTACCGAGGTCATGGCCGCACAACTCGACCGACTGGTCGCGTGGGCCGCCCGCCCCAACACCGTGCTCCAGATCGCACCGTTCGGCATAGGCGAGCGCCGACCGTTCGACCTTCCGGTGAACCTGCTGACACTGGCCGACCGATCCGTGCTCTGCTACGCCGAGTCCCAGACTCAGGGGCGCCTGGACCGCGAATCGCCATCAGTGCTGCCCATGCTGACGGCCTACCATCAGCTACAGGCCGAGTCTCTGTCCCAGGCGCTGTCTGTGGCCATGATCAGCAAGTTACGAAAGGGCACTCCGTGACGACCGAATCCCCTCGCTGGTTCAAGTCCTCCCACAGCAACAACGGCGGCAACTGCGTCGAGGTCGCCACCAATCTTCTGCCCTCACACGGCACCGTCCCCGTACGCGACTCCAAGCACGACGCAGGCTCCGTCCTGCAACTCCGCGCCGACGCCTTCGCTTCCTTCGTGACCGGCATCAAGAACGGCGAGTTCGGCAGCGTCTGAAAAGCTCCGTCGGGCCTCGCTGTCCCCCTCACTACGTAGGGACAGCGAGGCTACGCTGCGCGGTCGGTTCCGCCGGCGGTGAACCCGGCCCGGTCGGGCCCACCGCTCGCTAACATCCAGCCCCATGCCACCGATCACCACCCGCGCGGTCGAGTACCCGGCCGACGGTCTGACGATGAGCGGGCACCTCGCGCTTCCGGCGGGCGCCGGCCGCCGGCCCGCGGTACTGCTCGGCCCCGAGGGCATGGGGCTCAGTGACGTCGAGCGCCGCCGGGCCGACGCCCTCGCCGAACTGGGTTACGTGACGCTCGCCTTCGACATCCACGGCGGGCGCTACCTGAGCGACCCCGAGGAGATGCTGGCGCGCTGCCTGCCGCTGCTCGACGACTCCGACCGGATGCGGGACATCGGCCACGCGGCGCTCGACGTGCTGCGCGCCGAACCTCGGGTCGATCCCGGCCGGATCGCCGCCGTCGGCTACGGCACCGGTGGCGCGATCGCGCTGGAACTCGGGCGCGACGGCGTCGGTCTGCGCGCGATCGCCACCGTCAACGGACTGATCACCGGCAGGCCGGGCGAGGCGGCGCGCATCCGCTGCCCGGTGTGGGCCGGCGTCGGGTCGGAGGACCCGATCATGCCGCCCGCGCAGCGGGAGGCGTTCACGGCCGAGATGCAGACCGCGGGCGTCGACTGGCGCCTCGTGGTCTACGGCGGCGCCCTGCACGCCTTCCACCACCCGCCGGTCGACCATCCCGCGGTCCCCGGCACCGGCCACCACCCACGGCATGCGCGACGCGCCTGGCACGATGTCGTCGGCCTGCTCGCCGAGTGTCTGCCCCTGACGGAGTGAGGGCACCGGCCGCGCCGCGCTCCCCCACGGCGGAGAGACTCCCCGGCGTGTCGGCCCGGGCCGGGCCGTACCAGGACGAAAGGGTGTCTCCCCGGACACACCACCAGGGAGCGAACAATGCCCGAAGTCACCACCCCCTACGAGACCGGCACCCCCTGCTGGGTCGATCTGATGGCACCGGACCAGCAGGCCGCGCTGGACTTCTACCGGGACCTGCTCGGCTGGCAGGGCTCGCCCGGGCCGGCCGAGTTCGGCGGGTACGCGGTGTGCGAGCTGCGGGGCAGGCCCGTGGCCGGGATCGGACCGACCATGGCCCCGGAGGGCATGCCGGAGCCGCCCACCGTCTGGACCAGCTACCTCGCCAGCACCGACGCGGCCGCCACCCAGGACCGGATCACCGCCGCGGGCGGCACCCTGCTCGCCCCCGCGATGGACGTCGGCGGCCGCGGCCGGATGCTGGTCGCCGCCGATCCGCAGGGCGCGGTGTTCGGGGTGTGGCAGCCCGGCGACTTCCCCGGCGCGGGGATGGTCAACGAACCCGGCGCGCTGACCTGGAACGAGCTGCACACCAGCGACGTGGAGGCCGCCGCCGCCTTCTACGGCGAGGCGTTCGGCATCGAGATCAGGCCGATGGAGGGGCACGAGTCCTACTGGGAGCTGCGCGTCGGCGGCCGAACGGTCGGCGGTGCCTCCCTGCTCGCCAACGACCCGCCCGGCACCCCGGCCCACTGGCTCACCTACTTCGCGGTCGACGACGTCGACTCCACGGTGGACGCCCTGGTCCGCCGGGACGGCAACGTCCTCGTCCCGCCGTTCGACATGCCCGCGGGCCGCATGAGCGTGGTCACCGACCCGCAGGGCGCGCCGTTCGCGATGATCAGGCCTGCCGGTTCCTGAGGCGACGCTCCGGGCCCCGGTGCCGTGCCGCATGATTTCCGCCATGAACACGGAAACCTGCGACCCGGCCGAGGCGGCCACCCTCCGCGAGATCTTCGCGTCCCGTCCCGAGGCGGTGCCGCCGGCCGGCTGGGCGGCGGTGCGGTCCTTCGAGGCGCGGCACGGCATCGTGCTCCCGGAGCCGTACCGCACGTTCGTGGCGGAGATCTGCGACGGACTGCGCGCGGGACCGCCCTACCGCGGTCTGCTGTCCTGCGCGCAGACGCCCCCCGACTGGAGCCCGTACCACGCCGAGCGTCTGCTCGCCGAGCCCTTCCCGCTCACGGCGGCGTGGCTCTGGGAGGAGGAAGAGGAGACGGGGCCGACGCCGGAGCTCGAGGCCCGGCAGGACTCCGTCTTCGTCCACGGCTCACTGCTGCTGGGCACCGACGGCTGCGGCATGTACTGGGCCCTGGTCGTCACCGGCCAGCAGCGCGGCCACGTCTGGATGATCGACGAGAACGGCGCGATACCGTTCGGCACTTCCCTGATGCCGGGCACTCCCGGATTCACGGGGTGGGTGACCCACTGGGCCGAGGGCCGCTCCTGGTTCGGGGACGCGTAGGGGGACGATCCGGCGCCTCGGGAACACGCGGCGCGGTCGGCGGGGTTGTGGCGACCGAGGTCGCGGCGCGTCCGCCGTGGCCTCGTACCGAGACGTGTCCCGCAGGAGGACTCCATGACCGACCGGCCGTTGACGCTGATGGCAGTGCACGCCCACCCCGACGACGAGGCGACCGGGACCGGAGGGGTCCTCGCGCGGTATGCGGCGGAAGGCGTCCGGACGGTGCTGGTGACCTGTACCGACGGTGGCTGCGGTGACGGTCCGGGCGGGGTGAAGCCGGGCGCGCCCGGACACGATCCGGCGGCCGTCGCCCGGATGCGGCGGGAGGAGCTGGAGGCGAGCTGCGAGGTCCTGAAGATCAGCGACCTGGAGATGCTGGACTACGCCGACTCCGGAATGACGGGCTGGCCGAGCAACGACGCCCCCGGCTCCTTCTGGCGGACGCCGGTGGAGGAGGGCGCCGCCCGCCTCGCGGAGCTGATGCGGCACTACCGCCCCGATGTGGTCGTCACCTATGACGAGAACGGTTTCTACGGGCACCCCGACCACATCCAGGCCCACCGCATCACGATGGCCGCGCTGGAGCTGACCGACCTGGCCCCCAAGGTCTACTGGACCACCGTCCCCCGCTCCCAGATGGCCCGCTTCGGCGAGCTGATGCGCGAGTTCGCGGGCGACGTGCCGGAGCCGGACCCGGCCGAGGCCGCCGCCCTCGCCGAGATCGGGCTTCCCGACGACGAGATCACCACCTGGGTCGACACCACCCTGTACAGCGACCAGAAGTTCGACGCCCTCGCCGCCCACGCCAGCCAGGGCGAGAACATCTTCTTCCTGAGGATGGGCAAGGACCGCTTCGGCGAACTCATGGGCACGGAGACCTTCCTCCGCGTCCAGGACCCCACAGGCGCCCCGACCCCGGAGACCGACTTGTTCGCCGGCCTGCGCTGACCCTCTCAGCAGGCTGGTTCGGCTCGGCGCAGGCCCCGGAACACCTCCGGGGTCGTCCAACCTCGCAGTGCGGCCCGGATCGTCGAGCCGAACGCGGTCTCCGCCGTGACCGCGTCCAGGGCGCCGGACAGTTCGAGGGTCACCAGGCCGTGCAGGGTGGCCCACACGGACAAGGCGATCGCGGTGGCGTCGCCGGTGAGCACGGATGCCTTCAGGGCGCGGTCGATCGCCGCCAGCAGCGGACCGACGGGGTCGGCCGTGCCCACCTCCCCCGAAGGGTCGAAGGACTGCACACCACCGAACAGCACCGCGTACAGGTGGCTGTGGCCGCGTCCCCAGCGGCGGTAGGCGAGGGCGAGCGCGTAGAGGTCGGCGAGCGGGTCCTCGGAGGCCGACACCGCCGACAGTTCCGCGTACAGGCCGGAGACGGCCCTGTCGCGCACCGCGCCGATCAGGCCGTCCTTGCCACCGAACAGGGAGTACACCGCCGTCGTCGACGCCTCGGCGGCGGCCGCCACGGCGCGGACCGTCACCGATTCCCGCGGCCCGGTGGCCAGCATCTCGGTCGCACACACCACGAGCCGCTCTCTGACGGCCTGGTCGTTCGTTCTCGGCCTACCCACGGCGGCCAGTCTAGGATAACGTCGTTTTGAAACAGCGTTCTGAAACTGTCGGGGGTCCGCCATGCCCGCATTCGCCATGCGTCTCGTCCGCTTACTGCCACCCTTGACTGCCGTCGTTGCCCTGGTCGTCGCCTTCCTCGGACTGATCGCCCTCACGGACGGGGCGGGTTCGGGACTCGCCGCCTGGGCGACGACCCTCGGAATGGGGATCACGATCGCCATCTGGCGCGGACGGCACCGCACTTGGCCGACTCGGCTCATACCGTTCCTGCCGGTGATCGTCGCGGCGGCGCTGACGGCCACGGTCTGCGTCCCCACCGTGCCGACGACCCGGCGCCACCCGCCGGCACTGCCGTACGTGGCCACGCAGCACTGGCGACTGGCCACGGGCAGTCGGGTCGCGGTCTACCACTACCCGCCCGCGAAATACGGGCCCCGGCATCCCGTCCCGTTCGTGTACCTCAACGGCGGTCCGGTGCGTGGGATTTCAGAACTCGACCACCGGTTTCTGCGCCTCCTGGCAGGCCGTGGCCATGACGTCTACGCCTACGAACAGGCCGGTGGCGGACGGAGCGACCTGCTGCCCCTGAGCCAGTACTCGGTCTCCAGGTCGGTCCGCGACCTCGCCGCCTTCGTCGACCGCCTGGGCAAGGGCAAGGTCGACATCCTCGGGTTCTCCTCGGGAGGCACCGTGCTCACCCGAGCCCTGGCCGAGCCGAGCGTCGCCGCCCGCCTGCACCGGGCGGTCATCGCCGAGCCCGGCCCCATGGACGGCCCGACCGCGCGCCTCGCCGGGCACAGGGGGCGGGCATCCGCACGCGGTCTCGCACCCGCCACGACAGGCCCGCGTTCCACGCGACTCCCCCGGTACGCCGTGGCGTTCGGCCTCATGCGACTCGGTCTCCTCACTCCCGGCACCGGGCTGATCGGACAGGCCGAAGGCGACAACGCGTTCACAGCGGCGGACCTCGGCAGCGACACCGCGTCCGCCTACTGCGCCCGCGACGCGCACCGCATCCCCACCGAGGACAGTCGACGGAACTTCTCCTTCAGCCCCGCCGCCAGCCTCCGCGTCCAGCAGTCGGTCAAGGACTCGCCCTCCATCGCCTCCTCACTCAGGCGCTCCCGGACACCCGCGATGCTGATGATCTCCGAGTGCTCCTCCCAGGTGCGCCAGTGGGAGACCGCCGTCCTGGCCAACGACCCCGCCATCCAGCGCACGCAGTACATGCCCGGGGTCGGACACCACATCTGGAACGGCCTGGACGACAACGACGACCGGGCCGCCGCCGTCATCGGCGCCTTCCTGCAGGACGCCCCGGCGCCCCTGCCGAACCACCCGACCCGCGAAGAGATCCCCGCCTTCCTCCGCGACCACAAGTGAGGGCGCACAGCCGTCACCCCGCAACGGCCAGCCGCGTCGGATCCGCCGAGCGCAGCGGTCACGCCTGACGTGAGGCCAGTTCGAGCACCGTGATGTCCGACGGGGCCCACACCCGTGTGGGTGGGCCCCACGCGCCCGCGCCCCGGCTGACGTAGAGCTGGGTGTCGCCGTAGCGGTCGAGGCCGGCGACCGTGGGGTTCGCGGCCTTCGCGATCAGGTTGCCGGGCCAGAGCTGGCCGCCGTGGGTGTGGCCGGAGAGCTGGAGGTCCACGAAGTGGCGGACGGCTTCGTGGACCTGCACCGGCTGGTGGGCCATGAGGACGCAGGCACGGGCCGGGTCGCGGCCGTCCAGGGCCCTGGCGAAGTCCGGGCCGTGGCCCTCGCTCTCGCCCTGGAGGTCGTTCACGCCCGCCAGGTCGAAGTACGGCAGTTCCGTGCGGGCGTTCTCCAGCGGGCGCATGCCCAGGGTGCGGACCTCGTCCAGCCATTGGGCGGCGCCGGAGAAGTACTCGTGGTTTCCGGTGACGAAGTACGTGCCCAGGCGGGACTCCAGCCCCGCCAGCGGAGCCGCAGCCGGGCCCAGGTTCTTCACGCTGCCGTCCACCAGGTCGCCGACGACCGCGATCATGTCCGGCTGGGTCGAGTTGATCGTGTCGACCACCGTCTGCGCGAAGTTGCGCCCCAGCACCGGGCCCAGGTGGATGTCGCTGACGACAGCGATCCGGAAGCCGTGCGCCGAGCGCGGGAGCTTGGCCAGGGGGACGGTCAGCCGCTTCACGCGCGGGCCGCGCAGCACCCCGTACGTTCCCCAGCCCGTCGTGCCCAGCGCCACCGCGGCGGCCGTGCCCCCGGCGACGCGGGAGACGAAGACGCGGCGGGAGAGGGCGGAGGCGGCGAGCGCCGAAGCCTGTGGTCCTTCGGAGGAGGACGTGCCGTCAGGCCCGGCGGACGGTTCGGCCGGGGACAGGGAAGCGTCGTCCGCGCTTCCGGACGGCTGTGCCGGGGCGGCGAACCCGTCGCCCGCCCGCTCCACCGACGGCACCGGCACCCCGGCGGGCCGGGCGAGCACCGCTTCCCGCGTCGCCCGCCTGGCCCGCCGACCCGCCCACACCCGTACCGGCTCCGTGGCGATCGTCGCCAGCAGCAGGTACAGCGCGAACGCCATCCACAGGAACCCCGGCCAGGCCAGGACCTGTTGGAGCCAGAAGGGCGCGCCGGAGCGTTCCGCGACCAGCGCGGCGATCATCAGCACCGGAGCGACGACGAAGAGCACCGTGCCGGCACGGCGGGCCGGGCCTCGCGGGCGGGTGGTGTCGCGGACCAGGCGGCGCCAGACGTACCGGTGCAGGCCCGCCACCAGGGCCAGTACGGCCAGGGCGACGAGGACGAAGACGATGACCACCCGGCGTGTCCCCCTATGACGTCCGACGCAGTGCGCGCAGTCCGCGCAACCCGATGACCCCGATGACCGTCCCCAGTACGAAGGACACGACCGCCAGCGTCAGGTGCACCCAGAAGTAGGCCGTGGGATGCCCGTCGTCGAAGGCGAGACCGCTGCCGTCCGCAACGAGATTCTTGACGAAAGTGACCCAGATGACCCAGCTCCACACCCCGAAGGCGAGCAGGAACCAGGAGACCGGGCGGCTGAGCTTCATGAGTCCAGTATCACCGCCCGCACTCCGGCTCCATGGCCGGGGTGCGGCGGGAGGCGGGACTTCACAGCCCGTGGCAGGTACGTTCTCGGTCGTGTCCGCACCGAAGAAGATCGCCCGGCGATCCTTGTTGATCACATCAGCCGCACTGCTGACCGTCTCCGGTCTCGCGCTGTCGGCCTTCGCCGCACCCAAGCCGTCCGGCAGTCCCACCGCCGCTCCCCCGGCGCGCATGTCCCAGGTCGGCGGCGCCCGCCTCGGCGTCCCCGGTACGCAGGTGAACCTCGCCGCCGGTGTCCCCGTGCTGCCGGGGGGGCTGACCGCCCGCTCCTGGATCGTGACCGACGCCGAGAGCGGCGACGTGCTCGCCTCGCACAACGCGCACTGGCGGCTCCCCCCGGCGAGCACCCTGAAGATGCTGTTCGCGGACACCGTGCTGCCCCGCTTCCCCCGGGACCAGCGCCACAAGGTGCTGCCCACCGACCTCGCCGGTGTCGGCGCCGGGTCCAGCATGGTCGGGATAAAGGAGAACGAGAGCTACACCGTCCACGACCTGTGGCTCGGTGTCTTCCTGCGCTCCGGCAACGACGCCGTCCACGTGCTCTCCGCCATGAACGGCGGTGTCGCGCGGACCGTCGAGGACATGCAGGCCCACGCCGACGCCCTCCAGGCCGGCGACACCCATGTGGTCAGCCCCGACGGCTACGACGCGCCCCGGCAGTACTCCTCGGCGTACGACCTCACCCTGTTCGCCCGCTCCGGGCTGCAGAAGAAGGACTTCCGGGAGTACTGCTCCACCGTGCGCGCCGAGTTCCCCGGCGCGACCACGCGGAAGGGCAAGGGCAAGGCCACCCGCGAGACCTTCGAGATCCAGAACACCAACCGGCTGCTGAGCGGCGACGCCGACACCGCCGTCTATCCGGGCATCGCCGGCGTCAAGAACGGCAACACCACCAACGCGGGCGCCACCTTCACCGGGGTCGCCGAACGCGGCGGCAAGGTGCTGCTGGTCACCGTGATGAACCCGGAGAAGCACGAGCACGACGAGGTGTACAAGGAGACCGCGCAGCTCTTCGACTGGGGCTTCAAGGCAGCCGGCAAGGTCAAGCCCGTCGGCGCGCTCGTCCCGCCGCTGAACGCCACCCCGAGCGCACAGCCCAGCGGCGCGCCCAGCGCGAACGTCACCGGCGCCCCGCAGGGCACCGCGGGTGCCGGGTCCGGGCCGGTGAAGGGAGCGACCGCCCAGAGCGGCGGCTCGCGGGGCGCCGGGACCGCGCTGGCCATCGCCACCGGGCTGCTGGTGCTGCTCGGCGGCGGGGCCTTCCTGGTCAACCGCCGCTGGCCGCTGCCTGATCTGATGCGTCGGCGGCAGCGTCCGTGACCTTCCCCTCGTCGCTGCGCGTCGCCGTCCAGGCGGCGCAGTAGAGGATCAGCTTCGAGGTGAAGTTGATCCACAGCAGCAGGGCGACGGGGACCCCGAAGGCGCCGTACACGCTCTTCGCGGCGACGCCCTGGATGTAGCCGCTCAGCAGCAGCTTGAGGAGTTCGAAGCCGACCGCGCCGAGCAGGGCCGCCACCAGCAGCCGGCGGCGCGGCGGTTCGACGCCGGGCAGCAGGCTCAGCACGTACAGCAGGACCAGGAAGTCGGCGAGCACGGCGACGGCGAACGCGGCGATCCGCAGCAGCAAGGCGCCCCAGCTGTGCTCGTCCAGACCTATCGCCGACGCCAGCCGGCCGATCGCGGCCGAGGCGAGGGTGGAGGCGGCCAGGGTCACCAGCAGGGCGCCGCCGAGCCCGATCAGTACGCCGGTGTCCTTCAGCTTCAGCACGATCGGGTTGCCGTCCCGCTCGGGCAGTTCCCACACCGCGCGCAGGCAGTCCCGGACCTGGCCGACCCAGCCGATACCGGTGAACAGCAGCGCCGCACCGGCGATCAGGCCGACCGTGCCCGCGTTCTGCACCAGGCCGTTCAGGTCGAGCTGATCGGCGAGGCCGGGGAACTGGGCGGCGATGTTCTTCTCGACCGTCTTCTGCCGGGCCGGATCGAGCGTGGCCGCCGCGATCGCCGCGGCGACCGTCAGCAGCGGGAACAGGGCGACGAAGCTGACGAACGTCATGGCCGCGGCGAGCCACGTCCAGTTCACCCGGTCCAGACGCGCGTACGAGCGCCAGGCGTGCGTGGTCATCAGCCAGGTGACGATCGGCCCGACGCCGGGCAGCTTCTTCAGCCAGTCCATGATCCGCATCTGCCCTCTTCGCGGGAACTCCATGTGCCGGTACCCCGGACGGCGCCCGCCCCCTCGGCCGTCCCCCGGCGCGTCGCACTAATCACCCATTGCGGGGAGCCCGGTGCCGCCGTGCGGCCACCCTTCCATATGCGGGCGATACGGTCACCCGCATGTCTGCTGTCTGCGGTCCTCCCCAGTCCCTGCTCGTCCTCGGCGGCACGTCGGAGATCGCGCTGGCCACCGCGCGCCGCCTCGTCGCCCGCCGCACCCGCACCGTGTGGCTCGCGGGCCGCCCCGGCCCGGCGCTCGACCGCGCGGCCGGCCGCCTTGCCGTGCTCGGCGCCGACGTCCGCACGGTCGCCTTCGACGCGCTGGACCCGGAGTCCCACGAGACGGTGCTGGGCAAGGTGTTCGCCGAGGGCGCCGTCGACATGGTGCTGCTCGCCTTCGGTGTCCTCGGGGACCAGGCGCAGGACGAGCGGGAGCCGCTGCGCGCGGTCCGGGTCGCCGCCACCAACTACACCGGCGCGGTGTCCGCCTCCCTGGTCGCCGCCCGCGCCCTCCAGGACCAGGGCCGCGGCTCGCTGGTGGTCCTCTCCTCGGTGGCCGCCGAACGCGCCCGCCGCTCGGACTTCATCTACGGCTCCAGCAAGGCCGGCCTGGACACCTTCGCGCAGGGCCTCGGCGACGCGCTGCACGGGACGGGGGTGCGGGTGATGGTCGTGCGCCCCGGTTTCGTGCGCACCGGCAAGACCGCGCATCTGGCACCCGGGCCGCTCTCCACCACCCCCGACGAGGTGGCCTCCGCCGTCGAACTCGGCCTGCGCCGGGGCTCGGAGACGGTGTGGGTGCCCGGCGCGCTGCGCCCGGTGATGTCGCTCCTGCGGCACACGCCGCGCGCGCTCTACCGCAGACTGCCGGTCTGAGCGGCGCTTCAGCGACTGGCGATGGGATCGCGCTCGACGGGCCCCGTCTGCGACGGCACCGCCATCGCCCCGAACTGGTAGTCGCGCAGCTTGCGCCACACCCCGTCCCGGCCCTGCTCGTACAGCGCGAACCCGGCGCACGGCCAGGCCGCCTCGAACCCGGCCAGCTCCTCGAAGGCGCGGTCCATCGCCGCCTCCTCGATGCCGTGCGCCACGGTCACGTGCGGGTGGTACGGGAACTGCAGCTCGCGCGGGACCGGCCCGGCGGGGTCCCGCACCTGCTGCTGGAGCTCGGTGCATTCCTCGGCGCCCTGCTCGATCCGGACGTAGACCACGGGCGAGAGCGGGCGGAAGGTGCCGGTGCCGGACAGCCGCAACGGGAACGGGCGGCCGGCCGCGGCGACCTCGGCGAGGTGGGCGTCGACGACGGAGAGGTCCGCCTCCTCCACCTCGGTCGGCGGCAGCAGGGTGATGTGCGTGGGGATGCTGAGCGCGGCGGGGTCGCCGAAGCCCGCGCGCCGCCCCTGGAGCAGGCTGCCGTGAGGCTCCGGGACCGCGATCGACACGCCGATCGTTACGATCCCCACGTCGTCTCCTGTCGTCGCGTTCTGATCTGTGGGCCGTCCTCGCGTACGGCCCTCGGCTATCGACTGTACGGCCACGGGTGTCCGCCGGGCAGGCGCAACGGAAGTGATGTGCGGCGCTCTGCCCCACCGGGCACGCGTGCGGGTCGCGCGTCCGGGGGCGCACAGCCGCCCCTCCCGCAGCGGCATGTGGCTGACGGCAGGCGAGTGGGGCGGCCCGAAGGACAGCGAGCCGGTGCAGACCCGGCTGGTGCGCTACCGCACGGTCG
>NZ_JBSFFI010000016.1:0-137080 GCF_053596035.1 Streptomyces sp. NPDC001781 | reverse complement strand
ACTGGATTTCTGAGGTGTGCTATTCCGATGTGGCTCGCGGCGTCCGGCACGGCACCTCGCCGCGTTGTCGCATCGCCCGAGTACATCCCGTACGCGGGCGATGCTCCGCCTTGCGATGCACCGCACCGGACGCCGCGAGCTTTCCGGCAGCCCTTTCCGGTCACAGCACTAGTGCACGGGCTCCTCGTCGCCCGCGTCCCCGGCGGGCAGCGGCGGCGGGGTGGGCCGCAGCTTCAGCCAGGCCAGGAAGAACACCCCGAGGATCAGCATGCCGATGCCGGTCCACAGGTTGATGTTGACGCCCTCGGCCTTGTCGATCGCGGCCTGGGAGTCGGTGATGCCGGTGATGGTGACGATGACGCCGTACACCACGAACAGGCCGCCGATGATGCGCCGCAGGTCGAAGATGCGGGCCGCGGTGGCGGACTTGCCCTCCAGCTCGGTGACCTCGCGCTGGACGTCACGCTCGGTCGCGCCGTGCCCGGGGCGGGGGGATTCGTCGGTCATGGTTTCCTCATCCTCCCGCGATCAGAACGAGAACGGGATGTAGCAGGCGGCGGCCAGGACGACCGCGCCCCAGCCGAGCAGGGCGGGCTTGCGGTACCAGGCGTCGTCGCCCTCGGCGGGCGCCTCGGCCATGCCCGGCGACGTGGTGCCGTAGACCAGGCCCTGGAGTTCGTCGGCCGGCTTGGGCTTGGTGAACAGCGACACCGCGACCATGACGACCGCGCCCGCGACGAAGCCCGCGATGGCGGAGACGAAGTTGGCGCCCTGGTCGGAGGGGATCGAGATGACGCCCTCCTTGTAGAACACGAAGTAGTTGACCATCGCGGTGGCGGTTCCGGCGAGCAGGCCCCAGAAACCGGACTTGGCCGAGGCGCGCTTCCAGAACATGCCGACGATGAAGACCACGAACATCGGGACGTTGAAGAAGGAGAACAGCGTCTGGAGGTAGCTCATGATGTTGGAGAACGACGACGCCAGGAACGCCGTGCCGACCGACGCGGCGACACCGATCACGGTGATCCAGCGGCCGAAGCGGACGTAGTAGGCGTCCTCCTGGTCCGGCTTCACGTAGCGGGCCCAGATGTCGGTGGTGAACACCGTGTTGAAGGACGACACGTTGGCCGCCATGCCCGCCATGAAGGCGGCGAGCAGACCGGTGACCGCGATGCCGAGCACACCGTTGGGCAGCAGCTCCTGCATCAGGTACGGGATCGCGTCGTTGTACTGGAGCCCGGAGCCGGGCTGCCCGATCTTCGGGACCAGGGCGGCGGCGACCAGGCCCGGGATCATCACCAGGAAGACGATGAAGATCTTCGGGTAGGCGGCGATCAGCGGGGTGCGCTTGGAGGCGGAGAGGTTCTTCGCGGACAGCGCGCGCTGCACCTCGGCGAAGTTGGTCGTCCAGTAGCCGAAGGACAGCACGAAGCCGAGACCGAGCACGATGGTCAGCCAGTTGGCGCCCAGCGGGTTGGCGCTGCCGATGCCGGTGCCGCCCCAGGCGGTGGTGAAGTTGTGGCCGTGGGCCGCGTCGAGCTTGTGGGTCAGGCCGTCCCAGCCGCCGGCCTTCTTCAGGCCGAGGACGGTGATCGGGATGAGGGCGGCCAGGATCACGAAGAACTGGAGCACCTCGTTGTAGATCGCCGAGGAGAGACCGCCCAGCGTGATGTAGCCGAGCACGAAGGCGCCCGCCACCACGATGGCCACCCACTGCGGCCAGCCGAGCAGTGCCTCCACCACGATCGCCAGCGCGTACAGGTTCACGCCCGCGATCAGGATGGCGGCGAAGGCGAACAGGATCGAACTGAGCAGGTGGGCGGCCTTGTCGAAGCGCAGCAGCAGGAACTCGGGGACCGAGCGGACCTTGCTGCCGTAGTAGAAGGGCATCATCACCAGGCCGAGGAAGACCATGGCCGGGATGGCGCCGATCCAGTACCAGTGCACGGTGTACGCGCCGTACTGGGCGCTGTTGGCCGCCATGCCCAGGATCTCGGTGGCCGCCAGGTTCGCCGAGATGAAGGCGAGGCCGGTGATCCAGGCGGGCAGCGAGCGTCCGGAGAGGAAGAAGTCCAGGCTGGTCTTCACGGAGCGGCGGGCCGCGAAGCCGATGCCGAGGACCACGACGAAGTAGATGGCCAGGATCGTGTAGTCGAGCCAGTTGGTGGGGAGCCGTAGCTCCGCCGCCAGATAGCTGGGGCCCGCCGCCAGGGGCGCGGGTCCGGTCGGGGGGGTCTGCATGAGAACTCGCTTCGTTGCGCGAACTGATCCAGAGCGGAACCTACGCCGAGACCTTCAGTATTTGAACAGTTCTGTTGGTGTTCTTTGTTCGATTGTGATCGTGCGATCCGTTGTCGAGTTGTGGTTTGTTATGTTTGATTGTGTTGAGTGAGAGCGAGGAGTCCGGCGTGAAGAAGACCTCGACCCGGCTGGCCGACGGGCGCGAGCTGGTCTACTACGACCTGCGGGACGGCACCGTCCGCGACGCGGTGGACCGGCGGCCGCTGGAGCCCACGGTCACCGCCTCCGAGATCCGCCGGGACCCGCTGCTCGGCGACTCGGTGGCCGTCGCCTCCCACCGCCAGGGCCGCACCTACCACCCCCCGGCCGACGAGTGCCCGCTCTGCCCCAGCCGGGACGGGCGGCTCAGCGAGATCCCGGACTCCACCTACGACGTGGTCGTCTTCGAGAACCGCTTCCCCTCCCTGGCCGGCGACTCCGGCCGCTGCGAGGTCGTCTGCTTCACCTCCGACCACGACGCGTCCTTCGCCTCCCTCACCGACGAGCAGGCCCGGCTGGTGCTGGAGGCGTGGACCGACCGCACCGCCGAGCTGTCGCATCTGCCCTCCGTCAAGCAGGTCTTCTGTTTCGAGAACCGGGGCGCCGAGATCGGGGTGACGCTGGGTCACCCCCACGGCCAGATCTACGCCTACCCGTTCATCACCCCGCGCACCGCGCTGATGCTCCGCTCGCTCGCCGGCCACCGTGCCGGGACCGGCGGGGAGAACCTCTTCGACGCCGTGCTGGAACGTGAACTCGCCGGTGACCGGGTCGTCCTGGAGAGTGAACACTGGGCGGCCTTCGTCCCGTTCGCCGCGCACTGGCCCTACGAGGTCCACCTCTACCCCAAGCGCCGGGTGCCCGACCTGCTCGCGCTGGACGAGGCCGCGCGCACAGAGTTTCCCCAGGTCTACCTGGAACTCTTGCGGCGCTTCGACCGGATCTTCGGGCGGCCGGAGGGTGAGGAGAACCCGGAGGCCGTGGCGCCGACGCCGTACATCGCGGCCTGGCACCAGGCGCCGTTCGGCGACCTCCCCGGCTTCGACGGGGTGACGCGGGACGACTTCGCGCTGCACCTGGAGCTTTTCACCATCCGCCGCACTTCCGGCAAGCTGAAGTTCCTCGCGGGTTCCGAGTCCGGCATGAACGTCTTCATCAACGACGTGCCGCCGGAGCGCGCGGCCGAGCGACTGCGAGAGGTAGCGAGTTCATGAAGTACCTGGTGACGGGTGGGGCGGGCTATGTGGGCAGCGTCGTCGCCCAGCATCTGCTGGAGGCGGGGCACGAGGTCACCGTCCTCGACAATCTCTCCACCGGCTTCCGCGCGGGCGTGCCCGCCGGTGCCGCCTTCGTCGAGGGCGACATCCGCGACGCGGCCAAGTGGCTCGACCCGTCCTACGACGCGGTGCTGCACTTCGCCGCCTTCTCCCAGGTCGGCGAGTCGGTGGCGAAGCCGGAGAAGTACTGGGAGAACAACGTCGGCGGCACCATGGCCCTGCTCGCCGCCATGCGCGAGGCGGGGGTGAGCCGGCTGGTCTTCTCCTCCACCGCCGCCACCTACGGCGAGCCGGAGCAGGTCCCGATCCCGGAGTCCGCCCCGACCCGGCCCACCAACCCCTACGGCGCCTCCAAGCTGGCCGTCGACCACATGATCACCAGCGAGGCGCACGCCCACGGTCTGGCCGCCGTCTCCCTGCGCTACTTCAACGTGGCCGGCGCCTACGGCCCCTACGGCGAGCGCCACGACCCCGAGTCCCACCTCATCCCGCTCGTCCTCCAGGTCGCCCAGGGCCGCCGCGAGGCCATCTCCGTCTACGGCGACGACTACCCGACCCCCGACGGCACCTGTGTCCGCGACTACATCCACGTCGCCGACCTCGCCGACGCCCACCTGCTCGCCCTCGGCGCCGCGCGTTCCGGCGAGCACCTGATCTGCAACCTCGGCAACGGCAACGGCTTCTCCGTCCGCGAGGTCGTGGAGACCGCCCGCGAGGTCACCGGCCATCCCATCCCCGAGGTCACCGCCCCGCGCCGGGCCGGCGACCCCGCGGTCCTGGTGGCGTCGGCCGACACCGCACGCGCCACACTGGGGTGGAACCCGTCCCGCGCGGACCTCGCCGGGATCATCGCGGACGCCTGGGAGTTCGCACGCGACACGCAGAGGGAGCACTAGTGGGGGCACAGCAGGTCCGGGAACGCTTCACCGAGCTGTACGGAGCGGCACCGGAAGGGGTGTGGGCGGCGCCGGGCCGGGTCAACCTGATCGGCGAACACACCGACTACAACGACGGCTTCGTCATGCCCTTCGCACTGCCGCACCGGGTCGTCGCGGCAGTCTCCCGCCGCACCGACGGCCTGCTGCGGCTGCATTCGGACGACATCGGGGACGAGGTCGTCGAACTCGCCCTGGACGGCCTCGCGCCGGGCACCGACGGCGAGTGGACCGCGTACCCGGCGGGCGTGGTGTGGGCGCTGCGCGAGGCCGGGCACCCGGTCACCGGCGCCGACGTCCACCTCGCCTCCACCGTGCCGACCGGCGCCGGCCTGTCGTCCTCGGCCGCGCTGGAAGTCGTCATCGCCCTCGCGCTGGACGACCTGTTCGGCCTGGACCTGCCGCGCTGGAAGCTGGCCCGGCTGTGCCAGCGCGCGGAGAACGTCTACGTCGGCGCGCCCACCGGCATCATGGACCAGACCGCGTCGGCCTGCTGCCAGGAGGGCCACGCGCTCTTCCTGGACACCCGCGACCTCTCCCAGCGGCAGATCCCCTTCGACCTGGCCGCCGAGGGCCTGCGTCTGCTGGTGGTCGACACCCAGGTCAAGCACGCCCACAGCGGCGGCGAGTACGGCAAGCGCCGGGCCGGCTGCGAGAAGGGCGCCGCCCTCCTCGGCGTCGACGCGCTGCGCGACGTGGCGTACGACGGGCTGGACGCGGCGCTGGAGCGGCTCGGCGACGAGGCCGAGGTGCGCCGGCTGGTGCGGCACATCGTCACCGAGAACCGGCGTGTGGAGCGGGTGGTGGAGCTGCTGAACTCGGGCGACGTCCGGGCCATCGGGCCGGTCCTCACCGAGGGCCACGCCTCGCTGCGCGACGACTTCCGCATCTCCTGCCCGGAGCTGGACCTCGCGGTCGACACCGCGCTGGCCGCCGGCGCGCTGGGCGCCCGGATGACCGGCGGCGGCTTCGGGGGCTCCGCGATCGCGCTGGCCGAGGCGTCCGCGGTGGACACCCTGACCAAGGCGGTCGAGGAGGCGTTCGCGGCGGCCGGGTTCACCGCCCCGCGCGTCTTCGAGGCGGTGCCCTCGCCGGGCGCCCGCCGCCTCGGCTGAGCCCGTCGGACTCAGCCGAGCCGCTTGGTCAGCGTGAACTCCGTGATCCCCGGCGGATAGTCGGGGATCACGGACACCACCTCGTAGCCCCGGTCCTCGTAGAACGCCGGGGCCTGGAAGTCCCAGGTCTCCACCCGGGCCCGTGCGCAGTCCCGGCCGGTGTGCGCGACGTGCTCGGCCTCCTCCAGCAGCCGGGAGCCGAAGCCCGCGCCCCGGTACTGGGCGTCCACCCACAGCAGGGCGACGTGCAGCCAGCCCGCCCAGGTGTGCCCGACCAGCCCCCCGGCGAGTTCGCCCGCCTCGTCCAGCACCCACACGTGCAGCGGGGTGTGCCGGTCGCCCGGAGAGCCGCGCAGCGCGGCCAGCACCGGGGAGGCCGCCGTGTTGGTGTCCCGCAGCCGCGTGCGCAGCAGATCCCGTCGGTCCTTGTCCACTTCCGTCTCGATCCGAAACATGCGGCACACCATAGACGCGACGGTCGGTCAGTTCCGTCAATCGGCTCCCCCCGGCCAGGAGCCGCCCTTACGCTGAGGGCCCTCCAGAGCGATGCCCGTGGCGGCGGGCGGCCGATCAGGGGGCGTGACGGGCGGGTACGTGCACCGCGCCGGGGGTAGCTGTCTCCGCGACGGCGGCCGCCGCGCCGTTGCCGGGCCGTGGGTACCCCTGCTCCACGTGGAGCCTGGGGAAGGGGGTTTCGTGGTTCGCATCCGAGTGCTCGTCGTGGACGACCACCGCATCTTCGCCGAGTCACTGGCCGCCGCGCTGGCCGCCGAGCCCGACGTGGACGTGTCCGCCGCGGGCAGTGGCCCGGCCGCGCTGCGCTGCCTGGAGCGCGCCGCCGGCGAGGGCCGCCGTTTCGACGTGCTGCTGGTCGACGCCGACCTCGGCCGGGCCCTGCCGGCCGGGCGGGCGGCGGTGCCGGTGCAGGCGGGCGACACGGACGGCCTGGTGGACGGGATCTCGCTGGTCGCCGGGGTGCGCTCGGCGCAGGCCGGGGTGCGGACGGTGGTCCTCGCCGAGAAGGACGACGCGCACCGGGCCGCGCTGGCACTCCAGGCGGGCGCCTCCGGCTGGGTCGCCAAGGACTGCTCGCTGTCCCGGCTGCTCACCGTGATCCGGGGCGTGCTGCGGGACGAGACGCATCTGCCGGCCGCGCTGCTCACCGGCGTTCTCAAGGAGCTGACGGCGGCGCGCAAGCACCGCAGCGAGAGCGAGCGGCTGGTGCAGTCGCTGACCCCGCGCGAGCGGGAGGTGCTGCGCTGCATGGTCGCCGGTCTCGGCCGCAAGGCGGTCGCGGAACGGCTGTTCCTCTCCCCGCACACCGTGCGCACCCATATGCAGAACGTGCTGGGCAAGCTGGGCGTGCACTCCACGCTGGCCGCCGTGGCGCTGGCCCGGCGGGCCGGGGTGGGACCGGTCGACCTAACCGGGGACGTTGTCGAACGGGGCGGTCAACTGGCGTAGCAGCCCGGCGAGTTCGCCGCGCTGGGCGCGGGACAGCTCGCCGAGGATGGCCCGCTCCTGGGCCAGCAGGCCCGCCAGCGCCTGGTCCGCGCGGTCCCTGCCCGTGTCGGTCAGCCGTACCAGTACCCCGCGCCGGTCGCTGGGGTCGGGCAGTCGCTCCACCAGGCCCTTCTTGGCGAGCCGGTCGATGCGGTTGGTCATCGTGCCCGAGGTGACCAGCGTCTGGGTGAGCAGCTGGCCGGGGGAGAGCTGGTACGGGGTGCCGGCGCGGCGCAGCGCGGTCAGCACGTCGAACTCCCAGGGCTCCAGCTGGTGCTCGGAGAAGGCGAGCCGCCGGGCGCGGTCCAGGTGCCGGGCCAGCCTGCTCACCCGGCTCAGCACTTCCAGTGGTTCCACGTCGAGGTCAGGGCGCTCCCGGCGCCACGCTGCGACCAGCCGATCGACCTCGTCCTCCATGGAGATCAGTGTAGTGGTTGTGTCGACGTGAAGTCTCTTGATGCTGAGTATCTTGACATCAAGAGAAATTCTCCGGGAAGGTGGCTGCCATGACGACGCCCTCCTGGGACCCCGCCCAGTACCTCCGTCACTCCGGCCACCGGCTGCGCCCGTTCGTGGACCTGCTGGCCCGCGTCCCCCGCCTGCCGTCCGGGCGGCCCCGGATCGCCGACCTCGGCTGCGGCCCCGGCAACGCCACCGCGCTGCTCGCCGAGCGGTGGCCCGGCGCGCGGATCACCGGGTACGACAACTCGCCCGAGATGCTGGAGCGCGCCCGCGCCGCGCAGCCCGCGCTGGACTTCGCCTCCGCCGACGCCCGCACCTGGACGCCCGAAGGCCCGCTCGACCTGCTGCTCTCCAACGCCACCCTCCAGTGGGTGCCGGGCCACCTGGACCGGTTCCCGGACTGGATCGTCGCGCTGAGGCCGGGCGGGGTCCTCGCCTTCCAGGTGCCGGACAACACCGGCGCCCCGCTGCACACCCTGATGCGCGAACTGGCCGCCGCGCCCCGCTGGGCCCCGCGCCTGGCCGGTGTCCTGCGCGCCCCCGACTCCGTCCACACCCCCGGCGCCTACCTGGACCGGCTGGCCCGCCTGGGCTGCGCCGCCGACGTCTGGCAGACCACCTACCAGCACGTCCTCCCCGGCGAGGACCCGGTGCTGGACTGGGTCAAGGGCACCGGCCTCCGCCCGGCCCTGACCGCCCTGGCCGGCGACCCGGAGGCGAGGGACGCCTTCACCGAGGAGTACCGCGACCGGCTCCGCGAGGCGTACCCCGCGACCCCCTACGGCACGGTCCTGCCCTTCCGGCGCCTGTTCGCGGTGGCGGTGAAGGGGGGCTGAGCCGTGCCGCGCGCCGTCGGCACGCGTCCACGGGCCCGCGCCGCCCGGCCGGCTCGCGGGGACCGGACCGGGACACGGCGCCGGGTCTTCCGTCCGGATCGTGCCGGGCGCGTAGGGGCCGGTGCCTGATCCGGCCGGATCCGAACGAAGACCCTAGTTCTTGCGGTGCCCTATCAGCCGGGGCTTCTGCTCGATGCCGTCCAGGCCGTGCCAGGCGAGGTTGACCAGGTGGGCGGCGACCTCGGCCTTCTTGGGGCGGCGGACGTCCAGCCACCACTGCCCGGTGAGGGCGACCATGCCGACCAGGGCCTGGGCGTAGAGCGGGGCGAGCTTGGGGTCGAAGCCGCGGCTCTTGAACTCGCGGCCCAGAATGTCCTCCACCTGGGTGGCGATGTCGGAGATCAGCGAGGCGAAGGAACCCGTGGACTGCGGGATGGGGGAGTCGCGGACGAGGATGCGGAAGCCGTCCGTGTGCTCCTCGATGTAGTCCAGCAGCGCGAACGCGGCCTGCTCGCACAGCTCACGGGGGTGGCCGGCGGTCAGCGAGCCGGTGACCATGTCCAGCAGGCACCGCATCTCCCGGTCCACCACGACCGCGTACAGCCCCTCCTTGCCGCCGAAGTGCTCGTACACCACCGGTTTGGACACCCCGGCCCTGGCCGCGATCTCCTCCACCGACGTGCCCTCGAAGCCCTTCGCCGCGAAGAGGGTCCGGCCGATCTCCAGCAACTGCTGGCGGCGCTCCGCACCGGTCATCCGGGTCCGGCGGGTCCGCCGCGTCTTGTCGTTGCTCGAGGTGCTGCTGGAGTCGGTCGCCACGCCGTCAATCATGCCGCCTTCGCGGCGGCCTTCCCGCGCCGGGAGGAACCGTCGTCGTCGGTGCGGCGGGAATCGATGCGCGAACGGGACGGCCAGCGCACGTCATAGGCCCAGCCGAGCTTCTCGAACCAGCGGATGAGGCGGGCCGAGGAATCGATCTGCCCGCGCTCCACCCCGTGCCGGGCGGAGGTCGGGTCGGCGTGGTGCAGGTTGTGCCACGACTCGCCGCAGGACAGCACGGCCAGCCACCACACGTTGCCCGAGCGGTCGCGGGACTTGAACGGGCGCTTGCCCACCGCGTGGCAGATCGAGTTGATCGACCACGTCACGTGGTGCAGCAGGGCCACCCGTACGAGTGAACCCCAGAAGAACCCGGTGAAGGCGCCCCACCAGGACATCGTCGCCAGCCCGCCGATCAGCGGGGGCAGCAGCAGCGAGACGGCCGTCCACAGCGCGAACTGCCGGGAGATCGCCCGCATGGCCGGGTCCCTGACCAGGTCCGGCGCGTACTTCTCCTGCGGGGTCTGCTCCTCGTCGAACATCCAGGCGATGTGGGCCCACCACAGGCCCTTCATCAGCGCGGGGAGCGTCTCCCCGAACCGCCACGGCGAATGGGGGTCGCCCTCGGCGTCGGAGAACCTGTGGTGCCTGCGGTGGTCGGCGACCCAGCGCACCAGCGGCCCCTCCACCGCCATCGACCCCATGATCGCCAGCGCGATCCTGAGCGGCCGCTTCGCCTTGAAGGAGCCGTGGGTGAAGTAGCGGTGGAAGCCGATCGTGATGCCGTGGCACCCCAGGAAGTAGAAGAACACCAGCAGGCCCAGGTCGAGCCAGCTCACGCCCCAGCCCCACACCAGCGGCACGGCCGCCAGCAGGGCCAGGAACGGCACGACGATGAACACCAGGAGCGCGATCTGTTCGATCGAGCGCTTCTGGTCACCGCCCAGCGTGGCGGTGGCGCCATCCGTGCGGACTTCGTCGATCACATCGGAACTACTCGAGGTCATGCGCGTCCCCTGTGGGGTCGAGGGCGGGGGTCGAGGGAGTGCCGGACAGGTACGGAACGGACGGCACGTCCCTACGGTTCCGTAACCTACGGCGTCGTAAGTATGGCAGCGGTCAGGTCGGCGGCAAGAGCCCGAGATCCTGCGCGTCCGCCGGGACACCTATCCTTGGAGGTGGTCGGACAGCGCGGTCCGCTCTGTTTACTTCCCGGACGTTCCGGCCGGTATGCGGCTTTTGCCGCGTGATGGATGGGTGTCCGGGTTCCCGCCGGATGAGCTTCAACACCGCAAGGAGCCGCACCTGTGAGCAGTGTCGACGACCAGACCACCACCAACGGCCAGGCGCTGCGCGCCGACATCCGGCGTCTGGGTGATCTCCTGGGCGAGACCCTCGTCCGCCAGGAGGGCCCCGAGCTGCTGGAACTGGTCGAGAAGGTCCGCCGCCTCACCCGCGAGGACGGCGAGGCGGCGGCCGAGCTGCTGCGCGGCACGGAGCTGGAGACCGCCGCCAAGCTGGTACGCGCCTTCTCCACCTACTTCCACCTCGCCAACGTCACCGAGCAGGTGCACCGCGGCCGCGAGCTGCGCGCCCGCCGCGCCACCGAGGGCGGCCTGCTCTCCCGCACCGCCGACCGGCTCAAGGACGCCGACCCCGAGCACCTGCGGGACACCGTCCGCAACCTCAACGTGCGTCCGGTCTTCACCGCCCACCCCACCGAGGCCGCCCGCCGCTCCGTGCTCAACAAGCTGCGCCGGATCGCGGAACTCCTGGACACCCCCGTCATCGACTCCGACCGCCGCCGCCACGACGTACGGCTCGCCGAGAACATCGACCTCGTCTGGCAGACCGACGAACTGCGCGTGGTCCGCCCCGAGCCCACCGACGAGGCCCGCAACGCCATCTACTACCTGGACGAGCTGCACGCCGACGCCGTCGGGGACGTCCTGGAGGACCTCACCGCCGAGCTGGAGCGGGTCGGCGTCACCCTGCCGCCCGACACCCGCCCGCTGACCTTCGGCACCTGGATCGGCGGCGACCGCGACGGCAACCCCAACGTCACCCCCCAGGTCACCTGGGACGTCCTGATCCTCCAGCACGAGCACGGCATCAACGACGCGCTGGAGACGATCGACCAGCTCCGCGGGCTGCTCTCCAACTCCATCCGCTACGCCGGCGCCACCCGGGAGCTCCTGGACTCCCTGGAGGCCGACCTGGAGCGCCTGCCGGAGATCAGCCCCCGCTACAAGCGGCTCAACGCCGAGGAGCCCTACCGGCTCAAGGCCACCGCGATCCGGCAGAAGCTGGAGAACACCAAGCAGCGCCTGGCCCGCAACACCCCCCACGAGGACGGCCGGGACTACCTCGGCACCGCCGAACTCCTCGCCGACCTGCGGATCATCCAGACCTCCCTGCGCGAGCACCGCGGCGCCCTCTTCGCCGACGGCCGCATCGACCGCGTCATCCGCACCCTGGCCGCCTTCGGCCTCCAGCTCGCCACCATGGACGTCCGCGAGCACGCCGACGCCCACCACCACGCCCTCGGCCAGCTCTTCGACCGGCTCGGCGAGGAGTCCTGGCGCTACGCCGACATGCCCCGCGAGTACCGCGCCAAGCTGCTCGCCAAGGAGCTGCGCTCGCGCCGCCCGCTCGCCCCGACCCCGGCCCCGGTCGACGCGGCCGCCGCCAAGACCCTCGGCGTCTTCCAGACCGTCAAGCGCGCGCTGGAGGTCTTCGGACCCGAGGTCGTCGAGTCGTACATCATCTCGATGTGCCAGGGCGCCGACGACGTGTTCGCCGCGACCGTGCTCGCCCGTGAGGCCGGACTGCTCGACCTGCACGCCGGCTGGGCCAGGATCGGCATCGTGCCGCTGCTGGAGACCACCGACGAGCTGAAGGCCGCCGACACCATCCTGGAGGACATGCTCTCCGACCCGTCCTACCGGCGCCTGGTCGCGCTGCGCGGGGACGTCCAGGAGGTCATGCTCGGCTACTCCGACTCCTCCAAGTTCGGCGGCATCACCACCAGCCAGTGGGAGATCCACCGCGCCCAGCGCCGGCTGCGCGACGTCGCCCACCGCTACGGGGTGCGGCTGCGCCTCTTCCACGGCCGCGGCGGCACCGTCGGCCGCGGCGGCGGCCCCTCGCACGACGCGATCCTCGCCCAGCCCTGGGGCACCCTGGAGGGCGAGATCAAGGTGACCGAGCAGGGCGAGGTCATCTCCGACAAGTACCTCATCCCCTCCCTCGCACGGGAGAACCTGGAGCTGACGGTCGCCGCCACCCTCCAGGCGTCCGCCCTGCACACCGCGCCCCGCCAGTCCGACGAGGCACTCGCCCGCTGGGACGCGGCCATGGACGTCGTCTCCGACGCCGCCCACGCCGCCTACCGCCGGCTCGTCGAGGACCCCGACCTCCCGACGTACTTCCTCGCCTCCACCCCGGTCGACCAGCTCGCCGAGCTGCACCTGGGCTCGCGCCCCTCGCGCCGCCCCGGCTCGGGCGTCTCGCTCGACGGCCTGCGCGCCATCCCGTGGGTGTTCGGCTGGACCCAGTCCCGGCAGATCGTGCCCGGCTGGTTCGGCGTCGGCTCCGGCCTCAAGGCCCTGCGCGAGGCCGGTCTGCGCCAGGAAGGGGACACCGTGCTCGGCGAGATGCACGGACAGTGGCACTTCTTCCGGAACTTCATCTCCAACGTCGAGATGACCCTCGCCAAGACCGACCTGCGCATCGCCCAGCACTACGTCGACACCCTCGTCCCCGACGAGCTGAAGCACGTCTTCGAGACCATCAAGGCCGAGCACGAGCTGACCGTCGCCGAGGTGCTGCGCATCACCGGTGAGGACGAACTCCTCGCCGCCCAGCCCGAGTTGCGGCAGACCCTGAGCATTCGCGACGCCTACCTGGACCCGATCTCCTACCTCCAGGTCGCCCTGCTCAAGCGCCAGCGCGACGCGGCCGCCGCCGGCGAGGAGCCCGACCCGACCCTGGGCCGCGCCCTCCTGCTCACCGTCAACGGCGTCGCGGCGGGCCTGCGCAACACCGGCTGACACCCCGCCCGCACGCCGGTGCCCCCGGAACTCCACGGTTCCGGGGGCACCGCCGTGTCGGGAACCCCATCCTCAGGACAGGACGAAGGCCGCCGTCAGCAGGGCCGCGCCCGCCAGCCCCAGCACCCAGGCCGGCCGGGACATCCGCATGCCGCCCACGACCACCACCGAGGCCAGCAGCAGCGCCCCGCCGAGCGGCAGCCAGGCCAGCAGGACACCGGGGACACCCGCGCGCACGGCGACGTCCGTACCGGGTTCGAGGACGACGTCGTAACGGTGCCCCTCGCGCACCACCACCGACCGCTCGATCCGCACCGAGGGCCGCGGGGTGGCGCCGGGCGACAGCGGCTCGAACCTGCCCTCGCAGCGCCGGGACAGACAGTCCGTCACCGCCAGCGTGCCGCGCTCGCGCCCCTTGGGCAGCATCGCGTGCTGCGCGGTCCCCCAGGACCCCCACGCCCCGGCGAACACGATCAACGCGGCGAACAGTCCCGCGACCACGACCCGGCCCGTCCGGACGACGGACCCCGAACGCGCGGAACTGGCGGAGGCAGCAGGCATGGCCGGGATCATTGGCCATACCCCTACGGCAGGTCAACTCCGGGGTCTCGCCGACCTCCCCCGAGGCTACGAGTTGTACGCCGACTGAGCCCGCTCCAGCCCCTCCGCGACCAGGCACTCCACCGCGTCCGCCGCACGGTCCACGAAGTAGGCCAGCTCCTTGTGCTCGGCGGAGGCGAAGTCCTTCAGAACGAAGTCCGCCACCTGCATCCGGCCCGGCGGACGGCCGATGCCGAAGCGCACCCGGTGGTAGTCCGGGCCCATCGCCTTCGTCATCGACTTCAGGCCGTTGTGCCCGTTGTCGCCGCCGCCCAGCTTCAGCCGCAGCGCGCCGTAGTCGATGTCCAGCTCGTCGTGCACCGCCACCACCTGCGAGAGCGGCACCTTGTAGAAGTCCCGCAGCGCGTTCACCGGACCGCCCGACAGGTTCATGTACGACATCGGCTTGGCCAGGACCACCCGCCGGTTCGCCGGACCCACCGGACCGATCCGGCCCTCCAGCACCTGCGCCTGCGCCTTGCCCGCACGCTTGAACTTCCCACCGATCCGCTCCGCGAGCAGATCCACCGCCATGAAACCGACGTTGTGCCGGTTCATCGCGTACTCCGGCCCCGGATTACCGAGCCCGACCACCAGCCAGGGGGCGTTTGCGGGGGTACTCAACGAGCCACTCTCCTCGATATGCGCCAGCCGCCGCCCCCGGACAACGGGGACGACGGCTGACGGATGATTCAAGCCGGTGAGGCTCAGGCCTCGGCGGACTCTTCGCCCTCGGCGTCCTCGGCGGCCTCGTCCTCAGCCGGCTCCTCGACCTGAGCGGCCAGGACCTGCAGGACGGCGGCGTCCTCCTCGACGGCCAGCGAGACACCCTTGGGGAGCTCGATGTCCTTCGCCTGGATGGAGGCACCGGCCTCCAGGCCCTCGACGGACACCGTCAGGGACTCGGGGATGTGGGTGGCCTCGGCCTCGACCGGCAGCGCGTTCAGCACGTGCTCGAGCAGGTTGCCGCCCGGGGCCAGCTCGCCCTCGGCGACGACCGGGACCTCGACGGTGACCTTCTCGCCACGCTTGACCAGCAGCAGGTCGACGTGCTCCAGGAAGCCCTTCAGCGGGTCGCGCTGCACGGACTTCGGGATCGCCAGCTCGTTGGTCTTGCCGTCGATGTCCAGGGCGATCAGGACGTTCGGCGTACGCAGCGCCAGCAGCAGCTCGTGGCCCGGCAGGGTCAGGTGCAGCGGCTCGGAACCGTGACCGTAGAGGACACCGGGAACCTTGTTGTCACGGCGGATGCGACGGGCGGCACCCTTGCCGAACTCGGTGCGGGACTCGGCGGCGAGCTTGACCTCGGACATGCGGATCACTCCTCGTACAGGTGGAGACGGTGGGGGTCCCCCGCTCGAGCGGAGTCGAGAGTGGGGAGGTCACCCGGCCACGAACGGCCTGCTACGAAGAGCGCGTCGATAACGGACAACCGGCACCCGTGAAAACACGAGCGCGGCCTCCCTCGCCGAGCAACTGTCGCAGTCTACTCGGCAAGGGGGCCGCGCCCAAAAAGGATCTTCCGCTGCCCCTTCAGAGGGACCGCAGAAACCTCACTGCTCGTCGAAGAGGCTCGTCACCGAACCGTCCTCGAACACCTCACGCACCGCGCTGGCGATCGTCCCGGCGATCGACAGCACCGTGATCTTGTCCAGGTCCGCCGCCAGCTCACCCGGCGTCGGCAGCGTGTCGGTGAACACGAACTCGCTCACCCGCGAGTTCTTCAGCCGGTCCGCCGCCGGACCCGACAGCACACCATGCGTCGCCGTCACGATGACGTCCTCGGCGCCGTGCGCGAACAGCGCGTCCGCGGCCGCGCAGATCGTGCCACCCGTGTCGATCATGTCGTCGACCAGGACACACACCCGGCCCTCGACCTCACCGACGACCTCGTGCACCGTGACCTGGTTCGCCACGTCCTTGTCCCGGCGCTTGTGCACGATCGCCAGCGGCGCGCCCAGCCGGTCGCACCAGCGGTCGGCCACCCGCACCCGGCCCGCGTCCGGCGAGACCACGGTCAGCTTCGACCGGTCCACCTTCGCGCCCACGTAGTCCGCCAGCAGCGGCAACGCGAACAGGTGGTCCACCGGACCGTCGAAGAAGCCCTGGATCTGGTCCGTGTGCAGATCCACGGTCAGGATGCGGTCCGCACCCGCCGTCTTCATCAGGTCCGCGATCAGGCGCGCCGAGATCGGCTCACGGCCACGGTGCTTCTTGTCCTGCCGGGCGTACCCGTAGAACGGCACGATCACCGTGATCGAGCGCGCCGACGCCCGCTTCAGCGCGTCGATCATGATCAACTGCTCCATGATCCACTTGTTGATCGGCGCCGTGTGGCTCTGGATCAGGAAACAGTCCGCGCCGCGCGCCGACTCCTGATAACGCACATAGATCTCACCGTTGGCGAAGTCGAACGCCTTCGTCGGGACGACCCCCACACCGAGCTTGTGAGCGACCTCCTCGGCAAGTTCGGGGTGGGCGCGGCCGGAGAAGAACATCATCTTCTTCTCGCCGGTCGTCTTGATCCCGGTCACAGCACTGTCTCCTCAGAGGTTCTCAGCCAGCCGCCGGCCAAGCGACCTCTCGACGGGGCACGAGAGGGCCGAATCGGCTGGTAGGGGTGCGGTTGTGCACTTATCACGGTACGCCGTGTTTGACGCAGCCGTTTCCGACGAGCCTTCCCTCAGCCCTCGTCCACGCCCGGCCGGGACGCCGTCTCCGCCGCCTTCGCGGCCGCGCTCCCGGGACGCTTACGAGCCACCCAGCCCTCGATATTCCGCTGCTGACCACGGGCCACGGCCAGCGCACCGGGCGGCACATCCTTCGTGATCACGGACCCCGCGCCGGTGTAAGCGCCGTCCCCGACCGTGACAGGAGCCACAAACATGTTGTCCGAACCGGTCTTGCAGTGCGACCCCACCGTCGTGTGGTGCTTGCTCTCACCGTCGTAGTTCACGAACACGCTCGCCGCGCCGATGTTGGTGAAGTCACCGATCGTCGCGTCCCCCACGTACGACAGATGAGGAACCTTCGTCCCCTCACCGATCGAGGCGTTCTTCGTCTCCACGTACGTGCCGACCTTCGACCGCACACCCAGCCGCGTACCGGGCCGCAGATACGCGTACGGGCCCACCGTCGCGTCCTCGCCGACCACCGCGCCGTCCGCCACCGTGTTGTCCACGCGCGCGCCCGCGCCCACCACCGTGTCGTTCAGGCGGCTGTTCGGGCCGACCTCCGCGCCCTCCCCGATCCGCGTCGCACCGGTGAGCTGCGTGCCCGGGTGCACCACCGCGTCCCGGCCGAAGCCGACCGTCACGTCCACCCACGTCGTCGCCGGGTCCACCACCGTCACGCCGTCCAGCATCGCCGCCGTCAGCAGACGGTCGTTCAGCGTCCGGCGGGCCTCGGAGAGCTGCACCCGGTTGTTGATCCCGGCGATCTCCCGGTGGTCACCCGCCACCGACGCGCCCACCCGGTGCCCGGCCGCCCGCAGGATGCCCAGCACGTCCGTCAGGTACTCCTCGCCCTGGCTGTTGTCGGTGCGCACCTGCTTCAGCGCGTCCGCCAGCAGCCGGCCGTCGAAGGCGAACACGCCGCTGTTGATCTCGACGATCGCCCGCTGCTCGTCGGTCGCGTCCTTGTGCTCCACGATCGCGGTCACCGCGCCGCTCGCGGCGTCCCGCACGATCCGGCCGTAACCGGTCGCGTCCGGGACCTCGGCGGTCAGCACGGTCACGGCGTTGCCGTCCGCCTGGTGGGTGCCGGTGAGGGCCGCCAGCGTGTCCGAGGTCAGCAGGGGGGTGTCGCCGCAGACCACCACGACGGTGCCGTCCACCGGGCCGCCCAGCTCCTCCAGCGCCATCCGCACCGCGTGCCCGGTGCCGTTCTGCTGCTCCTGCACGGCCGTACGGACCTCGGGGTCGATCCCGGCGAGGTGCGCGGCGACCTGCTCACGGGCGTGGCCGACGACGACCACCAGCTCGGCGGGGTCCAGCTCACGGGAGGCGGCCAGTACGTGGCCGACCAGGGAGCGGCCGCAGATCTGGTGCAGGACCTTCGGTGTGGCCGACTTCATACGGGTGCCCTCACCCGCTGCGAGAACGACGACGGCTGCCGGGCGAATGGCGCTCACGGAGTTGCCTTTCGGCTCTGGGGAGAGGTGGTGACTGGCGGCAGAATACCGGGGGGTCTTTCGGCGGACATGAGAGCGGGTCCCGCCGGGGGTGCGTACCGGTCGGGACCCGAACTGAGCAAGTTGCTCCCAGGGGAGGACTCGAACCCCCATGATCAGAACCAAAATCTGACGTCTTGCCCTTAGACGACCTGGGATTGCCTTTATGTCCGATTCGGAAGATCGGTCGTGGTGGCAGCCCCTACTATGCCGCACCACCAGCCCTCGATGCGACGGTACAGCTCCGCGCTTCGGCGCACGCTGACGACCAGGCATCCCCGGTACCCCTCGCCGGTGTTCTTCCGGACCGTCTTCGGGTTGTGCCGCTTCAGGGTCGTCTTCGTGAACGCGCCGCCGTCCGCCCCGACGAGGTCGGCCCAGTATGTCTCGGCGGCCGCCACATCGGCCGACTCGTGGATCATCACGCGGAAACCGAGATCCTCGCGCGGCACCTGGAGCAGGTCGAGCCAGGCCAAGAAGACGCGGATCACCCCGGGGTCGCTGTTGATGAAGACGACACGCTCGCGGCGAGCGTGAGGCTTGTCCTTGCTTCCCTCTGCCCAGTAGAGAGCGATCCCCGCGATGAACAGCTCGCGGCCGGAGAGCGCGCCGATCTCCGCCCGCGCGTCCGCCTTGCTCCGTCGGCGGCTCTCGTCGCGTACGGCCAGTTCGTGCTCCCACCGTTTACGGGACGCCAGCTTCGCCTGCTCCGAGGGGTCCCGACGCTCCGGTTTGGGCAGATCCCGCACCCAGAGCGAGATCGAACTCTTCGAACATCCCAGCTTCAGCTGGATCTGGTCGTAGGTGTGGCCCTGGCGGCGAAGTTCCCTCGCTTCCTCCCGGAGGTCGTCCTTGGCGTTCGGGCGTCTGGTCCACTCCGGGGCCGGTTCGCCGCGGACGAGGCGGTTGAGGAGGTCGTTGTTGTAGATCTTCAGGTGGTCGCGGATCCGGCGGAGGCTCATGCCCTGGCGGCGGAGGGCGACGGCCCGGGCGCGGAGGTCCTCGAGGTCGGCGCACTTGGAGGTTTTGCCTGGTGAATGTGCCATTTGCATATCGTCCGGGCGGAATGCGGGACTCCGGGGGCTCGTGCGGCGGAGTTCAGTAGTTCGAGTGACGGAGGGTGCCGTGGTCCGGGCGGGTAGAGGAAAGTCACCGGAAACGCCGCCGGGGGCGCCCGTAGGCTGGAGGGCATGACCACGACGGGGGAAGACCACACCAGGGCGCCGACCGGCCCGTGGTGGTGGGAGAGGCGGCGCGGTGCGGCGCTGGACGTCGGCCTGGCGCTGGCGTCGGCGATGGAGTGCGGCGCGGAGGGAGTGCCGTTCGCGCGGGACGCGGGCGTGCCGGTGTGGCTCGGTGTCGTGTTCGGGCTGCTGGCGGGTTCGGTGCTGTTGGTGCGCCGGAAGTGGCCGGTGGCCGTGGTGCTGGTGGCGGTCGCGGTGACGCCTGCCGAGATGGGCCTGCTGCTGGGCATCGTCGGCCTGTACACGCTGGCGGCGTGCGAGCTGCCGCGCCGGGTGATCGTGGCGCTGGCGGGCATGTCGCTGGTGGGCACGATGATCGTGACGTTCGTGCGGGTGCGCCAGGACATGGCGCGCGGTGATCTGACGCTGGGTGACTGGTTCGTGCCGTTCGCCGCGGTGACCACTTCGCTGGGCCTGACGGCGCCTCCGCTGCTGCTGGGGCTGTACGTGGGTGCCCGGCGCCGGCTGATGGAGAGCCTGCGGGAGCGGGCGGACAGCCTGGAGCGGGAGCTGCAGTTGCTCGCGGAGCGGGCGGAGGAGCGTGCGGAGTGGGCGCGTGGCGAGGAGCGCACGCGGATCGCGCGGGAGATGCACGACGTGGTGGCGCACCGGGTGAGTCTGATGGTGGTGCACGCGGCGGCGTTGCAGGCGGTGGCGCGCAAGGATCCGGAGAAGGCGGTGCGGAACGCGGCGCTGGTGGGGGACATGGGCCGGCAGGCGCTGACCGAGCTGCGGGAGATGCTCGGGGTGCTGCGGTCGGGGGATTCCGGGGCGGCGGTGCGGCGGGTGGAGCCGGTTTCGGTGCCGGTGCCGTTGGCGGCGGTGGGTGCGGCCGCGGCGGAGGCCGCGTCGAAGGCGGAGGCCGAGGTGGTCGTGGTGGAGGGTCCGTGCCTGTCGGAGCTGGAGGAGTTGGTGGGGCAGTCGGCGGCGGCCGGGATGGTGGTGGCGCTGTCGGTGGAGGGCGAGCTGCGTGCGTATCCGGCGGAGGTGGAGCAGACGGCGTACCGGGTGGTGCAGGAGGCGTTGACGAACGTGCACAAGCACGCGGCGGGTGCGAGGACGTATGTGCGGCTGGCTCATCGGTCGGCGGAGATCGCGATGCAGGTGGAGAACGATTCGCCGCCGGAGCCGGGGTCTGCGTCGGCGGGGCTGCCGTCGGGGGGCAATGGTCTGCTGGGGATGCGGGAGCGAGTCGTGGCGCTGGGGGGCGTGTTCGTGTCGGGGCCGACGGATGCCGGGGGTTTCCGGGTGTCGGCGGTGATTCCGGCCGTCTAAGGGCTGTCCCGCAATCCCCGGCGGGCGCGCGACGACGGCTTCGGCGCCTCGCCGTGTTGTCGGATCGTCCGCATACGCCCAGTATGCGGACGACCCTCCGCCTTGCGATGCACCGCATCCGACGCCGCGCGTTGATCCACCAGGGATTACGGGACAGCCCTTAGGGCCTCTGGATCGGATCGTGTCGGGTTCGCGGGGTCCGGTGCCGCTCTCTGAGCCGGCCTGATCCGGGCGAAGGGCCGGGGGCTGGTGTGTCCCGGTGGCCGCTTCTGTCGTGTTCGCGGTCCATTCGTCGGTTCGTGCTGAATCCACCCATTGGGTGAATGTGTCCGCCGTGCGGCATGCGGGGGGCTTTCCGGACGCAGTGTGTCGGTGCGTGCCGAGGGGTTCGGGGCGCGAGTCGACGAAAGGGTCCGAAGAGTCATGCGTGCTGAGGCCATCGACCGGGTGACGCTGGTGTTCTCGCTGTTCGACGCGAACGGCAACGGTCAGCTGGACCCGGAGGACTTCGAGCTGATGGCGTCGCGGGTGACGGCGGCGGCGAAGGGTTCGGGGGAGGGTGCGCGGGCGCGGATGGCGGCGGCGTTCCAGCGGTACTGGGAGACGCTGGAAGGGGAGCTGGACGCGGACGGGGACGGGCGGATCACGCTGGAGGAGTACCGGGCGTGTGTGCTGGCGCCGGAGCGGTTCGCGGAGACGGTGCGGGAGTTCGCGGAGGCGCTCGCGACGTTGGGTGACCCGGACGGGGACGGGGCGGTCGAGCGGCCGTTGTTCACGGCGTTGATGCGGGCGATCGGTTTCGCGGGCCCGAACATCGACGCGCTGTTCGACGCGTTCGGTCCGGACGGGGAGGACCGGATCGCGGTGTCGACGTGGGTGGCGGGGATCGAGGACTTCTACGCGCCGGACAAGGCGGGGATTCCGGGGGACCACCTGGTGGGTGCGGTGGTCTGAGGGAGGGGGCGGGGAGAGGGGCGGTCCGGGGTGACGGTGGTGGGGCTCGCCGTGGGGCGGGGTACGGGCGCGGAGGTGGCCGGGGTCTTCGAGCGGGTGCTGGGGCATCTGGCGGGGGCGTCCGGGGTGCCGGTGCGGGTGGAGCGATCGGAGCGGGTGTACCACTCGTACGTGTCGCTGCGGGGTGAGGCGCCGGAGCGGGTCGCGGCGCTGACCGAGGAGGACGCGGCGCATTACGAGGGGTTCTGCCGGGGGCTGGCGGGCCGGGGGGTGTCGGCGGTGTTCCGTACGGCGGTCAACGCGCAGTCGTTGTATCTGGTGCGGCAGCGCCTTCGTGCGGTGAAGGTGGACGGGCTGGGGGGTCCGCCGGGCGGGGTGGCGCCGGAGCTGTTGCTGGTGCGGGATCAGGCGCAGGGGTTCTACACGGGGGAGAACCGGCACGAGCCGGGGCGTGTGGTGCGGACGATGGAGTTCGGTGAGGGGGTCACGAACGAGGTGATCGACTGCGCGCTGGCGCGGGCGCGGCTGGTGTGGCCCGGGGGTGGGGCGGCGCGGGTGGTGATGGCGTACAAGTTCCATCTGCTGGACGGGGCGCTGGACGACTGGGTGCGGCGGGCGGCCGAGCGGCACGGGGTGGAGATCCGGTTGTGCCAGCCGGACACGGTGAACCGGGATCTGATCGCGCACGGGTTGCCGTCGCGGACGGTGGTGGTGGCGGGGAACGAGTGGGCGGACATCATGCACGTGGTGCTGCTGGACCGGTTCGGGGGTGAGCGTCAGGAGAGCCGGTTCACGGAGAACGTGCATCTGCTGCCGGAGGTGGCGGGGCTGGTGGAGTTCCAGACGGTGCACGGCTCGGCGGACGATCTTGAGGGCCGTGGTCTGGTGAATCCGGTGGCGGCGATCCGGGCGGCGGCGGCCGTGGCGGAGCGGCACGTGGGGTGTGCGGGGGCGGTGGCCGCGGTGGAGGGGGCGCTGGCGGGGCTGGCGGTGCGGGGGGTGGGCACGGCGGACGTGGGGGGTTCGGCGTCGACGGGTGAGGTGGTGGCGGGGGTGCTGGCGGGGCTGGGGGTGCCGGGTCCGGGTGTGGACGTGCTGGTGGCCGGGGCGTGAGCGGGGTGGTGCTGGTGGTGGTCGATCTGCAGAACGACTTCTGCGATGCGTCGGCCGCCGCCCGTCACGGCGGCGATCCTCGGGTGCTGGCGGATGCGGCGGGGGCCGCGGCCGGGGTGGTGGACCAGGCGCGGGCGGCCGGGGTGGAGGTGGTCTTCGTCCGGTTCCTGGGGGATGTCGGGCATCAGGGGCCGAGCTGGCGGCGGCGGGACGTGGCGCTGGGCAAGCGGGCGAAGTGTGTGTCGGGCAGTGGGGGCGCCGAGTTCCACGGGGTGGTGCCGGCCGCGGGGGAGCGGGTGTTCACCAAGTACGCGTGTTTCGACGCGTTCCTGGCGGAGGGGTTCGAGGGGTATTTGAGGGAGCGGGGGGTGGTGCGGCTGGTGTTCGCGGGGGTGTTCACCGATGTGTGTGTGGATTCGACGGCGCGGACGGCGTTCCAGAAGGGGTTCGAGGTGTCGGTGCTGACCGACTGCACGACGCCGTTGCATCTGCCGGAGCCGGTGGTTCTCTCCTTCATGCGGCGCGTGTACGGGGCCCGGCTGACGACGCGTGCGGACCCGGAGTTGTGGGCCGCGTATCCCTCGACCGAGGAGGAATCATCACGACCGTCGGTTCGGCCGGCCGTTCCGGTGCCGGTGACTTCGGGGTGGACGCGGGGGTAGGGGTGACCGCGCTGCTGGTGGCGGCGGCGCGGGCGATCGAGGCGCGCCGTCCGGACGCGCTGGCGCGTGATCCGTACGCGGAGTGTTTCGTGCGGGCGGCGCCGGTGTCGGCGCGGTGGCCGGTGTCCTTGGAGGAGGTGCCGCGGGGGGACGCCGATCCGGTGTGGGGGCGTTTGGCGCGGTACTTCGGTTTGCGGACGCGGGTGCTGGACGATGCGCTGCGGTCGGCGGGGCGGGCCGGGACCCGGCAGTTCGTGCTGCTGGGGGCGGGTCTGGACACGCGGGCGTTCCGTCTGGCCTGGCCGCCGGGCAGCACGGTGTGGGAGGTGGACCGTGCCGGTGTGCTCGGCTTCAAGGACCGGGTGCTGGCGGAGGCGGGTGCGGTGCCGTCGGCCGGCCGGGTCCCGGTGCCGGTGGATCTGCGGGGCGACTGGGCGGGGGCGCTGCTGGGTGCCGGTCTGCGGCCGGGGCTGCCGACGGCGTGGCTGGCGGAGGGGCTGCTGCTGTATCTCCCCGCGGCCGTGGAACGCCGCCTCGTGGCGGTCGTGGACGGGTTGAGCGCGCCCGGCAGCATGCTCGGTTACGAGGTGAAGCTGCTGCGGGAGGCCCGTGCGGTGCGGGAGAGCCCGGTGTACGCGGAGGCGCGGGAGCGGCTCGGGGTGGATCTGCCGGCGTTGTTCGACGGTGATCCGCGTCCGGATTCGGCGGCGGATCTGGCGGGCCGGGGGTGGCGGACCGAGGTGGGGACGCCGTACGACCATGTCCGCCGGTACGGGCGGGGGCCGCGGCCGGAGCCGGTCGACGCGCTGGCGGCCAACCGGTGGGTGTTCGCGGTGAAGGGTGCGGCGGGGGTCAGCCGGTGGTGAGGCGGACGGGCTGGGTGCCGGCGACGAGTGCGGTCAGCGCGTGGTCGATGTCGGGGCCGAGGTACCAGTCGCCGGTGTGGTCGAGGGTGTAGACGCGGCCCTGGGTGTCGATGGCGAGGAGGGCGGCGGTGTCGGTCTCCTCGCCCAGCGGGCTGAGCTCGGTGCCGAGGGCGCGGCCGAGGTCGCCGAGGGTGCGGGCGAGGTGCAGGCCCTGGAGCGGGTCGAGGTGGAGGTTGGCGGGGGCGATCTGGCGGCCGGTGCCGGTGGGGGTGACGCGGAGTGCGCCGAACTCGGCCCAGGCTTCGACGGCGGCGGGGAAGACGGCGTGCCGGTGGCCCGCGGGGGAGAGGTGTTCGCGCAGGGTGTCCGCCCAGATCTCGGCCTGCTTCATGTCCCAGCGGCCGGGGTGCCAGCCCGCGGTGCGCAGCGCGTTGTCTACGGCGCCGGGGAAGCGGGGTGTGGTGCCGCCGGGCCCGTGGGGTGCGGTGAGCCTGGGGGATGAGGTGCGGTCTGGGTGCATCTGCCCTGTCGATATCGGTCGTCGTGCTGGTGAGCTTGGCTTCGGGGCCCGGCGGGGCGGGGTCAGCCGCCGGTGGTGGCCGGGTCGACGACGCGGACGCCGAAGTGGGCGCTGAGGGCGGCGCAGGCGCGGCAGGGGGTGGCGAAGCTGCCGTGCAGCGGGTCGCCGTCCTCGCGTATGCGGCGGGCGGTGAGCTTGGCGTGCTTCAGGGACCTGCGGGCTTCGCCGTTGGTCATGGGGCGGCGGGCGGAGCGCCTGCTGCGGGCGGCGTCGACGGCGGTGAGGTGCCGGGAGATGAGGATGGTCTCGGCGCACCGGCCGGTGAAGCGGTCGCGCTGGCCGCTGGTGAGGGTGTCGAGGAAGTCCTGCACGAGGTGGTGCAGGGGGGTGGGCTGGTCGCCGCGGGCGGCGGTGCCGGTGAGGGTGGTGCCGCGTACGGAGAGGGCGGCGGCCACGGCGGGCAGGATGCCGTCGCGGCGGTGCAGCAGGACGGGGGCGGGAGGTTCGGTGCTGTCGCTCCAGCCGATGCGGGGGTCGCCGGCCCGCACGTCGGTACCTCCGGTCGGCATCGTGTTCATGATCGTCTTCCCTCCCCCTGGGCCCTCGCCCGGAGGACACAGAGTGCCAAATGCCGTGGCGGCTGCGGAAGCTGGGGCGGTGCGACACGCCAGGGCAGGGTTGCGCCGTCACGTGCGGTGACGATTGGTCACACACCTGACGCTCTCTCGCGGGAGCGTTCGAGGGGGCGGGGCGGAGGGCCGGGGTCCGGTGGGCCGGTGACCGCCACACGTGTACCGCATAGGCTGTCGGCACCGCGCCGGGCGCGGACAAGGGCGTCGGTGACGTTGAAGACAGTCGGATACGGGTCGGGGCGTCCCGGCTCGTACAGAGTGCCGCAGGGGGCAACCGCCATGACGACAGGTCGGCTCGGGCAGGAAGCCGCGCCGCCGAACGCGGCCTATGCCGGGCAGGTCGTGCACTTCCCGGACCCGGTGCGGGCGGCCCGCCATCCGCGCGGGGTGCGGATCGACGAGCACGGTCATCCCGACTTCGCGCCGTACGCGCGCGCGGCGGCCGAGATCGCGGAGCCTCCGGAGGGGTTCGGCGTCGACGAGCTGCGGCTCACGGACTACGTGTCGGCGAACGCGGTGCTCGCGGCGTCCGGGCACGAGCTGTGGGACACGGTGCCGGAGGTGGCGACGCCGCACGGCTGGACGTGGCACCACGTGGCGAACTCCCGGCGGCTGGAGCTGATCCCGGTCGAGGTGAAGGCGCTGCTGCGGCACCACGGCGGGGTGGCGACGGCGGTGGTGGACCACGCCAAGCGCGGCACCCGCCCGCTGAACGAGACGCGCCCGGCGCACTTCGCGCTCCCCAAGTCCGGGATCGCGGTGACGGAGTCGCAGGTCCAGGGCATCGAGGAGGACCTCGGCTACCGGCTGCCGGGCGCCTACCGCTCGTTCCTGAAGGCGGCCGGCGGCTGTGCCCCGGTGGGTGCCGCGCTCGACGCGGAGCTGGGCCTGCTGCTGGACCAGCCGTTCTTCACCGTCCGCGACGAGGCCGCGGTCAACGACCTCGTGTACGTGAACAAGTGCCTGCGCGACCACCTGACCAAGGACTACCTGGGCGTCGTGTTCGTCCAGGGCGGTCTGGTCGCGGTGAAGGTGAAGGGCGAGCGGGCCGGTTCGGTGTGGTTCTGCGCCTACGACGACGTGCGGGACACCGACCCGTCGTGGTCGGCGGCGGAGCGCGTGGAGCGGCTGCTGCTGCCCTGCGGAGACGACTTCGACGCGTTCCTGTCCCGGCTGGCCGGTGATCCGCCGGAGCTGGACGCGGTGGCGAGTCTGATGGTGGACGGCGGTTTCGCGCACGCCGTCCCGGTGTCCGCGGCGTCGGCGCCGGCGGGGGAGTGAGGTCCGGGTCATGGTGACGTTTGCGCGCGCGCAGGAGCGCGGCGAGGAGTGGATCAACGGGGACGTCCCGGCGTACCAGCACCGTGAGGTGCGGGTGCGGGAGTTCGACCTCGGGTTCGTGGTGTGGGGCGAGGACCGGGCCGACGGCCCGCGTTCCGACGCGGGCGGGCAGCGGCTGGTCATCGCGCGCGACAGCGGAGAGGCCACGCTGTGGCCCGCGCTGCCGGTCGGCGAGGTCATCCGCCGGTACGAGGAGCTGTACGGCCGCCCCGACGACGTCGAGGACGCGGCACCGGTGCCGCCCGCCGCCCGGGTGGACCTCAACCAGACCTCGTTCCTGCTGAGTCCGCCGGAGTGGCTGCAGGAGGCCGCGGACAAGCTGGGCATCCCGGACCGGCGTCAGGGTGCGGACACGGAAGCCGGCCAGGGTGCGTCCCCGGTGCCGGCTCAGGGTTCTTCCCCGGGGCTCGCCCGGACGCAGGCCGGCATGCCCGCCGCCCCGGACAGCGGGGCCGCCTGGCCCGCCGCCAAGGGCGAGGCGGAGGAGGAACGCCGCGACGGGGACACCCCGTGGTCCGGTACGGACACCAACGCCGACGGCGAGGACCGCTCGGTGCCGCTGCCCGCGACGGTGTTCGCACCGCCGGTGCACGACCGCACCCCCCCTCCGCCCGCGGCCGCGCCGGACGCCAAGACGGCGCTGATGTCGGGCGGCAGCCAACTCCCGCCCACGGCCGTCGCACCCGCGGTGGACGACACCAGGAAGCCCGCCCCGGGCCCCGGTGCGCCCCCGGCCCGGCCGCTGCCGCCGCACGCCGGGGACATCGCCGACGCCGCGACCAGCAAGGCCGCCCCGCCGCCCCGCAGGCCGCGCGGTGGTTCTGGTGCCCTCCCGCACCCGCCGGGCGCCCCCGGCACTCCGGGCGCGGGCGCCCAGCCGGGCGGGGCCGCCGAGGGGTACGTACCGACGCAGTTGGTGTCCTCGCTCGACGACCTCCCCGGCCCCCAGGCGGCACCGCAGCCGCCGGGCGCCCCGGCTCCGCCCCGGCCCGCCCGCGCGCCCGGTGCCGTGCACCACGCGGAGACCGTGCTGTCCCCGCCCTCGCCCGGCGGGCCCGGTGTTCCCCCGCCGCCGTCCGCCCCCGGTACGCCCTCCGCGCCCGGTACCCAGCCGAAGGCCGGGATGCCGCCGGTACCCGGTATGCCGCCCGGCCCGCCGCCCGCGCCGCAGCCGCTTCCGCACGCGGGCCGGCCGCCGCAGGGCGTGCCGGCGCCGCCGCCCGGTGCCATGCCGCCGCCGGGAGCGATGCCGCCCCCGGCCGGTGCCGTGCCTCCCCCCGGCGCGATGCCTCCGCCCGCCGCGCCGGTGCCGGGGCAGCCGGGCGCGTACGGGTATCCGCCGCAGGGACAGCCCATGGTGGGCCCCGGCTACCAGGCGGTGCTGCGCTACCGCGCCCACGACGGCTCGGAACAGCAGCTCATCCGGCGCTCCGCACCCGGCACCCCGCACCCGGAATGGCAGATCTTCCACGAGCTGCGCGCGATGAACGTGCCGCCGGACCAGGTGCTGGAGCTGCATACCGAGCTGGAGTCCTGCGAACTGCCGGGCGCCTACTGCGCGCGGATGATCCGGGAGCAGTGGCCGCAGGCGCGGATCGCGTCCATCGCGCCCTACGGCACGGACCACGCGAGCCGGCAGGAGGGCATGCAGGAGCTGCTGGCTCACCAGGGTGAGCTGCACCAGGTCGCGGACGGTCCCGCGCGGCCCGGGCCGGTGCGGGCGCCGCTGCCTCAGGTGCAGCCCGTGCAGCCGATCCCGCCCGAGGGCGTGGCGCAGGAGCTCGCGGCGGTGTTCGGTCCGGGCGTGTACCGGTTCGAGCAGCAGGCGGTGGCCCGGCAGGGCGTGCCGCCGGTCGTCGCGCACACCTTGGTGGTGGCCGGACTCCCGCTGGACATGGGCCCGTTCTTCTGGGCGCAGGCACAGCCGGGCCGTCCGGTACCGACGCTGGCGGAACTGGCGGCCGAGCGCGGGGTGGCCCCGGCCTCGGACGCGGGTTCCTACCTGGTGATGGGCACCGACTTCGGCAAGGCGATCTGCGTGCAGTACGGCACCGCGAACATCGTGGCCGTGCCCGTGGAGAGCGGGCCGGGCGGGGCGCCGGTGCCGCCGCAGTTCGTCAACTCCGGGCTGCCGGAGTTCGCCCGCTGCCTGGCGCTGCTGGGCCGCATGTGGCGGCTGCGGTACGGACTGAACCAGGAGCAGGCGGCCCGCTGGACCGTCGACTTCCAGGCCCAGCTGGCAGCCCTGGACCCGGCCGCGCTGGCGTCGCCGGAGAGCTGGTGGTCGGTGCTGCTGGAGCAGATGTGGGACGGCCTGCTCTAGTGGACGCCGCCTGACGGACAAGGGGCCCTTCACCGGTTCGGGTGAAGGGCTTCTTGGCGTTTCCCGTTCGTATCCGCCCAAGCGATGTCCGCGGAGTGTCACGTTATGAGCAGGTGTGATGCGACTGGCAAGATATGCGGGAAATCGTCCTGTCGGGCAGGTCCGGCGGAGAGGGGTCCGAAGGTGAGCGGCACAGCGAGGACACCGCGCGGCTACCGCCCCGACCAGGTCGACGCGTTCCTGGCGGCGCTCTCCTGCGACCGGGACGCCGCCTGGGAGCGCGTGGCCCGGCTGACCGTCCTGGCCGCACGGATGGAGACCGACACCGCGCGGCTCCGGGAGACGGCCGCGGGACTCGCCCCGCAGGAGTACGGCACCCTCGGCGAACGCGCCCGGTACGCCTTCGGGCTGCTGCGCGAGGAGGCCCGCGCGGTGCGCGAGGCGGCGCACGAGGGGGCCCGGCACGAGGTGGCGCGGGCCGAGCAGGACGCGGCCGCCGCCGTACGGGCCGTGCGGGAGGCCGCGCGGGCGCGCTGCGCGCAGGCGGAGGACGAGGCCGCAGGGCTGCTGCTCGAAGCGCGTGCCGAGGCCGACCGGGTGCGGGTGGGCGCCCGGCGCGAGGTGCGGGAACTGCGCGGGCAGGCCCTCGCGCTCCTGCGCGAGGCGCGCGCCCGCGCCGCCGCGCTGCCCGCCGTGCTGGAGGCCGAACAGGCGGAGCGCCGGGCGGCGGCCGAACACGCTCGCGCAAAGCGGGAGTCGGCCGCCGAGGCCCGCCTCGCCCGGCGGACCGCCCGCGCGGAGGCCGGACTCGCGGCCGCCGGACGGGCGCTGGAGGAGGCGGCCGTCCGGACGCGGCACCGCCAGGACGAGGCACGCGCGCGTGCCGCCGAGATCGTCGCCGGGGCCCGCCTCCGCGCGGAGTGCATCGCCCGCGAGACCGAGTGCGTCCTGCGCGAACACAGCGACACCTGGGACGACGTGCAGGACCAGACGAGCCGGGTGCGCGACCGGCTGACCGAGCTGACGGGGCGTGCCGCCGCGCAGTGACGTGGGTGGTGCCTAGGGGCCGGCAGGGAGGCCTGACGCGGCGTCAAGGGTGGAGGCCGGCCGGGGCCGGGGGTGGACACGACCCTGAGAAGGACTCCACCCGTCGGTGGAGCACCCCTAGGGGTACCTCCGTAGAAGGGCTCGGGGAGGGTTCGTCCCCGCGGAGGACGAGGGCGGGCGCACCCCGTCCTTAGTCTTTTCTTACGGCGCCAGGGGGGGGCGGCCGGCCGACGCCGGGGGTAGGGATTTCCCCCCGGGAAACGGGGGCTCGCACCAGCGTGCGGAACCCCCCGCCACGGCCAGACTTCAGGCGTAGCGCACGGACGTACCGGCCCGCACCACTCCACTCACGCATCGCACCGCGATCCGGGGTGCCCGCGATCGACCCGCATAGGAGACATACCGTGACATCGGCTGTGACCATTCCCAGGCACGGGGGCACTGGAGGGCCTACGGCCGTCGCCGCACGAGCGCGGCAGGTCGTGAAGGCCTACGGGGCCGGGGAGACCCGCGTCCTCGCCCTCGACCACGTCGACGTGGACATCGCCCGCGGCCAGTTCACCGCGATCATGGGCCCCTCCGGGTCCGGCAAGTCCACCCTGATGCACTGCCTCGCCGGTCTGGACACCGTGACCAGCGGTCAGATCCACCTGGACGAGACCGAGATCACCGGCCTCAAGGACAAGAAGCTCACCCGGCTGCGCCGCGACCGGATCGGCTTCATCTTCCAGGCGTTCAACCTGCTGCCGACGCTCAACGCGCTGGAGAACATCACGCTGCCCATGGACATCGCCGGCCGCAAGCCCGACAGGGCGTGGCTGGACCGGGTCGTTGAGACCGTCGGGCTGGCGGACCGGCTCAGGCACCGGCCCACCCAGCTCTCCGGCGGCCAGCAGCAGCGCGTCGCCGTGGCCCGCGCGCTCGCCGCACGGCCGGAGATCATCTTCGGCGACGAGCCGACCGGAAACCTCGACTCCCGCGCCGGCGCCGAGGTCCTCGGCTTCCTGCGCCGCTCGGTCGACGAGCTGGGCCAGACCATCGTCATGGTCACCCACGACCCCGTCGCCGCCTCCTACGCGGACCGCGTGCTCTACCTGGCCGACGGCCGGATCGTGGACGAGATGCTGAGGCCCACCGCCGAGCAGGTCCTGGACCGGATGAAGGACTTCGACGCGCGGGGGCGCACCTCATGACTGTCCTGAAGACCTCGCTGCGCAACTTCCTCGCGCACAAGGGCCGGATGGCGCTCTCCGCGATCGCGGTCCTGCTCTCGGTGGCGTTCGTCTGCGGCACCCTGGTGTTCACCGACACCATGAACACCACCTTCGACAAGCTCTTCCAGGTGACGTCCGCCGACGTCACGGTGAGCGCCAGGGGTGCCTCCGACACCGGGGAGACCACCTCCGACACGGGCAAGCCGCCGGTCCTTCCCGCCGCCGTGCTCGGCACGATCGAGCGGGCGCCGGGCGTGAAGTCGGCCGAGGGCACCGTGTTCTCCACCTCGGTCACCGTGGTCGACGGCGACAAGGACAAGCTGTCACCCACCAGCGGCGCCCCGACCATCGTCGGCAACTGGAACGCCAACGACGCCCGCACCATGAAGATCACCACCGGTGCGGCGCCCAAGGGGCCGGACCAGATCATGGTCGACGCCGACACCGCGAAGAAGCACCACCTGAAGCTCGGCGACGGCATCGGGGTCATCACCGCCGTCGGAACCCACCGGGCGCGCGTGTCCGGCATCGCCACCTTCACCGTCACCAACCCCGGCGCGGCCATCTTCTACCTGGACACCAAGACCGCCCAGCAGACCCTCGTGGGGCGCACCGGTGTCTTCACCAACGTCAACGTCACCGCCGCCCGGGGCGTCACCGACGCCCGCCTCGAGCGCGACGTGAGCGCCGCCCTGGGCACCGGCTACAAGGTGCAGACCGCCAAGGAGGTCGCCGACGCCAACCAGCAGGACGTCAAGAGCTCCCTCGACGTCATGCGGTACGCGATGCTCGGCTTCGCCGGGATCGCCTTCCTGGTCGGCATCTTCCTGATCATCAACACCTTCTCGATGCTGGTCGCCCAGCGCACCCGCGAGATCGGCCTGATGCGGGCCATCGGCTCCTCCCGCCGCCAGGTCAACCGGTCGGTGCTGATCGAGGCCCTGCTCCTCGGCGTCGTCGGCTCCGTGCTCGGCGTGGGCGCCGGGGTGGGCATCGCCGTCGGCCTGATGAAGCTCATGGGCCAGATCGGCATGCACCTGTCCACGGACGACCTGACGGTCGCCTGGACCACCCCGGTCGCCGGTGTGGTGCTCGGCGTCGTCGTCACCGTCCTCGCCGCCTACCTGCCGGCCCGCCGCGCGGGCAGGATCTCCCCGATGGCCGCCCTGCGCGACGCCGGCGCCCCGGCCGACGCCCGGGCCGGCGCGATCCGCGCGGTCATCGGCCTGGTCCTCACCGGCGCCGGCGCCGCCGGTCTGGCCATGGCCGCCGGCAGCGACCACGCCACGACCGGCTCCGCCTGGCTGAGCCTCGGCATCGTGCTCTCCCTGATCGGCTTCGTGGTGATCGGCCCGCTGCTCGCCTCCGGCGTGGTGCGTGTCCTCGGCGCGATCGTCCTCAGGGTGTTCGGCCCCGTCGGCCGCATGGCCGAGCGCAACGCGCTGCGCAACCCGCGCCGCACCGGCGCGACCGGTGCCGCACTGATGATCGGCCTCGCCCTGGTCGCCTGTCTGTCCGTGGTCGGCTCGTCCATGGTGGCCTCCGCCACCGACCAGCTCGACAAGACGGTCGGCGCCGACTTCATCGTCCAGAGCGACAACGGCTCCGTCATCACCCCGCAGGCCGTCGACGCACTCAGGAGCACCCCGGGGCTGGAGCGGGTCACCGAGTACAAGATCCTCCCGGTGACCATGACCACGCCGGACGGCGAGGTGTCCAGGAACGAGACCCTCAACGCCGCCGACCCCGGCTATGCCGAGGACCTGCGCACCGAGACCGTGCGGGGCGACCTCGCCGACGCCTACGGCGCCGACTCCATGTCCGTCTTCGCCGGCTTCGCCAAGGACCACGGCATCAAGCTCGGCTCCCGGGTCGAGGTCGCCTTCAAGCACGGCCGCACCGCGAGGCTGACGGTCCGCGCGATCACCAGCGACGAGGTCGTCGTCGACAAGGGCGCCATGTACGTCTCCATCGCCACCGCGAAGAAGTACGTACCGGCCGACAGGATGCCGCTCGACCTGCTCGTCTTCGCCACCGCCGAGCAGGGGCAGCAGGACGCCGCGTACAAGGCGCTCAAGGCGTCGCTGCACGACTACCCGCAGTACACCGTCCGCGACCAGACCGACTACAAGCAGGCCCTCAAGGACCAGGTCGGGCAGTTCCTCAACCTGATCTACGGCCTCCTGGCCCTGGCCATCATCGTCGCCGTCCTCGGCGTGGTGAACACCCTCGCCCTGTCGGTGGTGGAACGCACCCGCGAGATCGGCCTCATGCGGGCCATCGGCCTCTCCCGCCGCCAGCTGCGCCGCATGATCCGCCTGGAGTCGGTGGTGATCGCCCTCTTCGGCGCGCTGCTGGGCCTGGGGCTGGGCATGGGCTGGGGCGCCACCGCCCAGAAGCTGCTGGCCCTCCAGGGGCTGAAGGTGCTGGACATCCCCTGGTCGACGATCATCACGGTCTTCGTCGCCTCCGCCTTCGTGGGGCTCTTCGCGGCGCTGATCCCGGCGTTCCGGGCGGGGCGGATGAACGTGCTGAGCGCCGTCGCCACGGAATAGAGGGGACCGACGGGGATACGGTGCCGGGAGCCCGGGGGCTCCCGGCACCGGCGTGTCCGGGGCGGAGCCCCTGCCACGGAAGCCGCGGCACGGCCCCGGGAAGCAGACGTTGTCCACAGCCCCCGCCAAGCCGGACCGCGGCGTCGTACGCTGGAAGACCCCCGGCCCGTACGACGAGTCGGGCGGTTCGCGTTCCCACCCCCAGGACGGAAAAGCCCTCCCATGAGCCTGCACGGTCTGCTCGACGCCGTCGTCAAGGACCCCGCCCTCGCGGAAGCGATCACCGCGGCCACGGACGGCAACCGCCCCCACATCGACCTCGTGGGCCCCCCGGCGGCCCGCCCCCTGGCGATCGCCGCCCTCGCCCGCGACACCGCCCGCCCGGTACTCGCGGTGACCGCGACCGGCCGCGAGGCGGAAGACCTGGCAGCGGCACTCCGCTCCCTGCTGCCCCCCGAGGCCGTCGTCGAGTACCCCTCCTGGGAGACGCTCCCGCACGAACGCCTCAGCCCCCGCAGCGACACCGTCGGCCGCCGCCTGGCCGTACTGCGCCGCCTGACCCACCCCCGCCCCGACGACCCCGAGACCGGCCCGGTCTCCGTCGTGGTCGCCCCCGTGCGCTCCGTACTCCAGCCCCAGGTCAAGGGCCTGGGCGACCTGGAGCCCGTATCCCTGCGCACCGGCCGGAGCGCCGACCTGAACGAGGTCGTGGAAGCCCTCGCCGCCGCGGCGTACGCGCGCGTGGAGCTGGTCGAGAAGCGCGGCGAGTTCGCCGTACGCGGCGGCATCCTGGACGTGTTCCCGCCCACCGAGGAACACCCCCTGCGCATCGAGTTCTGGGGCGACGACGTAGAGGAGATCCGCTACTTCAAGGTCGCCGACCAGCGCTCCCTGGAGGTCGCCGACCACGGCCTGTGGGCCCCGCCCTGCCGCGAACTGCTCCTCACCGACGACGTACGCGACCGCGCGCGTGCCCTCGCCGAGGAGCACCCCGAGCTGGGTGAACTGCTCGGCAGGATCGCCGAGGGCATCGCCGTGGAGGGCATGGAGTCCCTCGCCCCCGTCCTCGTCGACGACATGGAACTGCTCCTCGACGTGCTCCCGGAGAACGCGATGGCCGTCGTCTGCGACCCGGAGCGGGTCCGTACCCGCGCCTCCGACCTCGTCGCCACCTCGCAGGAGTTCCTCCAGGCGTCCTGGGCGGCCAGCGCGGGCGGCGGCGAGGCCCCCATCGACGTCGGCGCGGCCTCCCTGTGGTCCATCGCGGACGTGCGGGACCGCGCGCGCGAGCTGGACATGATGTGGTGGTCCGTCTCGCCGTTCGCAGCCGACGAGGAGCTGGGCGGCGACACCCTCAAGCTGGGCATGCGCGCCGCCGAGACCTACCGCGGCGACACCGCCCGCGCCCTCGCCGACACCAAGGGCTGGCTCGCCGACGGCTGGCGCACGGTGTTCCTCACCGAGGGCCACGGCCCGGCCTCCCGCACCGTCGAGGTGCTCGGCGGCGAGGGCATCGCGGCCCGGCTGGACGCCGATCTCGACGAGCTGAGCCCGTCCCTGGTCCACGTCTCCTGCGGCTCGATCGACCACGGCTTCGTGGACCCGGCGCTCAGGCTGGCCGTCCTCACCGAGACCGACCTGACCGGGCAGAAGGCCGCCGGCCGCGAGGGCGCCCGCATGCCCGCCCGCCGCCGTAAGGCCATCGACCCGCTCACCCTCGAATCGGGCGACTACATCGTCCACGAGCAGCACGGCGTCGGCCGCTACATCGAGATGGTGCAGCGCACCGTCCAGGGCGCCACCCGCGAGTACCTGGTCGTGGAGTACGCCCCCGCCAAGCGCGGCCAGCCCGGCGACCGGCTGTACATCCCCACCGACCAGCTGGAGCAGATCACCAAGTACGTCGGCGGCGAGGCCCCCACCCTGCACCGCCTGGGCGGCGCCGACTGGACGAAGACCAAGGCGCGCGCCAAGAAGGCCGTCAAGGAGATCGCCGCCGACCTGATCCGGCTGTACAGCGCCCGCATGGCCGCCCCCGGCCACGCCTTCGGCGGTGACACCCCCTGGCAGAGGGAGCTGGAGGACGCCTTCCCGTACGCGGAGACCCCGGACCAGCTCACCACCATCGCCGAGGTCAAGGAGGACATGGAGAAGTCCGTCCCCATGGACCGGCTGATCTGCGGCGACGTCGGCTACGGCAAGACGGAGATCGCCGTCCGCGCCGCCTTCAAGGCGGTCCAGGACGGCAAGCAGGTCGCCGTCCTGGTGCCGACCACGCTGCTGGTGCAGCAGCACTTCGGCACGTTCTCCGAGCGGTACTCGCAGTTCCCGGTCAAGGTGCGCGCCCTGTCCCGCTTCCAGACCGAGACCGAGGCCAAGGCCGTCCTGGAGGGGCTCAAGGACGGCTCGGTGGACATCGTCATCGGCACCCACCGCCTGTTCTCCTCCGAGACCAAGTTCAAGGACCTCGGCCTCGTCATCGTCGACGAGGAACAGCGCTTCGGCGTCGAGCACAAGGAGCAGCTCAAGAAGCTGCGCGCCAACGTGGACGTCCTCACCATGTCCGCCACGCCCATCCCGCGCACCCTGGAGATGGCGGTCACCGGCATCCGCGAGATGTCCACCATCACCACCCCGCCCGAGGAGCGCCACCCGGTCCTCACCTTCGTCGGCCCCTACGAGGAGCGGCAGATCGGCGCCGCCATCCGCCGCGAACTCCTCCGCGAAGGCCAGGTCTTCTACATCCACAACCGGGTCGAGTCCATCGACCGCGCGGCCGCCAAGCTCCGCGAGATCGTCCCCGAGGCGCGTATCGCCACGGCCCACGGCCAGATGTCGGAACAGGCCCTGGAGCAGGTCGTGGTGGACTTCTGGGAGAAGAAGTTCGACGTCCTGGTCTCCACCACGATCGTGGAGTCCGGCATCGACATCTCCAACGCCAACACGCTGATCGTGGAGCGCGGCGACAACTTCGGCCTCTCCCAGCTGCACCAGCTGCGCGGCCGCGTCGGCCGAGGCCGCGAGCGCGGCTACGCCTACTTCCTGTACCCGCCGGAGAAGCCGCTCACCGAGACCGCGCACGAACGGCTCGCCACCATCGCCCAGCACACCGAGATGGGCGCCGGCATGTACGTGGCCATGAAGGACCTGGAGATCCGGGGCGCGGGCAACCTGCTCGGCGGCGAGCAGTCCGGCCACATCGCGGGTGTCGGCTTCGACCTGTACATGCGCATGGTGGGCGAGGCGGTGGCCGACTACCGGCGCCAGCTGGAGACCGGCGAGATCGAGGAGGAGGCACCCCTCGAGGTCAAGATCGAGCTTCCGGTCGACGCGCACGTCCCGCACGACTACGCGCCGGGCGAGCGGCTGCGCCTCCAGGCGTACCGGTCCATCGCCTCCGCCAACTCGGAGGACGACATCAAGGCCGTCCGCGAGGAACTCACCGACCGCTACGGCAAGCTGCCCGAACCGGTGGAGAACCTGCTGCTCGTCGCCGGTCTGCGCATGCTCGCGCGGGCCTGCGGTGTCGGCGAGATCGTCCTCCAGGGCAACAACATCCGCTTCGCGCCGGTGGAGTTGCGCGAGTCGCAGGAGCTGCGGCTGCAGCGGCTGTACCCCGGCTCGGTCATCAAGCCGACCGCGCACCAGGTACTGGTGCCACGTCCCAAGACGGCCAAGGTCGGCGGCAAGCCGCTGGTCGGCCGTGAACTCCTGGGCTGGGTGGGGGAGTTCCTGGCGTCGATCCTGGGGTCCTGAGCAAGGCCTTCAGCGGGCCGGGGGAGCGCTGGTTCCCTCGGCCCGTTCTGCTGCCCGGGTCCGGCGTCAGTCGGCCGCCGAATGGAACAGCATCGCGGTGAGTGCGCGGAACGTGTCCTCCGGGTCCTCCTCTCCCAGCTGCTCGTCGAGGTTGTGGCCGAGGAGCAGCGTGGCGTAGCCGTGGGCCAGTGACCAGGCGGCCGTCCCGGCGAGCCGGGCGTCGGGGCCCCGGTCGCCGGAATCGACGCCCGCGACGGCCCGGCTCAGGGCGTCACCGGCCAGGGCGCGGGCCGTGCTCAGTTCCAGGTCCCCGGCGCGCAGCAGCTCCGGGCCGAACATGATCTGGAAGTACGCGGGGTGTTCCCGAGCGAAGCGGACGTACCGCACACCGGCCTCGCGCAGGCCGGGGGCCTCCCGCAGGGCGTCCGCGAGCAGGCCGAACCCCTCGGCGGCTATCGCGGTGAGCAGTCCGGTGCGGTCCTTGAAGTGGTGCGCGGGCGCCGCGTGCGAGACCCCGGCGCGGCGGGCGAGATCACGCAGGCTCAGTGCGCCGGGTCCTTCGGCGGCGATGACGTCGAGCGCGGCGGACAGCACGGCCCGCCGCAGATCGCCGTGGTGGTACGTCCGCCGGTCCGCGGACGTGGAGTTCGAGGGGCTCATGGAACCAGAATACGCAGAATCTAGTCATTGACAAGTTCCTTTCGCTCCCGCAATCTAGTCAGTGTCAAGTCGAGGGCGGCCGGCCGACGGCCGTATCCGGGGGAGGGGACCGGCATGTCCGGAAAGACGATGGAAACGGTGGAGACAGCCCGCGTGCGCCAGCTCTGGCACCTGCTGGAGCCGTTCCACGCTCTGCTCTATTACGCACCCGAGGTGGAAGAGGAGGCGGCCGCGCTCGGGTACGGCACGGAGGACCGCTGGCCCGCGTACTTCCCGCTGCGCGCGGCCCCGTTGGGAGAGGTCGGCGCCGAGCGGGTGACCTCCGCCTTCTACAGCTTCAGCCCCCGCCTGGTCGCCCGGCACATGAAGGGGGCGTGGGGCATCGCCGGACCCGGTGAAGTCCTGGCGGCCCGCCTGCGCGGCATCGACCGCGCCCACCGCGCCATACTCGGGGACGCCGTGGAGGGGCCCGGCCTGGCCGAGGCCGCCGCCCTGGCCCGTCGCGCGGCGGAGTCGGCCGGCACCGAGGGCCGCCCCCTCGCGGCGGCCAATGCCGAACTCCCGTGGCCCGAGCCCCCGCACCTCCAGCTGTGGCACGCGGCCACCATCCTGCGGGAGCACCGCGGTGACGGCCACCTGTCCGCCCTGCTCGTCGCCGGACTCGACCCCGTGGAGTCCCTGGTGTCCTTCGCGGCGACAGGCGCCGCGTCCGTGGAACGTTTCGAGAGCCGGGGCTGGAGCCGGCAGGAATGGGTGGCCGCCCGCGAACGCCTCGCGGTGCGCGGCCTCGTGGAGCCGGACGGCACGGCCACGCAGGAGGGCCGCGTCCTGCGCCGCCGCGTCGAGGAGCACACCGACCGGCTGGCCGCCGCCCCTTGGCAGTCCCTCGGCCGGACGGGCGCGGACCGCCTGGGCGACCTGCTCGGCGACCACTGGGTCGCGGTCCTCTCCTCCGGTCTGCTGCCCTCCGAGTCGACCCTGGGGACAGGCAGGATCTGAGCGAGGGAACCGGACCGGAGTACGCCCAAGGCCCCCGATGCCCCTGTACACCCCTTCTGTACCCATCCACCAAGCGCGGTGGGGCCGTTACGGTGGAGGGCGGATCTCTCCGCCCGCGCCCGCGGACGGACCAGGGCGAACGAGGGGGCGCACGTGAAGCGTCTGTGGGGCGGGGCGGTCACCGCCATAGCCGTGATGACCGCCGTGACGGGCTGCAAGGCCGAAGAGGTCGACGGCTCCTCCGGCGCGGAGCCGACGGGGGCCAGGGGTGCGGCCCTCACCGCCGTCGACTCACTGGACGTCAAGGGCCGTGCACCGAAAACCGGTTACTCCCGTGAGCGCTTCGGCAGCGCCTGGGCCGACACCGACTCCAACTCCTGCGACACCCGTGACGACATCCTCAGGCGCGACCTGAAGGAGGTGAGGTTCAGCGGAGGCAAGTGCAAGGTCACCTTCGGCGTGCTGAAGCCCGACCCCTACTCCGGCAAGACGGTCACCTACCGGCGCGGCCGCAGCCTGGTCGACATCGACCATGTGGTCGCCCTGTCGGACGCCTGGCAGAAGGGCGCCAAGTACTGGGACAGCAGCAAGCGCATAGCCCTCGCCAACGACCCCCTGAACCTCATCGCGGTCGACGCGGGCACCAACCGGGGCAAGGGCGACGGCGACACCGCGAGCTGGGTCCCCCCGGAGAAGGGGTACCGCTGCACCTACGTCGCCGCCCAGGTCGCCGTGAAGAAGAAGTACGACCTCTGGGTCACCTCGGCCGAGAAGTCCGCGATGAAGAAGATCCTCACCTCCTGCCCCGGCCAGAAACTCCCCACAGGCGGCAACCCCACCAACGCCCCGTCCCGCTTCCGGGCGCGCTGACCGGCGGCCGCCCGGCGGATCACCCTCCGTCGGTTCAGCCCTCGGCGCCGGCGGCCTTCAGCGAGTCCACGAGACGCCCCGCCAGCCTGGCCGCGTTGGCGGCGCCGTTGTCCTTGCCTGCCGTGGAGGTCACGGTGACCACGGCGTTGCCCACGCGCGCGGCCACCAGGGTCGTGCCGCTCTCCCAGTGACCGCTGGTCATCGTCATGGTGGAGGCGTCATCACCGAGCCCGGAGGTGGTGCTGCCGGACAGCTTCACCTTCGAGTGGTCGTTGAGGTCGGTGAACGTGGCGCAGGCGCCGGCGGCCGCACGTATCCGCCGCATCACCGTGCCGGCCGTCTTGCCCTGGAACACATCGATCTCCTGGACCATCTCCTCGGTCTCGTCCTTGTTGGCGTACTCGCCCTGTGCGAACGACACGCCTCCCTTGAATCCGGAGACGTCCAGCCACGTCGTGTTCTCGAACTTGGTGCAGTCCGGCTTGGCGGTGTCCGGGCTTGCGGGGGACGCGAACTCCTCGCCGCTGTCCGAGAAGCCGTCGGCGACCGCGCTCAGGTTGGAGGGGAACACCGACGCCGGTGCCAGTGCCTTCTTCAGCCGGGTGCCCGTCATCAGGCCGGCGTCCGAATCGTTCGCCTGGGGCTTTTTGGCCGGGGCGGCGGAGTCGGACGAGCTGGGCGAGCAGGCGGCCAGAGCCAGCGGAAGCGCGGCGACGGCGACGAGCTGGGCGAAGCGGGGCGGAATGCGCATGAGAGTTCCTACTGAGGAGTCGTGAGAGGAGATACGGAGAAGTGAGGTGCCGGTCCGGGTGTGAGTGCGCCGGACGGCGCAGAGGTCCCGTGAAGGGGATCTCGCCAAAGGGGAACTGGTGCCCGGCTCGGGTCAGCCGGTCCTCTCCCAGCCCCCGCAGCCGGCCGACCTGAAGTAGGCGTCCGTGGAGCGGATGGTGACGACGGCGGTGCCCGTGGTGTGGCCGTTGGCGATCACCGAGCGCAAGGGATGCTCGGCATCCCTGACGCGTTCCCAGCGGCAGGAGCGGTGGGCGTTGCCGATGGACCGGTAGGTGCCCGGTGCGATGTCCGTACCGACCCGGAAATCAGCGTCACCGGACAGTGCGCCCTTCGCCGCGCCCGACCCGGCGCCCTCCGAGGCACCATCACCGCCCGGCACCTGACGGGACCCGCTTCCGGCGGTGGTGGAAGCCTCCCCGCTCGAGCTCCCGGCGTCGAGATCGCCCGCGTGACCGGCGTTCGCGGAGATGGCGCCGATGACGACGAGTCCGGTGGCTGCGTTGAGCGCGATCCTGCCCATCAGGCCCACGGCGCGTCCCTCCCCCGATGTCTGCGGCCAACCTCCTTCGGCGAGCCGCTCGTTCGCTGAGTCAATGAAAACAGAGCATGTGAACCGAGTCAACAAGCTTTTCAGGAAATAGGGAGTGCACAGTGTGAGTCCGAAGGTCGTGTGTGCGTCGGTATGCTCGTGCACACATGGGACGAGGGGAGCGGGGTCGGTGCAGGACAACGCGACAGAAGTGACCGCAGCCGGGATCGCGCGGCTCGCCGGGGTGGGCCGGGCCGCCGTCAGCAACTGGCGCCGTCGGCACCCCGACTTCCCCAAGCCGGTCGGCGGTACCGACACCAGCCCCTCCTTCGCGCTCGCCGAGGTTGAGGAATGGCTGCGTGAGCAGGGGAAACTCGCCGAGGTGCCGTTGCGGGAGCGGGTCTGGCAGCAGCTCGCCGGCCACCCCGAGGGGCCAGCCGTGGCTCTGGTGCACGTGGGCTGCGTCCTGCTGCTCGTCCAGGAACGGCCGACCGTCTGGCTCGACATCGGCGCCGGCTCGGACGAGCGGCTCGGCGCGAAGCTGCCCGGTGTGCTTGACGGGGTGATCGCGTCGCGGTTCGGCTGCAAGCCTGTGAACGCTTCGGCCCCCGTGACCACCTCAGGCTCTGTGAACACCGCGACGCCGGTTCACACGCCGTCCGGTCCGCAGCTCCTTTCCTCCGCCCCCCTGCTGCGCGGGGCCGTCGAACTCGCCGGGGAGCTTGGAGCGCGGCAGACCTTCGAGTTCCTGCTGGGCCGTTACCTGGACGCGCACTCCCGCCAGTACACGCCCACCCCGGTCGAGCCGGCCGGGCTCATGGCGGAGTTGGCAGGTCCCGCACTGACCGTGCTCGACCCCGCCTGCGGCACCGGCGCCCTGCTGCGGGCCGTCGAAGCCCGCCCCGACCAGACGCTGTACGCCCAGGACAGCGCCCCCGACCTCGTCGCGCTCACCGCGCTGCGACTCTCGCTGCACACCCGCGCGGCCGTGCGCGGCGCGGCGGGGGACACCCTGCGTGCGGAGGCGTACCCGGAACTGCGGGTTGACGCGGTGCTGTGCCACCCGCCGTTCAACGAGCGCAACTGGGGACACGACGAGCTTGCCTACGACGTACGTTGGGAGTACGGCTTCCCGGCGCGCAACGAGTCCGAGCTGGCCTGGGTGCAGCACGCGCTGGCTCGGCTGGCCGACGGCGGCACCGCGGTGCTGCTCATGCCGCCGGCCGCGGCCTCCCGGCGCTCCGGGCGCCGTATCCGGGCCGACCTGCTCCGCCGGGGCGCGCTCAGAGCCGTGATCGCCTTGCCGGTCGGGGCGGCGCCGCCGTACAACCTGCCGCTCCACCTCTGGTTGCTGCGCCGCCCCGACCGGACGCCGGTGGCGCCGGAGGTGCTGCTCGTGGACACGGGGGCGTTCGCCGGGGAGACGCGCGGCGGACCGGACTGGCCGGCGGTGCGGGACGCGGCGCTCGACGCCTGGCGCACCTTCGCCCGGGAGGGGAAGCTCGCTGAGCGGCCCGGCCGCGCGCGGTCCGTGCCGGTCATCGAACTCCTCGACGACGACGTGGACCTCGCCCCCGCCCGCCACCTCCCGCCGCCCGCCGCGGCCGACGGCGTGGAGCAGCTCGCCACCGTCCGGGACGACCTGGCCGCCACCCTCCGCCTCACCGCCGGCCTCACCCCGCCGCCCGCCGTTCCGGCCCCGCCCGCCCGCTGGCCGCTCACCACGGTCGGCGAACTCGCCCGGGGCGGGGCCCTGATGCTGCGCACCGGCGCCACGCCGGGCACCCCGGGGAGCACGGCCGGCGCCCCACGCGCGCGCGTGCCCGTCCTCACCGACCACGACGTGCTCGCCGGATCACCCCCCTCCGGCACGCTCCCGGAGAGCGACGAGGAGGCCGTGCTGACCGAGCCCGGCGACGTCGTCGTACCGGTGCTCGGCGGCGGTTCGGTGGCCCGTGTGGTGGACGAGGCGACGGCGGGCGCCGCGCTCGGCCGCAACCTGGTCCTGCTGCGCACGGACGCCGGCGCGCTCGACGCGTGGTTCCTCGCCGGGTTCCTGCGCGGCACCGCCAACAACCGCCAGGCCAGCAGCTACGCATCCACCGCCACCCGTCTCGACGTGCGCCGCCTGCAACTGCCCCGCCTCCCGCTGGACGAACAGCGCCGCTACGGCGCCCGTTTCCGGGCCCTGGACGAGTTCGAGCAGGCGCTGCGCCGAGCGGGCAGGCTGGGGGAGCAGTTGCTGCGCGGCATGTACGACGGGCTCACGGACGGCACGGTCGAGCCGCACTGAGCGGAACCCCGGGCAACGGTTCGGTACAACGGGTAACACCCTGTCGGCGCGGGCCTATACGCTCGAACCCCGATACCGAACCGTCCAGGAGCAGTCATGCACGGCCAGGGGCAGCCGCCGCCCGCCCGCAGCGCGGGGACCGTCATCACCCTGCGCGTGCTGATGGTCGCCTGCGCCCTGCTGTCGTGCGGCGTCTTCGCCTGCGTGCCGCTGTTCAGGGTCGCGTTCCTGCGGGGGCGCTGGTACGACTGGCTGGCGTCCTGGATCAGTCTGGTGCTGTCCGTCGGCTGTTTCGTGGCAATCGGTGAGCTGCCGGAGGACGACCCGTGGAGTGACGTCGTGGTGATCGCGATCCTGTTCGTCGCCCTGGGCGCGGCCGTCCACTTCCTGGTCGCCGACATCCGGTTCCACAGCAAGGTCGCCTCACCGGCCGGCTACACGTCACCGCACGGCCAGACGCTGCCTGTCGCCTACGGCTACCCGCAGCCCGCCGCGCACTACAGTGACACGCCGGTCCGGATGCCGCCCCCGCCCCGGCCGGAACACCCCACCCCCCACGCCGTCCCGCCCCAGCCTTCCACCCCGCCCCGCCCCGCGCCCGCCCGTATCGACCAGGTGCGCGCCGAACTGGACGAGCTGAGCGCCTACCTGCGCCGGCAGGACGGCAAGTCCGAGGGCGGCCGGTGAGCGTGGCGCAGGGACGCGTCGTCGCCGACCGGTACGAGCTGTCCACGCTGATCGGGCAGGGCGGCATGGGCCAGGTGTGGACGGCGTACGACCGCAGGCTCGACCGGCGGGTCGCGGTGAAGCTGCTCCGCCCCGACAAGGTGGCCGGTCTCGAGGCGGACGAGCTGCGCCGCAGGTTCCTGCGCGAGTGCCGGGTCACCGCGCAGGTGGACCACCCCGGCCTCGTCACCGTGCACGACGCGGGCAGCGAGGGCGAGGAGTTGTTCCTCGTCATGCAGTACGTGGACGGCGCCGACCTCTCCGACCACCTCGCGGAGCACGACCCGTACCCGTGGCACTGGACGGTCTCGGTGGCCGCGCAGTTGTGCGCGGTGCTGAGCGCGGTGCACGCGGTGCCGATCGTGCACCGGGACCTCAAGCCGCGCAACGTGATGGTGAAGCAGGACGGCACCGTCACCGTGCTCGACCTGGGAGTGGCGTCCGTCATGGACACCGACACCACCCGCCTCACGCACACCGGTTCACCGATCGGCTCGCCCGCCTACATGGCGCCGGAGCAGGCGATGGGCGGCGCGGTCGGCCCGTACACCGACCTGTACGCCCTGGGCGTGCTGATGCACGAACTGCTCAGTGGAGACGTGCCGTTCACCGGCTCCACCGCGCTCGGCGTACTGCACCGGCACCTGTACGAGCCTCCGCTCCCGGTGCGCCGGCTGCGCCCCGAGGTGCCGGCCGCGCTGGAGGCGCTGGTGCTGCGCCTGCTCGCCAAGGACCCGCAGGCCCGCCCGGCCTCGGCGCAGGAGGTGTACGAACAGCTCGCGCCGCTCCTGCCCGCGCGCGGCACGCCCACCAGCGCGCCGCTCGACCCCACACGTCCCTTCCTGCGTCCGCACGCCCCCTGGCCGGACCGCGCCCGCACTCCCGCGCCGCAGCCCGCACCGGTCGCCCCGGCGCCCCCGGTGGACGACAAGCCGGACGTCGCGGCCGCCGTGGACGAGGTCAAGCGGCTGCTCGGGGAAGGGCGCATCACCCAGGCCGTGGACATCCTCGGCGCGATCCTGCCCACCGCGGCCGAACAGCACGGCGAGCACTCGGCGGTCGTGCGTACCCTGCGCAAGCAGTACGCGGCCACGCTGCTCGACGACGGCCAGTACCGGCGTGCCCTGCCCGAGCTGCGCCGTCTCGCCGACGAACGGGCCGCGGAGGCGGGCCGGGCCGACCAGCAGTCCCTGCGTTTCCGCTACGAAGCCGCGCAGTGCCTTGAGCAACTGGGTGAACCGGCCGCCGCGCTCGCGGAGTACCGCGCGCTGCTGCCCTACTACGAGAACCGGTACGCCTTCGAGGACCCCGGTCTCGCCCACGACGTCCGGCGCCGCACAGGTCATCTGCTGCTGGCCCTCGGCGACCGCCCGGCAGCGCACGACACGCTGGCGCGGCTGCTGATGGACGTGGAGCGGGTGCACGGCCCCGGACATCCGACGGCGATGGAGATCCGGCGGACCCTGCAATGGCTGGGCCAGGTGCGCTGAAGCGCTCAGCGCGTCACCGGCAGCCCCGCGACGAAGCGCGGCCCGTCCGACTTGTGCTGGACCGGGAACGTCACCTTCAGCCCGTGCTCCTCGCCGGCCAGCGAGAGGACGGTGGCGAACTGCAGGCCGAGGAACACCTTCTTCGAGTTGCCCGCGGAGAGGTGGGGACGGGGCAGGTTCAGCACCAGCCTGCCGGGCTTGCGGCCCTGGTTGCCGTCGAAGAAGAGCAGACGCTGATCGGTGAGCACCAGGTAGAGCGGGCGGGGCGTGACCGTGGCCATCACCGTCCCGGCGCTCAGCACCCCGACCACCGCCGCGGTGAGCGCCTGCCTGCGCACCGACACCGAGCCGACCCCGGCCAGCGAGGTGAACTCCACCCGCTCACCCTGGAGCAGCAAGGGGGCGGTGGCTTCGAGCAGTTGCCGGTTGCGGCGGGCATTGAGGGACATCTGGGACTCCGGGGAAGCGCTGCTGGAACGTAGGGCCCCAAGGAGACCCGCGCCGGGCCGCGATGGTTGTACTGAAGTTCCGTAAGGCGCCCCGTGCGCGGGGTCGCCGCTGGTCTCACCTAGTATCCGCCGCATGTCGTTCGCTTCCGGATCTTCCCTGCCGCCACCCGACTTCGAGGTCGCGTCCGCCTTCCCCGAGGTCGCCTGGCTCCGGCAGGCTGCCGCCGCGGGCGACCTGGAGGCGCTGTGGCGGTACTTCCACGGGCTGCCGCACGGCACCGACCGGGCGTTCCCCGTCCGGATCGTCAGCGAGGTGGACGGTGTCGAACACGCCCTGCGCGCCCGGATCGAGGCCTTCCCCGACGACGTACTGGGCCTGACGCTGCTCGGCGCCCGGGAGGTGGAGATCGGCTGGGCGGTGCGCACCGCGGCCCGCGCCGAGCACGTCGACCGGGAGCAGTTCGCCGCCTTCCACGCACATCTGCGGACCGCCGAGCAGTACCTCATACGCGCCACCGCCCTCGACCCGGCCGCCGACGCGGCCTGGGCCGCCCGGCTCAACACCGCACGAGGGCTGCAACTCGGCCAGAACGAGGCCCGGCGCCGCTACCGGCAGTTGGCCAAGCACCACCCGCACCACTTCACCGGCCAGGCCCGGCTGCTCCAGCAGCTGTGCCCCAAGTGGAGCGGCACCTGGGAGGACGCGCACGGCTTCGCCCGCGAGTGCATGCTCGCCGCCCCCGAGGGCGCCCTGAACGGCGGCCTGGTGGCGGAGGTCCACCTCGAACACTGGCTGGAACTCGACGCCGGCCGGGAGCGCACCGAGTATCTGCGCCGCCCCCACGTCCACACCGAACTCGTGGAGAGCGCCGGGCGCTCGGTGGCCCACCCCGACTTCGCGCGCGGCTACGGCTGGGTCGGCGTCGAGGGCACGTACGCCGCCCTGTTCTCCCTGATGGGGGACACCGCCCGGGCCGCCCACCACTTCCGTGCCCTCGGCAACCTGGCGTCCGAGTTCCCCTGGAGCTACCTCGGCAAGCCCGCCGAGGCGTACGTCCAGCACCGCGACGCGGCGCTCGCCCGACGATGACCACCATGCCGAACAGAGGCCGAGGATGAACCCGCACGCCGCCGTCCACCACACCCAGGTCGACGGCATACCCACGCTCTTCGTCCAGGCGGCCGGGCCGATGCGCGCCGGGCTCGTCTTCCGGGTCGGGATCGCCGACGAGACCCTCGGCCGGGCGGGGCTCACCCATCTCGTCGAGCACCTCGCGCTGTACCGCCAGGGCGTGGCGGACTACCACTACAACGGCGCGACCAAGGCCGCGTTCACCCACTTCCACGTGGAGGGCGCCGAGCACGAGATCGCCGCCTACCTCACCGGTGTCTGCGCCTCCCTGACCGACCTGCCCATGGACCGGCTGGAGACGGAGAAGGAGATCCTGCGCACCGAGGAGTCCCGCCGCGACTCCGGCCTGCTCCCGTTGTGGCGGTACGGCGCCCAGGGGTACGGCCTGGTCAGCTACCCGGAGTGGGGTGTGCGCAACGCGAGCGCGCAGGACGTGTGGCAGTGGGCGCGGAGCTGGTTCACGGCGGACAACGCGGTGCTGTGGATCGCCGGTGAGCACATCCCGGCCGGTCTCTCCCTCAAGCTCCCCGCGGGCGACCGGCGTGCGATGCCCGCGGTGACCTCGGCCCTGCCCGCCACCCCGGCGTACTTCTCGGACGGCACCGGCGGGGTCCTGCTGGACGCCGTGGTCGCCGACACGACCGCCGCCTGGCTGTACTCGGGCGTCCTGGAGCGCGAACTGACCCGCTCGCTGCGGCAGGAGGGCGGTTACTCGTACACCGCCGCGAGCGACTTCACCTCCCGCCGGGACGGCCACGCCCTCGTCACCGCGTTCGCGGACAGCCTGCCCGCCAAGCAGGACGCGGTGCTCGGCGGATTCGTCGACGTGCTCGCCGGTTTCCAGGCGGGCCGCATCACCCAGGCCGACCTCGACGCTGTGCGCGGCCGCATCGACGGCGCCCTGGGCGCCCCCGACGCGGCGGCCCGCAGACTGCCGGGCCTGGCGGAGGACCTGCTCGCCGGGCGCCCGCTGCGCACCGTCGACGAACTGCGCGCCGAGATGCGCGGGGTGACCCCGGCCCATCTGCACCAGGTGGCCGTGGAAGCGGCGGGCACCGCCCTGCTCCAGGTGCCCGGCGGTCACCGCGCCGACTGGGCCGGATACACCGCCGCCCCCGTCGACTCCCCGTACGCGGTCACCGGCCGGCGCTTCGACGCCCGCGGCGGCGACACGGCGCTGATCATGGGCGCCGACGGCGTCAGCCTGACCGGGCGGACGGCCGACGGCTCCGAGCGCGCAGTCACGGTCCACTACCGCGCCTGCGCCGCCGTGCTGAGCTGGCCCGACGGCGGCCGGCGGCTGGTCGGCGCCGACGGTCTGACCGTCGAGGTGGAGCCGGGCCTCCACGGCATCGACGCCCACACGATGGCCGCCCTGGACGCCGCCGTGCCGCCGCACGCGGTCGTGCACCTGCCGCCCCGGCAGCAGCCCGCGGCCAGGCCCGCTTCCTCGGCCGCCCGGCAGGAGGGCGGCGGTGCTCAGGGGGCCGCGGGCGCCCGTACGCCCACGCGGCGGACCGTCGTACAGTCCATCGGGCTGGTCGTCCTCGTGATCCTCGCCGTGCTCGGTGGCTTCGTGGCCCTCTCCTTCACGGTGTTCGAGGCCGAGGACCCGGAGCTGACCATGGGGGAGTGGCTCGCCCTCTCGGGCTTCCTCTGGGGCGTCACCGGTCTGCTGGTGTGGCCCGCGGTGCGGATCGTGCGGACCACCCGGCGGGCGTGAGACGGCCGCCGCCCCCGCCGCGCCCCTCGGCGGAGTGACGCGGCGGTGCCCGAACTCGTGGTGAATCGTTGGTCCAATGGGTTGGCCGGAGCAGCACGGCTGCCTAACATCGATCACCGCAAGACTTTGTGCACCGTCGCACAATCTCCTCAGGAGGTTCCCCTTGCTCCGCCGCCGTCGCACCACGCTGGTCCTCACCGCCGCGATCGCCGCGGCCCCGCTCCTGACCGCCTGCGGAAACGACGCGCATCCGGGCGCCGCGGCCGTCGTCGGCGGGCAGCGGATCACGGTGTCGCAGCTGGAGAGCCGGGTGAACGAGGTACGGGCGGCGCAGCGGGCCGAGGTGACCGACCAGGCCCAGTACCAGCAGGTCCTCGCCTCCACCGGCAGCCTCACCCGCGACACCCTGCACAACATGGTCCTGGACCGGGTGCTGCACCGCGCCGCGCGCGACCAGGGCGTCACGGTCACCCGCAAGGAGATCCAGCGGATGCGCGCCGACCTGCAGAAGCAGGCGGGCGGCGCCGAGCAGCTCCGGTCCGCCTGGCTCCAGAAGTACGGCATCGCCCCCGAGCGCCTCGACGACAACCTCGGTCTCCAGATCGAGGCGCGGAAGCTCGCCGCCAAGCTCGGCACCGACACCAGCCAGCCCCCGTTCTGGGCCGCCCTCTCCAAGGCGTCCAAGGCGCTCCGCATCGACGTCAACCCCCGCTACGGCGCCTGGGACGTGGCCAAGAGCAGCCGGGTCGACGCCCGTACGCCCTGGCTGCGGGACGCCTCGGCGACACAGAGCACCTGAGTGCTGCACGTCCGGTGCGGTGCGGACGACCTGCGGGTTCCCGGCCCCGCGCGGCGTTCCGGGCATACGATCACAGGACTCCTGCACCCCTGTGGATAACCCGGCCCGCCATTGCGCGTCCTGGGTTACGTTCGGATCGTGAACGCAAACAGCTCCGCATCCGCCCCCGGCCGCATCGTCCTGCTCACCACCAGCCACCGCGTCGCCCCCGGCCTGCTGTCCTGGCCCGCCTGGCAGGCGCTGCGCTCCGCCGACGCCGTGCTGTGCGCGGACGGCGCGCATCCGCAGGTGCCGTATCTGCGCGAGGCCGGGACAGCTGTGACGGAGGCGTCGCCGACCGCCGAGGAACTGGTGGACGCCTGCGCGGGCGGCCGCACGGTGGTCGTCGTCGCCACCGGTGAGGGAGAGCCCGCCCTCACCGACGGCCTCGCCCGGCTCGCCGGCTCCGGCCGCGTGCGGATGCCCGAACTGGAGCTGCTGCCCGCCTCCTACGACCTGCCCGGCGCCCGCCTGCTCGATCTCGTCCAGGTCATGGACCGCATCCGCGCCGAGTGCCCCTGGTCCTCCCGGCAGACCCACGAGGGCCTGGCCAAGTACGGCATCGAGGAGGCGTACGAACTGGTCGAGGCCATCGAGGCGGGCGACCGCGAGGAGCTGCGGGAGGAACTGGGCGACGTGCTGCTCCAGGTCGTCTTCCACTCCCGCATCGCCGAGGAGGACGCGCAGGCACCCTTCTCCGTCGACGACGTCGCCGGGGGCATCGTCGCCAAGCTGATCCACCGCCACCCGCACGTCTTCGGTGACGAGGATGCCGAGACCCCCGAGGACGTCAAGGCGCACTGGCTGCGCACCAAGGCCGAGGAGAAGCAGCGCAGCTCCGTCACCGAGGGCGTCCCCCTCGGCCAGCCCGGCCTCGCCCTCGCCGCCAAGCTGGCCTCCCGCGTCCGCACCGCCGGCCTGGACGTGCCCCTGCCCCAGGGCGACGGCATCGGATACGAACTGCTGGACCTGGCCGCCCGCGCCGAACAGGCGGGCGTCGACCCGGAAGCCGCCCTGAGAGCGGCTGCCCGCACCTACCGGGACGCGATACGCACCGCGGAGGGCGTACCCGCCCCGGACACCGGCACCGAGTAACCCCGCCGGCCCGGCCCGCACCGGCGCGGGCTCCCCACCAGCACAGAGCCCCCCTCCCGCAGACCCGAGGGAAAGGAGCCGACCCGCCTCCACCCCGGCCCGCCGGATACCGTCGGGGAGTGACCCAGCCGCACCAGCCCACCCCCGACGACCCCACCTCCGGAGCTCCCTCCCAGGCCCCGGCCCCGGACCTCTTCACCTGGGAGTTCGCCGCCGACCCCTATCCCGCCTACGCCTGGCTGAGGGAGCACGCTCCCGTGCACTGGACCAAGCTGCCCAGCGGGGTGGACGCGTGGCTGGTCACCCGGTACGCCGATGCCAAGCAGGCCCTGGCCGACCAGCGGCTCAGCAAGAACCCGGCGCACCACGCCGAGACCGCGCAGGCCAAGGGGAAGACCGGTATCCCCGGTGAGCGCAAGGCCGACCTGATGACCCACCTGCTGAACATCGATCCGCCGGACCACACCCGGCTGCGCCGGCTGGTCAGCAAGGCGTTCACCCCGCGCCGGGTGGCCGAGTTCGAGGGCCGGGTGCAGGAGCTGACGGACGACCTCATCGACCGGTTCGCCGAGCGGGGCTCGGCAGACCTCATCCACGAGTTCGCCTTCCCGCTGCCCATCTACGCCATCTGCGACCTGCTCGGCGTCCCGCGCGAGGACCAGGACGACTTCCGGGACTGGGCGGGGATGATGATCCGGCACGGCGGCGGGCCCAGGGGCGGGGTGGCGCGTTCGGTGAAGAGGATGCGGGGCTATCTCGCGGACCTCATCCACCGCAAGCGCCAGGCACTCCCCGCCGAGCCGGCGCCCGGCGAGGATCTCATCTCGGCGCTCATCCGGGCCTCCGACCACGGCGAGCACCTCACCGAGAACGAGGCCGCCGCCATGGCCTTCATCCTGCTGTTCGCGGGCTTCGAGACCACCGTCAACCTGATCGGCAACGGCACCTACGCGCTGCTCACCCACCCCGACGAGCGCCGCCGCCTCCAGCTCTCGCTGGCCGCCGGGGAGACGGGCCTGCTCCAGACCGGGGTGGAGGAACTCCTCCGCTACGACGGGCCGGTGGAGCTGGCGACCTGGCGTTACGCCACCGAGCCGCTCGCCATCGGCGGCCAGGACATCGCCGCCGGGGACCCGGTGCTGGTGGTCCTCGCGGCGGCGGACCGCGACCCGGAGCGCTTCACCGACCCCGACCTGCTGGACCTCGGCCGCCGCGACAACCAGCACCTGGGGTACGGACACGGCATCCACTACTGCCTGGGCGCCCCGCTCGCCAGGCTGGAGGGACAGACCGCGCTCGCCACCCTGCTCACCCGGCTGCCGGACCTCGCCCTCGCGGCCGATCCGGCCGACCTCCGCTGGCGCGGCGGGCTGATCATGCGTGGACTGCGCACCCTGCCGGTGGAGTTCACACCGGTCGGTCCCCGTCGTGAAACCACCTGTGACGGATGTTCAACTAAGTGATCTTCACGTGATCTCTGCGGCATGAACTTGTGACAAGTGTTCGTCTGACGCTACGTTCACCCATCAGCATGGCGCCGAGCACCACTCGCCACGCCGTACCGCTGTCGCACGAAAGGCAACCGCATGCTCTCCGGGAACGGTAGGCACCGTCGCCCCCGCCAGGCTCCGGCGCTCCTCGTCGCGGCCGGCGTCACCACGTCAGCCATCGCCATCCCGCTCCTCGGGGCGGCGAGCGCCGACGCGGCCGACGGCACCACCTGGGACAAGGTCGCCGAGTGCGAGAGCGGTGGCTCCTGGAGCGCCGACACCGGCAACGGTTATTACGGCGGCCTCCAGATATCCCAGGACGACTGGGACAAGTACGGCGGCACGCAGTACGCGGCCAGCGCCGACCAGGCCAGCCGTTCGCAGCAGATCTCGGTGGCCGAGAAGATCCTCGCCGACCAGGGCACCACCCACTGGGCCACCTGCGCCCTGCTCGCCGGACTGACCTCGAACTCCGGCTCGGTGGACGTCGACACGGGTGTGAGCGAGTCCCCCTCCGCCAGCCAGGGCGGTCCGGACGGGGGCGCCGGCAAGTCGAGCGAGACCCCTGGAGCGGGCGCTTCGTCCGATGGTTCCGACTCGTCCCGACCGGGCGACTCCTCCCCCTCGTCCCACTCGTCCGACTCCTCCGCCAAGGGCACCGGCAAGCCGTCCCCGAACGCGAGCGAGAAGGGTGCCTCGGGCGACGCCGGGAAGGATGCCGGTGCCGCCCGCTCCGACGCGTCCGCACCCCCGGCCGCCGGCCACGGGGACAAGGGGGTCGGTTCGCCCTCCACTGCCCCCGCGGCCGAGGACGACGAGTCGTGGGAGGACGGCGGCTCCTGGAGCCTCGTCGACACCGGCGACCTCGGCGGCGGCCGTCACCGCGGCGGCAGCGCCGACGAGAACGCGACGGAAGGTCAGCACACGGCCGGAACCGGTCGCCATGTCGCCGCCTCCGCGGGCACCTACACCGTCCGTGACGGCGACACCCTCGGCTCCATCGCCGACTCCCTTGACGTGGACGGCGGCTGGCAAGCCCTCTACTCCGCGAACAAGCAGGCCGTCGGTGCGGACCCGAACCATGTCGACCCGGGTCAGGCCCTGGAAGTGCCGGGCGAACAGGACTCCGAATAGCGGCATTTGACGCCCCGCTATACTGTTATATGTCCTATTTGGCGAAAGTGTGGGATGACTCTCAGAAGACCTGATCGTCTTTGAATTTCGCCGCGCGGCATGTCTACGGTCGGGACCGCTCGTCACCACGAGCCCCCGTGGCCGCAACGCCGAATCCTGCCAGCGGTCGTCGGGGACAGTCGTCGCGTCAAGCGCCGTAGGCAGGAGCGGGGGACCCAAGGTAGGTGCCCGGACCGGTGGCTGACACCGGAACGGGCTTGGGGTGGAGCCACGCCTTCCAGAAGTACCGGGGAGGGGTGGCCGGGCAACTCAACCGGCCCGAACCCGACAGCTCACCTCGCAGGCGTCGGTGAGGGGATCGATCCATGCTGTTCTCCAGCAAGGGCAAGCACCGTCGCCCGTCCAAGACCGTCCGTGTCCTCGCGCTCGCCGGTGTCGCCGGTGCCGCCGTCGCGGGCCCGGTGATGGCGTCGGGCAGCGCCTCCGCCGCCACCGGTTCCGAGTGGGACGCCGTCGCCCAGTGCGAGTCGGGCGGCAACTGGTCCATCAACACCGGCAACGGGTACTACGGCGGACTCCAGTTCTCCGCCTCCACCTGGGCCGCGTACGGCGGCACGCAGTACGCCGCCACCGCCGACAAGGCGGGCAAGGGGCAGCAGATCGCCGTCGCCGAGAAGGTGCTCTCCGCCCAGGGCAAGGGCGCCTGGCCGGTCTGCGGCACGGGCCTGTCCGGCGCGACGTACAGCGGTTCCGCCGCCCCGGCTCCCTCCACGGACGCCAAGACGGAGGACAAGGCCGCGGCCGGCACCTCCGACCGCGCCGCCGGCGGCCAGGCCGCCTCCCGGTCCACCGAGCGTCCGGACGTGAGCAGGACCGTCACCACGCCGACCGGTGGCAAGGTCAAGAAGGGCGACGGCGAGTACAAGGTCGTCAAGGGCGACACGCTCAGCTCCATCGCCGCCGAGCACAAGGTCGAGGGCGGCTGGAAGAAGCTGTACGACCTGAACAAGGACATCGTCGAGAAGGCCGACTTCATCTTCCCCGGCCAGATGCTGCACCTGAAGTAACCGCGACCCGCTCGGCGGACGGCCATCCTGCTGAGGCCGGCCCCGGGCTTCCGGTCCCGTCGACGGACCCCCCCCGCCCCGGTGCGCGTTCCCCCCGCGTGCCGGGGCGGTGCGCGTTCCATGCCGGTCCGGCGCGGCTGCCCGGCCGTCCGGAAGGTTTGCCCAGAACCCTTTGTTCCGGACGGGAACAATGGGTACCGTCTCCCTGTCCCACCCCGTCCACGAGGCGGTCGGTCGACGGCCGGCGCCCCTTGGACGGTTAGGCTCTAGACGCAAGGCATGCCATCCGGCGCACGCCCCGCACTCATCGCGTCACATCCATGAAGGAGATGCTCGTGCCGTCCATCGACGTCGTCGTAGCCCGGGAAATCCTGGACTCCCGAGGCAACCCCACGGTCGAGGTCGAGGTCGGCCTCGACGACGGCAGCACGGGTCGTGCCGCCGTCCCGTCCGGCGCCTCCACCGGTGCCTTCGAGGCCATCGAGCTGCGTGACGGTGACCCGAACCGCTACCAGGGCAAGGGTGTCGAGAAGGCCGTCCTCGCCGTCATCGAGCAGATCGGCCCCGAGCTGGTCGGCTACGACGCCACCGAGCAGCGCCTGATCGACCAGGCCATGTTCGACCTGGACGCCACCGACAACAAGGGCTCGCTCGGCGCCAACGCCATCCTCGGCGTCTCCCTCGCCGTCGCCCACGCCGCGTCCGAGGCCAGCGACCTGCCGCTCTTCCGCTACCTGGGCGGGCCCAACGCGCACCTGCTCCCGGTGCCGATGATGAACATCCTGAACGGCGGCTCGCACGCCGACTCCAACGTGGACATCCAGGAGTTCATGATCGCCCCGATCGGCGCGGAGTCCTTCTCCGAGGCCGTCCGCTGGGGCGCCGAGGTCTACCACACGCTCAAGAAGGTCCTGAAGCGCAAGGGCCTCGCCACCGGCCTCGGCGACGAGGGCGGCTTCGCGCCGAACCTCGGCTCCAACCGTGAGGCCCTCGACCTCATCCTCGAGGCCGTCAAGGAGGCCGGCTACGCCCCCGGCGAGCAGATCGCCCTCGCGCTCGACGTCGCCGCGTCCGAGTTCTACAAGGACGGCAAGTACCTCTTCGAGGGCAAGGAGCGCTCCGCCGCCGAGATGACGGAGTACTACGAGGAGCTGGTGGCGGCCTACCCGCTGGTCTCCATCGAGGACCCGCTGTTCGAGGACGACTGGGCGGGCTGGAAGGTCCTCACCGACCGCATCGGCGACAAGGTGCAGATCGTCGGCGACGACCTGTTCGTCACGAACCCCGAGCGTCTCGCCCGCGGCATCGAGGAGGGCGTCGCCAACGCCCTGCTGGTCAAGGTCAACCAGATCGGCTCGCTGACCGAGACCCTGGACGCCGTCGAGATGGCCCAGCGCAACGGCTACAAGTGCATGATGTCCCACCGCTCCGGTGAGACCGAGGACGTCACCATCGCCGACCTGGCCGTCGCCACCAACTGCGGCCAGATCAAGACCGGTGCCCCGGCCCGCTCCGAGCGCGTCGCCAAGTACAACCAGCTCCTGCGCATCGAGGAGATCCTCGACGACGCCGCGGTCTACGCCGGCCGCAGCGCCTTCCCGCGCTTCAAGGGCTGACCCCCGGCGGGTCCGCGCGAGCCGGCCCCGCCCCGTCGTACGTACGTCCCCGGACCCGGTCCCGTACCGTGTCCGGGGACGTACGCGCGTGTGAGCCCAGCGGCACGCGCACAGCACAAGACGCACAGGCACAGTGGAGGCGGAGAGCCAGATGGCCGCGAGGGACCGGGACCGTTTCTCCACCACGACCAGGCTGCGGCTGCTCGGTGAGCAGACGGCGGCCCGCGTCTACCGCTCCCAGACCAAGCGGCAGGCCCGCCGTTCCCGCCTCACCGGCCGCGCCGCCCTGCTGGCCCTGGTGCTGTGCTCGATGATCGTGGCGCTCGCCTACCCGATGCGGCAGTACGTCTCCCAGCGTGCCGAGATCGCGGACCTGAAGCACCGCCAGGAGCAGGCCCGGGCCCGCGTCGAGCAGCTCAGGGACGTCAAGGCCCGCTGGCAGGACGACGCCTACGCCGAACAGCAGATCCGGCGCAGGCTGCACTATGTGATGCCCGGTGAGACCGGATACGTCGTGATCGATCCGGGCGCGGCCCAGCAGTCCCGCACCGACCGCGGCGCCGCCCACCGGCCCTGGTACGCCAACGTCTGGGACGGCGTCGACAAGTCCGACGCCTCCGACCAGTGACCGGCACCCGCCGGTGACCGACGACAAGCCACTTACGGAAGCAGTCATGGAAACGCCCCCGCCCCACACCCCGCGCACCGAGCCCACCGAGGCGGACATCGCCGCCTTCGAGCTCCAGCTCGGCCGCCCGCCGCGCGGCCTGCGGGCCATCGCCCACCGCTGCCCCTGCGGCCAGCCGGACGTCGTGGAGACCGCGCCCCGGCTGCCCGACGGCACGCCCTTCCCGACGACGTACTACCTGACGTGCCCCCGTGCCGCCTCGGCCATCGGCACGCTGGAGGCCAACGGCGTCATGAAGGAGATGACCGAGCGGCTGCAGACCGACCCGGAGCTGGCCGCGGCCTACCGGGCCGCGCACGAGGACTACATCCGGCGCCGGGACGAGATCGAGGTGCTGGCGGGCTTCCCCAGCGCGGGCGGCATGCCCGACCGGGTGAAGTGCCTGCACGTCCTGGTCGCCCACTCGCTGGCCGCCGGACCGGGCGTGAACCCGCTGGGCGACGAGGCCGTCGCCATGCTGCCCGAGTGGTGGGCGAAGGGCCCCTGCGTGGTACCCGGCGCCTGCGCCGCGGAGGCCGCCTCCGGCACACAGGAGCAGCGATGACCCGTGTGGCCGCCGTGGACTGCGGCACCAACTCCATCCGCCTGCTGGTCGCCGACGCCGACCCGGAGACCGGTGAACTGACCGAGCTGGACCGCCGGATGACGATCGTCCGGCTCGGCCAGGGCGTCGACCGCACCGGCCGCCTCGCCCCCGAGGCACTCGAGCGCACCTTCGCCGCGTGCCGGGAGTACGCCGAGGTCATCCGCGGACTCGGCGCGAGCAGGGTACGGTTCGTCGCCACCTCCGCCTCACGCGACGCGGAGAACCGGGACGAGTTCGTGCGCGGGGTGGTGGACATCCTCGGCGTGGAGCCGGAGGTCATCACCGGCGACCAGGAGGCCGAGTTCTCCTTCACGGGCGCGACCAGGGAGCTGTCCGGCGGCGACCATCTGGAGAAGCCGTATCTCGTGGTGGACATCGGCGGCGGCTCCACCGAGTTCGTCGTGGGCGACGGCCACGTGGGCGCCGCGCGGTCGGTGGACATCGGCTGCGTACGGCTGACCGAGCGGCACCTGGTGCACGACGGCGAGGTCACCGACCCGCCGGCGCACGAGCAGGTCGCCGCCATGAGGGCCGACATCGCGGCGGCGCTGGACCTGGCCGCCGAGACCGTGCCGCTGGAGCGGGCCCGCACCCTGGTCGGGCTCGCGGGCTCGGTCACCACGGTGGCCGCCATCGCCCTGGAGCTGCCGGAGTACGACTCCGCACGCATCCACCACGCCCGGATCTCGCGCGGCCACGTCCGCCGGATCACCGAGTGGCTGCTCGGCTCCTCGCACGCCGAGCGTGCGGAGATCCCGTCCATGCACCCCGGCCGGGTGGACGTGATCGGCGCGGGTGCCCTCGTGCTGCTCTCGATCATGGAGCGGACCGGTGCGGAGGAGGTCGTGGTCAGCGAGCACGACATCCTCGACGGCATCGCGTGGTCCGTCGCCTGACGGCGCACGACCGCTCCGAGGCCCGCACCCGCACTACTTGTTACCGTCCAGTAGTGTGCGGCTGAGCAGCCTGGACGACGTTTGAGCGCCTCCGCGGGGCGGCCGGCACGCCGCTTCGCGGGACTCTCGGCACAACCTTCGTGAAGTTCTTCACAAGGAAATCGGCCCCCGCGGGGGACACAGGGGTCCGCATTGACCCGTTCGAGGCCCGGACGGCCCCTGGAGCATGATCACGACCGTATGGCGACGGGGTTTCGGGCGAGTGTCCGGAGGTCCCGGATGGGGTGCCGCAGGAGGGGTCGAAGGGGTCGGAAAGCCAGCTCAAGCGGCATTGACAACGGGTCAGGATCACGTGGGGTTCCCCCTTGTGAACATGACCTGCGTCACGCGGATGGCGGAGGATAACACACCCCCTCTTCATGCTTGTGAAGGGGCGCACGAGCCACCCCCCTTGGGCGGGTGGATACTCGATGGCATGAGCACCACGGAGCGTCCCAGGATCCTCGTAGTAGGCGGTGGGTACGTAGGCCTGTACGCAGCTCGGCGCATCCTCAAGAAGATGCGCTTCGGAGAGGCGACCGTCACGGTCGTCGATCCCCGGTCGTACATGACCTACCAGCCCTTCCTCCCCGAAACCGCCGCCGGCAACATCTCCCCTCGCCACGTCGTCGTACCGCTGCGACGCGTGCTGCCGAAGGCGGAGGTCCTCACCGGCCGGGTCACCACCATCGACCAGGACCGCAAGGTCGCCACGATCGCCCCCCTCGTGGGCGAGGCGTACGAGCTGCCGTTCGACTACCTGGTCATCGCCATGGGCGCGGTCTCGCGCACCTTCCCGATCCCCGGCCTCGCCGAGCAGGGCATCGGCATGAAGGGCATCGAGGAGGCCATCGGCCTGCGCAACCACGTCCTGGAGCAGCTCGACAAGGCCGACTCCACGACCGACGAGGAGATCCGCCGCAAGGCGCTCACCTTCGTCTTCATCGGCGGTGGCTTCGCGGGTGCGGAGACCATCGGCGAGGTCGAGGACATGGCCCGCGACGCCGCCAAGTACTACAAGAACGTGTCCCGCGAGGACATGCGCTTCGTCCTGGTCGACGCCGCCGACAAGATCCTCCCCGAGGTCGGCCCCAAGCTCGGCCAGTACGGCAAGGAGCACCTGGAGAGCCGCGGCGTGGAGATCTACCTCTCCACCTCGATGGACTCCTGCGTCGACGGCCACGTCGTGCTGAAGAACGGTCTCGAGGTCGACTCCGACACGATCGTCTGGACCGCGGGCGTCAAGCCCAACCCGGCCCTCACCCGCTTCGGCCTGCCCCTGGGCCCGCGCGGCCACGTCGACTGCCAGCCGACCCTCCAGGTCACCGGCACCGACTACATCTGGGCCGCGGGTGACAACGCCCAGGTGCCCGACCTCGTCGGCCGCAAGGCGGGCAACGAGAACGCCTGGTGCCCGCCGAACGCCCAGCACGCGCTGCGCCAGGCCAAGGTCCTCGGCGACAACGTGGTCTCCGGCATGCGGGGCTTCCCGCAGAAGGACTACGAGCACGCCAACAAGGGCGCCGTCGCCGGCCTCGGCCTGCACAAGGGCGTGGCGATGATCGTCATGGGCAAGATGAAGATCAAGCTCAAGGGCCGTCTCGCCTGGTACATGCACCGCGGTTACCACGGTCTGGCCATGCCGACCTTCAACCGCAAGATCCGCGTCTTCGCGGACTGGACCCTCGGCATGTTCCTCAAGCGCGAGGTCGTCGCCCTCGGCGCGATGGAGCACCCGCGCGAGGAGTTCTACGAGGCCGCCAAGCCCGCCCCGGTCGCCGCCGCGCCGAAGACCGAGGAGAAGGCCAAGGCGAGCTGACCTCCGGTCAGTTCCCTTCAAGCCTCCGGCCCTCACCCGGCTCGACCCGAAGGACCTTCCGCCATCCGTGGTGCGGGAGGTCCTTCGGCGTGTCCGGCCTCGCCCCCGGTTTTGCCCTGCCGTAACCCCAATGCGGGACTGTGCCGGGTACGGCGCGGTGTTTACGTGGTAACGGACATCCGGGATCGTCGTCTTGGAGGTGTGCGTCATGGCCGACGCCGCGTCACGCTTGGTGAGTGTCGCCGAACAACTGCTGGGAGCGCCCCTCCCGGTGCGGGTACGCGCCTGGGACGGCTCCCAGGCCGGGCCCCCCGGGGCTCCCGTGATCGTCGTACGCAACCGGCGCGCCCTGCGCCGCATGCTGTTCAAGCCGGGCGAACTGGGCATGGCCCGCGCCTGGGTGGCCGGGGACCTGGACATCGAGGGCGATCTGTACACCGCGCTCGGCGCCATGGCCGGCCTGCTCTGGGAGCACGACGACGAGGGCGGCGGCCGCTCCCTCGCCGACACGGTGCGCGACCCCGCCGCGCGGGCCGCCGTCCGCGACCTGGTCCGGCTGGTCGGGCCGCCGCTGCCGCCCGCCCCGCCGCGCGAGGAGGTCCGCAGGCGGCGCCACCTGCACACCCGCCGCACCGACAAGCGGGCCGTCAGCCACCACTACGACGTGGGCAACGACTTCTACGAACTCGTCCTCGGCCCGTCCATGGTGTACTCCTGCGCCTACTGGGAGGCCCCGGAACGAGGCGCCTCCCTGGAGACCGCCCAGCGCGACAAGCTGGAACTGGTCTGCGCCAAACTCGGCCTGAAGCCCGGTCAGCGGCTGCTGGACGTGGGCTGCGGGTGGGGCTCGATGGCCGTGCACGCCGCCCGCGAGCACGGAGTGAGCGTGGCCGGCGTCACCCTCTCCCAGGAGCAGGCCGCCTTCGCCCGCAAGCGCGTCGCCGAAGAGGGCCTCACCGACCGCGTCGAGATCCGCGTCCAGGACTACCGCGACGTCCGCGACGGACCCTACGACGCGATCTCCTCCATCGGCATGGCCGAACACGTCGGCGCCGAACGCTACCTGGACTACGCCCGCGACCTGTACGGCCTGCTGAAGCCCGGCGGACGCCTCCTCAACCACCAGATCGCCCGCCGCCCCCAGCAGGACGAGACGGCGTACGAAGTGGACGCCTTCATCGACTCCTACGTCTTCCCCGACGGCGAACTCGCCCCACTCGGCACCACCGTCACCATGCTGGAGCGCGCCGGGTTCGAGGTGCGGGACGTGGAGGCGCTGCGCGAGCACTACGCCCGCACCCTGCGCGCCTGGGTGAGCAACCTGGAGGGCGACTGGGCGCGGGCCACCCGGCTCGCCGGGTTCGGCCGGGCCCGCGTCTGGCGGCTGTACATGGCGGCCTCCGCGCTGGCCTTCGAGCGCAACCAGATCGGCGTCAACCAGGTCCTCGCCGTCCGCACCTCGCAGACCGGCACCTCGGGGCTCCCGGCCCGCACCCGCACCTGGAACGCCTGACGAACGTCCAAGGGCCCCGCTCCGATCCCGGAACGGGGCCCCACGACTGTCCGGGCGCTACTCGGCCTTGATCGCGCCGAGCACGTTCAGCCCGGCCGCGCGCCGGGCCGGCCACAGCGCCGCGAGCACGCCCACCAGGGCTGCCAGCAGCAGGAACAGCACCAGCCGGGACCAGGGCAGCACCAGTTCGTACGTCGCCATCTTCGCGCCCAGCAGCTCACCGGCCGCCCAGCCGAAGAACACGCCGAGCCCGATGCCCAGCACCCCGCCGAACAGCGAGATCACCAGGGACTCCAGCCGGACCATCCGCTTCACCGATCCGCGCTCCAGGCCGATCGCGCGCAGCATCCCGATCTCCTGGGAGCGCTCGAACACCGACATGGCCAGCGTGTTGATGACACCGAGCACCGCGACCACCACGGCCATGCCGAGCAGGCCGTAGACCAGGTTCAGCATCAGCGTGAAGACCTTGGCGATGCCGTCGGTGATGTCCTGCTTGTCCTGCACCTGGATCGCCGGGTTGGAGCCGAGGGCCTTGGCCAGCCGGTCCTTGGTCGCGTCCGAGGCGCCGTCCGCCGTGCGGACCAGGACCTGCATGTCGGCCGGGGCGCGCAGGTGCGGGGTGAGCACCTTGTCGTCGATCATGATGCCCTGGATCATCTCGTTGCCCTCGTACACCCCGGCGACGGTCAGCGTGGCCCGCTTGCCGTCCTCGAAGCGGGCGGTGAGCTTCGAACCGGCCTTCCAGCCGCGCTCCGCGGCCCGGTCGGCGTCCACCACGATCCGGTTGCCGGACACCTCGAACGTGCCCTGCTTCACCTTCAGGTCGGTCAGCTCGCCGATCGCCGAGCCGGTGACACCGGTGAGGAACTCGGTCTTGCCGCCGATGCGGGAGACGCCGTCGCGCAGCGGGCTGGAGGCGGTGACCCCGTCGGTGGCGGCCAGCCTGGTCGCCACGCCGGGGGAGAGCGGGGTGTGGTTGGCCATCGCGACGACGTAGTCCGCGCGGATCGAGGACGCGGCCATCTTGTCGATCGACTTCTGCAGGCTGCCCGCCATCACCGTCATGCCGGTGATCAGGGTGAGCCCGATCATCAGCGCGGACGCGGTGGCCGCCGTGCGGCGCGGGTTGCGCACTGCGTTCTGCCGGGCCAGGCGGCCCGAGACGCCGAACAGGCGCAGCAGCGGGGCGGCCACCGCGATCAGCGGACGGGACAGCAGCGGGGTCAGCACGAACACACCGATGATCAGCAGCACCGCGCCGAGACCCATCGCGCCCTGGCCGCTGTCGGTGTCCATGGTGGTGGCCGCGAACACCACGGCCGCGCCGGCCGCCGCGAACAGGATGCCGATGGTGTTGCGCACCACCAGCGAGCGGGTGGTCGCGGTCGCGTGCACGCTGCTCATCGCCGCGACCGGCGGGATCTTCGCGGCCCTGCGGCCGGGCAGCCAGGCGGCGAGCACGGTGATGACGATGCCCACGGTGAGCGCGGCGGCGACCGTGCCCGGGGTGACCACGAGCGGCCCGTCCGGCATGCTCGCGCCGAAGAAGTTCAGCAGGGCGCGCAGTCCGGCGCCGATGCCGACACCGGCGGCCAGGCCGGCGACGCCCGCCACCGTGCCGACCGCGAGTGCCTCGGTCAGCACCGAGCGGGTGACCTGGCCCCGCGAGGCGCCGACCGCGCGCAGCAGGGCGAGTTCCTTGGTGCGCTGGGCGACCAGCATGGTGAAGGTGTTGGCGATGATGAAGGTGCCGACGAACAGTGCGATGCCCGCGAACACCAGCAGCGTCTGGCGCAGACCGCTCATCGAGGCGGAGATCTGCTCGGCCTGGTCGGCGGCGAGATCCTCACCGGTGGTGGTGCTGATCCGGTCGGCCGGGAGCGCCTTGTCCAGCGCGGACTTGAGGGCGCTCTGGCTGGTGCCGGGGACCGCGGTCACGTCGATCTCGTCGTACGTGCCCTTCTTGCCGAGCAGGGCCTGCGCGGTGGGCGTGTCGAAGAGGGTGAGGCTGCCGCCCGCGGCCACGTTGCCGTCGTCGGTGGTGAAGACGCCGGCGACGCGCGGGGTGAGGACCGGGCCGTCGACGGAGAGGCGAACGGTGTCGCCGACGCCGTATCCGGTGCGGCGGGCGGTCTCGGAGTCGATGAGCAGCTCGCCGCTGCCGTGCGGGGCGTGGCCGGAGACGAGCTTGTACCGGGGGTCCTTGCCGCCCCAGTAGTTGCCGCCCATGGACTGCCAGCCGTCGCCGACCAGCTTGCCGTGCTTGTCGGCCAGCGCGGTGAAGCCGCTGACCACACCGGTGGCGGAGGCGGCGCCGGGCACCTTCTCCGCCTTGGCGAGCAGCGCCGGGGTCAGGTCGGGGGTGGAGCCGACCCGGTCGCCGCTGGCGGCCTGCTGCTTGGCCCGTACGGCCACGTCGACGCCGTCGAAGCCCTTGGCGGAGCTGTTCTCGAAGGCGCGGGAGAGGGTGTTGGTGAAGACCAGCGTCCCGGACACGAAGGCGACGCCGAGCATGACGGCGAGCACCGTCATCATCAGCCGGGCCTTGTGCGCGAGGACGTTGCGCAGCGCGGTGCGGAACATCAGCTCGTACGGCCCTTCGCGTCGAAGCGCTTCATCAGGTCGAGGACCGAGTCGGCCGTCGGGTGCTGGAGCTCGTCCACGATCCGGCCGTCGGCGAGGAAGACCACCCGGTCCGCGTAGGCGGCGGCGACCGGGTCGTGGGTCACCATGACCACCGTCTGGCCCAGTTCGCGCACCGAGTTGCGCAGGAAGCCCAGCACCTCGGCGCCGGAGCGGGAGTCGAGGTTCCCGGTCGGTTCGTCACCGAAGATGATCTCCGGCCTGGAGGCCAGGGCGCGGGCCACGGCGACGCGCTGCTGCTGGCCGCCGGAGAGCTGGGAGGGACGGTGCGTCAGGCGCCCGGAGAGGCCCACCATCTCGATGACGCGGTCCAGCCACTCCTTGTCGGGCTTGCGGCCCGCGATGTCCATCGGCAGCGTGATGTTCTCCAGCGCGGTCAGCGTGGGGAGGAGGTTGAACGCCTGGAAGATGAAGCCGATCTTGTCCCGGCGCAGCCGCGTGAGCTGCTTGTCCTTCAGCGAACCCAGCTCGGTCTCGCCGATGCGCACCGAGCCGGAGGAGAAGGAGTCCAGTCCGGCCACGCAGTGCATCAGTGTGGACTTGCCGGAGCCGGACGGGCCCATGATCGCGGTGAACTCGGCCTGCCGGAAGTCGACGGAGACCCGGTCCAGGGCGACCACTCGGGTCTCACCCTGCCCGTAGATCTTCGACAGCTCCGCGGCGCGCGCGGCCACGGCGGTGGTCCTGCCGGCGGTGGGTGTGGTGGTCACGGGGTGGGGCTCCTGTCGGACGGGTCTCGGGGGTCTGCTCCCATGCTCCCCGCTCCCGCAGGGCGAGCGGTCAGCCGCTGATCCCGTTCCCTACCGCGACTTTGGTCGGACTGAGCCGCTCCGTGTCATACCTGGGGAGGACGGCCGACCCTGAGGGGAGGTACCACCAGGAACAGGGGGCTTGCCCTTGTTCGGTAGGTGAAATTCCGTCATTCCACGTACGGACGCCCAGATGCCCCGGCAGGCTGTTGGCAAGTGCGGATGGCTCGTTCCGTGGTCTGATGCACCCTCAGACATCAATAAAATAAGACAACGTCGGTCCGTTCTATCCGCTGTCCGAGTGAGCCCTCCCGATAGGCTCTGGATCTCGAATGCGGAGCCCACGGCCTGCCCGGATGGTGGAATGCAGACACGGCGAGCTTAAACCTCGCTGCCCCTTCGCGGGCGTGCCGGTTCGAGTCCGGCTCCGGGCACTTCCCTCCTCGGAGGCTTGACCGCCGAAGAGGGCCGGCACGCGCGCCTCCGGTGCGTCCGCCGGACCGCCCGCCCCGGCCGGCGCACGCCCCTCTCAGCCCTCGTACACCGTCAGCACCGCGCCGTCGACCTCGATGATGCGGCCCGCCCGCATGCCGTTCGCGCGCAGGGCGTCCAGGCAGGTGCGGAAGAGGGCCAGTTCGGTGGCGCTCAGGATGGCCGCCGCGAGATCGAGGAGTTCACGGACCGCCTGGTCGGTGAGGACCTCGGGGAGTTCACCGGACAGCAGGACGACGGACTCGCCCTCCGGGCCCCGGACCACCGCGGTGGCCGGGCCGCCATGCACCAACAACACGTTCCCCCCAAGGGCCCGTGGTCGTGCGTCTCTCGCTCCTCGGGCAGGACGAGAGACTAGCGGGGGATCTCGGCCCGTTCGGGCGGACTTGCTTTATTTTTCCGAGTTGACGGAAGCGTTGCCGGGTGAGGGCGCCGCCGGACGCTCCGAGGCGCGCCCCGGCGGGGGCTCAGTCCCGCTGGTCCGGCTTCGCCGCACGGCCGAGCAGGGACTCCACCAGCGCGGTGACGTGTCTGCGGTCGTCGGACGACAGCCGCTGCACGCTGGCGATCAGCAGGTCCACCTCGGGGTCGCCCGAGCGGGGTGCGGCCGGGGTGCCGTCCTGGCCGGCCGGGGTGCCGTACACGTGGATGCCGCACGCCTCGGCGGCCGCCCGGCGGACGGAGTCCAGCGGGAGTCCGAGACCCTTGGCCAGGCCCTCCAGGGTGCCGGCCTGGGGCATGCGCACCACGCGCTCGGTGGTCGCCAGGTGGTGGACGGTGGAGCGGGGAACGCCGCCGCGACGTGCCACGTCGCCGTACGACCAGCCCTCACGGTCCAGGCGCTCGCGGATCAACCGCTGCAGTGCGTTGGCCACCGTTGGTCACCCCCTGCTCGTCCTGCTCGCCGCTCGGCCGCACGTCCCTGTCGGGAGGAGTCTACGGGCGAGTAGCTGAACCGCCGAAAGAGCGAATACCCGAAAGGGTTGCGGACAGCCGCCGCGAGGGCCTAATGTCCAATGTCGTTGGACAGCACGTCCGACCAAGTTGGACAGAGTCCGGGGGGAACCTGACTCGGTCCGACCGGAAATGCCCATTTCCTGAGGGGGAAACATCATGATGGACGCCCACGAGCTCGAGGCCGAGTCCGCCGAACTGCTGCCCGGCCGCGAGGCCCTCGGCAAGCTGAAGTTCAGCTTCGGCAAGACGGTGAACGTCACCAAGCACGTCGCCAACATCGGCGCCGCCAACCAGTCGGCCGCGCTCAACGACCACTCGGCGTGGTCCGTCGCCAGCTCCGGCGCCGCGCAGTGCATCAGCGTCAGCCAGTAGTCCGGGCCGCCGGGAAACAGCAAGCAAGCCAAGCAGGACAAGAGGGGAACACCACCATGAGCATGGACATGCGCGACCTGGACGCCGAGTCCGCGGAGCTGCTGCCGGGCCGCGAGGCACTGGGCAAGCTGAAGTTCAGCTTCAACAAGACGGTGAACATCACCAAGCACGTGGCCAACATCGAGGCCGCCAACCAGTCCGCCGCGGTCAACGACCACTCGCTGTGGTCGGACGCCCAGTCGCAGGCCGGACAGGCGATCAGCGTCAAGCAGTAGCACCACCGCCGCGACGGCGGTCACGGGGGCGGACCGCGCCCGAGTGCGGGGCGGTCCGCCCCCGCGGCCATGCCGGGGGAAGCGCGGCGGTGCGGCGGCATCGACGTGGCATCGGTGCGGCATCGATGTGGGGGGAGACCACGGATGACGGTGCTGGGGAACGGCACGACCACGCTGTACGACACCGGACCGCTGCCCGGCCCCGGTGGCTGGCCCGTGACGTACGAGCAGGTGGCGACCGGCAGCCTGCCGGTCGCCGGGATGCCGGCCCGGCCCGTCCCGCGGCTGAGCGCGGGGCTGCGGCTGCACGGTGAGTACCAGGGCTCGGGCTTCACCGAGCCCAAGTTCATCGCCCGTCGGGGGGACGGGCAGGTCGTGCAGCTCTCGCGCCTGCTGTACCTGGTGGCGTCGTCCGTCGACGGGGTCCGCGACGACGACACGATCGCCCACCGCGTCAGCGCGCGCTTCGGCCGCGAGGTCAGCGGGGAGAACATCCGCTACCTGGTGGAGAACAAGCTCGACCCGCTGGGCGTGACGGTCCCGGAGGGTCAGGAGAGCGACGAGGTCGACGCCCCGCGCTCCGACCTCCTGCTCGCCCTCAAGGGCCACCGGGTCATCTTCGACGAGCGGCGCACCGCCCGGATCGCCAGGTCGCTGGCCTGGCTGCACCGGCCGGTGGTGGTCGCGGCGGTGCTGCTGGCGGCCGTCGTCATGGACGTCTGGCTGTTCGGTTTCTTCGGCGCGATGGAACCGGTGCTGGAGGTGCTGGACCAGCCGGTGCTCATCCTGCTGGTCTTCGGGCTCACCGTGGCCTCGCTCGTCTTCCACGAGTTCGGCCACGCCTCCGCGTGCCGGTACGGCGGGGCGAGACCCGGCTGCATCGGCTGCGGGCTCTTCCTCATCTGGCCGTCGATGTACACCGACGTCACCGACGTCTACCGGATCAGCAGGGCCGGGCGCATCCGCACCGACTTCGGCGGGGTGTACTTCAACGTCGTCTTCATGCTGGCCATGGCCGGCGCCTACTTCGCCACCGGGAAGCAGTTCTTCCTCGCCGCGGTCTACCTCGGCCACTTCGAGATCCTGGAACAGCTCATGCCGGCCGTCCGCCTGGACGGCTACTACATCCTGGGTGACCTCGCGGGCGTCCCGGACCTGTACGGCAAGATCAGGCCGATCCTGCTCTCCCTGGTGCCGGGGAAGCGGGGCGAGCCGGCCCGCCAGGAGGTCGCGGGGCTGAAGAAGTCCGCGCGCACCATCGTCGCCACCTGGGTGCTGACCATGGTCCCGCTGATCATCGGCGAGCTGGGCTACGGGCTGTGGAACCTGCCCCGGATCATCAGCACGATGATCCGCTCGCTCACCGAGCAGGTCACCGGCACGGCGTCGGCGTTCGCGCAGGGCGACGTGCTGCCCGGCCTCGTCGGGGTGCTCGGCACGCTGATGCTGCTGTTCCCGATGGCCGGGGTCCTGTATCTCTCGGTGAAGATCGGCGGCCGGCTGTTCCGGCTCGCCAAGCGCTCCACGGCAGGGCGGCCCGCTCTGCGCGCGGCGCTGTGCGGGCTGCTGCTCGCCGGGCTGGGCGGGCTCGCCTACGCCTGGATGTCCGGGGTGACCCCGCAGCCGCTGCCGAAGAAGCCGCCCATCGCGCCGATCCTCCAGCCGGGTGTGCCCACCACCCCGCCGCCGTCCCCGGACGCCTCGGCACCGGACACCGGTCCGCGAAGCGCCCCCGGCGGGCCGGGCGCGGCCTCCGGCGAGCCCTCGGTCTCGCCGGGAGCATCGGCCAAGGGCAGGCCGGGGGACCCGAGCGCCGCGGCCTCGGCGGGTGCCTCCGCCTCCGCGACACAGCCGTCCGCCGCCTCTTCGACGGCACCGGACAAGCCGACACGCGGTGCGGACGGACCCGGGCAGAGCGAGAGCGGCAGCGGGCCGACGGCGGGCGGCGACCCGTCCCCGCAGCAGCCGCCGCCCCCGGTCACGGAGACGTCGTCGGTCCCGTCGGAGAGCGCCACGCCGAGTGCTTCGGGCCCGCCCACGACGGCGCCGGCCACCAGTGATCCTCCGGCCCCGGCGTCCACCTCCTGACCGGTGCCTTTGCCCAGATCCCGTCGCGGCTCCCCGCCCGGCCGCGTCCGTACGTGTGCCGGGCCCTGCATCAGCACGTCCTTCATCCAACGGGAGAGAACCCATGAGCAGCCACCGGAAACCACGCAGCAGTCCGTTCACCGGGCGGGCCGTCCGTACCGTCCTTCTCGCCGCCGGTGCCGCTGGGGTGGCCACCGCCGTTCCGGCGCAGGCCGCGACCGGGCCCGCGCGGTCCGCCGCGGTGGTGTCGGACGGCGTGTTCAGCAACGCCAACCGGCTCGACCACACCCAGGCCCGCGACTCCTTCACCATCCGCCAGTTCGGCCAGGTCAGTGCCACCTCCGTGCGCAACCAGGCGCGCGCGGTCTCCATGGGCTGCTCGGTGGACGACCACTGCCGCTCGGTCGCGCTGTCCTTCCAGATCGTCACGGTCGCCGGGGACGCGCACCACCTCAAGGCGGTCAACGTCAGCGACGCGGCCAACGAGTACTGCGACGGCTGCCAGACCCTGGCCGGCGCCTACCAGTTCGTCGTCTCCACGCCCCACGCGCTCACCCTGGACGCCGGGGCCCGACGCCATCTGGCCGATGTCCACCGCAGGCTGGACGCGCTGACCCGCTCCACGCTGCCCGCCACCGAGCTGCAGAAGCGGGTGGACGCCCTCGCGGCCGAGGTGAACGGCGTCCTCAAGGCGGCCGTGGCCAAGGCGCCCAGGGGCAGCGAGAAGCCGGACGTCACCCTGCACCGCCGGCTGGACGGCTGGCCGGGCCACTGACCCCGGCCCGACCGTCCCTCCCCGGCGGGCCGCCGGTCCCCCGCGACAGCCTCCCGCGGGGGACCGGCGGCCCGCCCCTTCCGCGTGGGCCCGCGCGTCACGTGGGCCCTGCGCATACAAAAGGACCGAGCCGGGAACATGGCTTCCGCGCGGTGCGTTGGTCAAGCACGGTGAAGGAAAGATCCTCCTTGAGGAGCACTGACGATCCTTTGCCAATCCATTACTCTTGAGCCAAGGCTGCGCACGGCAGCCATGGAGGAGTGAAATGAGGAGCAGCAACCCGGTCTTCTCGCGCCGAGGGTTCGGTCGCGACAACGGCTACGCAGGCTTCGACACCGCACCGCAGGCCGGGTACGCGCAGGGCAACCCGTACGGCCAGAACCCGTATGCGCAGAACCCCTACGCGCAGACCACCGTCGGCCAGGGCGCCCCGCCGCAGGCGCCGCCCGCGGCCGGCCGGATGACGATGGACGACGTGATCGTCCGCTCGGCGACCACGCTGGGCGTCGTCGTCCTCGGCGCGGTGCTCGCCTGGGCCCTGCTTCCGGTCTCCACGACCAGCTTCGGGCTGGCCTTCGGCTCCGCGATCATCGCCATGGTCCTGGGCCTGGTGCAGAGCTTCAAGCGCAAGCCGTCGCCCGCGCTGATCCTGGGATACGCGGCCTTCGAGGGCGTCTTCCTCGGTGTCATCAGCGAGATGTACAACAGCCGCTGGAGCGGCGCCCCCTTCCAGGCGGTCCTCGGCACCATGGCGGTCTCCGCCGCCACCCTGCTGGTCTACAAGGCCGGCTGGATCCGCGTCACCGCGCGGTACGCCCGGATCGGCATGGCCATCGCCATCGCGTTCGTGCTGGCCATGGTGGTGAACCTGCTGCTCGTCGCGTTCGGGGTCGCCCCGGACGGCGGTCTGCGCGGCATGGGCCCGCTGGGTGCGATCGTCGGTGTCATCGCCATCCTGCTCGGCGCGTTCTTCCTGACGCTGGACTTCAAGCAGATCGAGGACGGCGTCGCCTACGGCGCCCCCCGCGAGGAGTCCTGGCTCGCCGCGTTCGGTCTCACCGTGTCGCTGGTCTGGATCTACCTGGAGATGCTGCGCCTGGTCGCGATCTTCAGCAACAACGACTAGCGCCGCGGCGCGACGGAGGGCCCCCGGTGCACGGCACCGGGGGCCCTCCGTCATGTGCGGGGCCGGGGCGCTCAGCCCAGCTTCCGCGCGGCCCTCCTCAGGTCGTACTCGTGGACGATCGCCTTGGCGTGGCCGTACGCGAGGTTGTGCTCGTGCCGGAGCCAGTTGACCTTGTCCTCGAAGCGGAAGAGGGACGGCCCCTCGTCGACGGTGCGCAGCCAGTCCGTGACTTCACGGCCGGTGCAGTGCGGGATGCGGGCGAGCAGGTTGCGGTGGGTCTCCTCGGAGAAGACTTGGGACATCGGCGCCTCCGGGCGAAGGGGGAATCAAGGCCGGTCCTTCAGGTCACCGTGCCCGAGCGCGGGCCGCTTGGCAACAGTGCCCGCGTTACGCTCGGCCCGTGCTGGATACGACGCGCCTGACCAAAGCAGTGGAACTCTTCGCCGACCGGCTGCGGGCCGCCCCGCAGAGCCGGCTGCAGCGCGGCGCGGCCGCCGAGGCGCTGGCAGTGGCGCGGGAGCTGGCCCGGCGGGCGCAGGAGCTGGAGGAGCCGGGCAGTGAGCCGCGGGAGATGCCGGACGCCGGGATGTTCGCGGCGGCCGACCAGATCACGGTCGCCGGGCACGACCTGGCGCTCGCGCTGAAAGGCGAGGACCAGCTCGCGGAGGCGGTCGAGCTGGTCGAGGAGGCCCGCAAGCGGGCCGGTGTCTGAGGCGCGGGGTCGCCGGGCTACAGCGAGGCGATGACCCGGTCGGCGAGCACGTACACCGTCTCCTCGCCGCAGGCGAAGGTGAGGGTGAAGGCGCCGGAGATGCCCGAGCCGCCCAGCAGGCGGGGAGCCTCGCCCCGCTGGAGCGCCGCGGCCAGCCGTTCGGCGGTCTCGCGGTGGCCCGGCGTCATGCACAGCGTGGTGCCGTCGGCGAAGACGTAGACGTCGAGGGTGCCCAGCGGGCCGGGGCGGACGTCGGCGAGGGCGGTGTCCTCTTCGGAGAGCCGCTCCAGGACGGTCACGGCGCGGTCCTCCTCGTCGGCCGCAGGCGACTGCACGGGGACGAAGTCCGGGTGCGAGGGGTGGCGGCGGCGGGCCGCGGCCAGCTCGGGGGAGTCACCGGCGAACTCGTCCGGTTCCACCACCGGCTCCGACACGGGCTCCAGGCCCGCGAAGTCGGACGGGCGGGGCAGGAACGTATCGGCGTCCAGGCCGTACAGCGGGGGCGGCGCGTCCGAGAGGTCGCGGACCTCCTGCGCGGCCCAGAAGGCGCGGGCCTCGGCCAGCTCGCGCTCGCGCTCCTCGGCGAGTGCGGCGGTCACGGCCTCGCGTATCTCCTCCGCGTCGGCGGTGGTGCGGGCCGCGGGCAGCAGCGCGCGGATCCCGGCCGCCTGGTTCGCGGCGAGCCGGCTGTGCAGCTCCGCGATCTGGCGGCGCAGCCGCAGCACGGTGCACAGGACGGCGACGCCCACGGCGCCCGTGGCGGCCGTGGTGAGCAGCAGGGCGATGGACATGGCGCTCACTGACGTACTCCCAGGTTCAAAGTCGACCCCCGACTTCCTACCTCAGCTTGAAGGGTGGACTGACCGCCTGTCAGTGCGTAACGTCACGAAACGGACAGGGTTCCGGCCCCGGCGACCCCAGGCGCCCCTCAGGTCACGGCACTGACCTGCACCGTTCCCCCAACGAGCGAGATAGGTCACACCCTGGGGGAGATTGGATCACAAAACGGCCCAGAACCAGGGGGCTTTACCTGGTTCTGGGCCGTTCTCGACCGACCGTGCGGACCCGGTCACCGAGGGTCGATCAGGTGGGGGTTCAGCTCAGGCGCTCGATGACCATGGCCATGCCCTGGCCGCCGCCGACGCACATGGTCTCCAGACCGAACTGCTTGTCGTGGAACTGCAGGGAGTTGATCAGCGTGCCGGTGATGCGGGCGCCGGTCATGCCGAAGGGGTGGCCGACCGCGATGGCGCCGCCGTTGACGTTCAGCTTGTCCAGGTCGATGCCCAGCTCCTGGTAGGAGGGGATCACCTGGGCGGCGAACGCCTCGTTGATCTCGACCAGGTCGATGTCGCCGACCCCGAGCCCGGCGCGGCTCAGCGCCTGCTTGCTCGCCTCGACCGGGCCGAGGCCCATGATCTCGGGGGAGAGGCCGGAGACGCCGGTGGAGACGATGCGGGCGAGCGGGGTCAGGCCCAGCTCGCGGGCCTTGGTGTCGCTCATGATGACCAGGGCCGCGGCGCCGTCGTTCAGGGGGCAGCAGTTGGCCGCGGTGACCAGGCCGTCGGGGCGGAACACCGGCTTCAGGCCCTCGACGCCCTCCAGGCTGACGCCCGCGCGCGGGCCGTCGTCCTTGCCGACCACGGTGCCGTCGGGCAGCGTGACCGGGGTGATCTCGCGCTCCCAGAAGCCGTTCTTGATGGCCTCCTCGGCGAGGTTCTGCGAGCGGACGCCGAACTCGTCCATCTCCCGGCGGGTGATGCCCTTGAGCCGGGCCAGGTTCTCGGCGGTCTGGCCCATGGCGATGTACGCGTCCGGGACCAGGCCGTCCTCGCGCGGGTCGTGCCAGGTGGTGCCCTCCTGCTCGGCGACGGCCGCGGTGCGGGCCTCGGCCTCGGCGAAGAACGGGTTGCGCGTGTCCGGCAGGCTGTCGGAGTTGCCCTTGGCGAAGCGGGAGACCATCTCCACACCGGCGGAGATGAAGACGTCGCCCTCGCCCGCCTTGATGGCGTGCAGCGCCATCCGGGAGGTCTGCAGCGAGGAGGAGCAGTAGCGGGTGATGGTGCAGCCCGGCAGGTGGTCCATGCCCATCTGCACGGCCACGATCCGGCCGAGGTTGTTGCCCTGCTCACCGCCGGGCAGACCGCAGCCGAGCATCAGGTCGTCGATGTCCCTCGGGTCCAGCTCGGGGACCTTGGCGAGCGCCGCCTGGATGATCGTGGCGGTGAGGTCGTCGGGGCGCAGGTCCTTCAGGGAGCCCTTGAAGGCGCGGCCGATGGGGGAGCGGGCGGTCGACACGATGACGGCTTCGGGCATCACGGCTCCAGAGGCTTGCGGGAATTCGGGCAGGGCCGAGTCGGAAGTTACCCGTACGTATGGTCCGGGTCACCGGTGCGGCGGTGTGACACTGACCGCAATTGTCTAAGCGCTTGCTTGGTCCACGTCATTCCCTCCGGCGAGTGCCGCCCCGTTCAGGACGGTGTGACCGGTTCCGTCTCCCGCACCCGCCGGCGCCTGCGCCGCTTGAGCAGGGCCCAGGGGCCGCGCGGCCCGGTCGGCATCGCCGCCGCGACCTCGGTACCCGCCTCCGAGGCCGCCTCGGCGGCCGCGCGGGCCACCGGCAGGAAGCCCTCCCGGCGGGAGGCGTCCGGCTGCTCCTCGTCGGCCGGCCAGAGGCCGAGTGCCGCGCAGAGGGTGGGCAGCACCGCCATCGCCGCCGTCGCGTACCCCTCCGCCGAGGGGTGGTAGTGGTCCGGTCCGAACAGCTCGCGGGGGTTGGCCGCGAACTCCGGGCCCAGCAGGTCGCCCAGCGACACCGTCCGGCCGCCCTGCTCCACCACGCCGATGGTCTGCGCCGCCGCCAGCTGCCGCGAGGCGCGCTTGGCCAGCCAGCGCAGCGGCTGCCGCACCGGCTCGATGGTGCCGAGGTCGGGACAGGTGCCGACGACCACCTCGGCACCGGCCGAGCGCAGCCGCCGTACCGTCGCCGACAGGTGCCGCACCGAGCGGGTGGGCGGGATGCGGCGGGTGACGTCGTTCGCGCCGATCATGATCACGCAGATGTCGGGGGCGGTGACCGGGGCCGCCAGCACCAGCGCCACCTGCCGCTCCAGGTCGTCCGAGGTGGCGCCCGGCAGGGCCACGTTGCGCAACGACACCGGCCGCTCCGCCACCGCCGCCAGCCCGGCGGCCAGCAGCGCGCCCGGTGTCTGGCCCGCGCGGTGCACGCCCTGCCCGGCGGCCGTGGAGTCGCCGAGCATCGCCAGCCGCAGCGGGGGTTCGCCGAAGCGCCCGTACCCCGTGCCGTACAGACCGTCCGCCAGGGGTACCCGGCCGGTGGCGCCGCCGTTGCTCACATGGCGCCGTGCCATCCGCATCTCCGTCAGCAGCAGACCGACGGCGGCCGCGCCGACCAGTCCCACCCCGCCACCGCCGTACGCCGCCCCGGCCGCGATGCGCCGGGCCACTCTCGCCCTCGACATGCTCGTCATGCCTCGCCGCCACCTCCTCGTAGCCGTACCCACTCCTTGCCCCGTACCGCATGTGCGCCAATCTCCACACGGAGTGAAGGCCCGTCCGCATCTCCCCCCGCTGGCCGTAGGCTGGCACAACCACGACGACCGCAGTTTTTTGCAAGCAACCGGAGACAACGGTGCATTTCCACGACTCGATGATCAGCCTCGTCGGCAACACCCCGCTCGTGAGGCTCAACAACGTGACCGAGGGCATCCAGGCCACCGTCCTGGCCAAGGTGGAGTACTTCAACCCCGGCGGTTCAGTGAAGGACCGCATCGCGCTGCGCATGATCGAGGCGGCCGAGGCGAGCGGGGAGCTGAAGCCCGGGGGCACGATCGTCGAGCCGACCAGCGGCAACACCGGTGTCGGGCTCGCCATCGTGGCGCAGCAGAAGGGGTACAAGTGCATCTTCGTGTGCCCCGACAAGGTCAGCCTGGACAAGATCAACGTGCTCCGCGCGTACGGCGCCGAGGTCGTGGTCTGCCCGACCGCGGTCGACCCCGAGCACCCGGACTCGTACTACAACGTGTCCGACCGGCTGGTCCGTGAGACGCCGGGCGCGTGGAAGCCCGACCAGTACTCCAACCCGAACAACCCCGCCTCGCACTACCACTCGACCGGCCCCGAGCTGTGGGAGCAGACGGACGGGAAGATCACGCACTTCGTGGCGGGCGTCGGCACCGGCGGCACCATCTCCGGCACCGGCAACTACCTCAAGGAGGCCAGCGACGGCAGGGTCAAGGTCATCGGCGCCGACCCGGAGGGCTCCGTCTACTCCGGCGGCTCGGGCCGCCCGTACCTGATCGAGGGCGTCGGCGAGGACTTCTGGCCGACCGCCTACGACCGGAACGTGGCCGACGGGATCGTGGCGGTCTCCGACAAGGACGCCTTCCAGATGACCCGCCGCCTCGCCAAGGAGGAGGGCCTGCTGGTCGGCGGCTCCTGCGGCATGGCGGTCGTCGCCGCGCTGCGCGTCGCCGAGGACCTCGGCCCGGACGACGTGGTCGTGGTCCTGCTCCCGGACAGCGGCCGCGGCTACCTGTCGAAGATCTTCAACGACGAGTGGATGGCCGACTACGGCTTCCTGGAGGACGAGGGCCCCAGCGCCCGCGTCGCCGACGTGCTCAAGGACAAGGCCGGCGGTGTCATCCCGTCCCTGGTCCACATGCACCCGGAGGAGACCGTCGGCCAGGCCATCGAGGTGCTGCGCGAGTACGGCGTCTCGCAGATGCCGGTCGTGAAGCCGGGCGCCGGTCACCCGGACGTGATGGCCGCCGAGGTCGTCGGCTCGGTCGTGGAGCGCGAGCTGCTGGACGCGCTGTTCTCCCAGCGGGCCTCCCTCGGCGACCCCCTGGAGAAGCACATGTCGGCCCCGCTGCCGCAGGTCGGCTCCGGTGAGCCGGTGGGCGACCTGATGACGGTGCTCGGCGCGGCCGACGCGGCGATCGTCCTGGTCGAGGGCAAGCCCACCGGCGTCGTCAGCCGCCAGGACCTGCTGTCCTTCCTGGCGAAGGGCGCCCATCACTGACCAGCCTTGACCGGGCCGTGGCCCAAGCGGCACGAGCGTGTCACGTGCGCGCAGCACGTGCTTAACACGAGCCCGGCACAGTGGTGGATACCGGCAGGGCGGAGGGGGACCTCCCAGGCACTGAAGCCTGGGGGAGGCTCCCCGCCCCGGCCGGCGCCGAACGGCGCCCAGGAACCTCCGGAGCGGCTCCCGGACCTTCTCAGGCGCCCCGGACGCGTACGGGCCTGACCCGACCCGCGTCCCTCGCGGGGACCGCCGTCGTCCCGCCCCCCTTCACCGGGGGTGCGGCGGTCCCCGCGAAAGTCTTCTCACGGGGGTCTCAGCTCGTGGCGCTCGGCCCCGGCGTGTCCATCGCCAAGGTGACGGCCAGGGCGCCCAGTACCGTGCCCATCGCGTACCGCTGGATCTTCAGCCAGGACGGGCGTCGGGACAGGAAGGCGGCGGCGGTGCCGGCCGCGAGGACGATGGCGAGGTTCACCGCCACGCTCACGGCGATCTGGCACGCACCCAGCAGCAGGCCCTGGGTGAGGACATGACCCCGGTCCAGGTCGACGAACTGCGGGATCAGGGACAGGTACATGATGGCGATCTTCGGGTTGAGGAGGTTCGTCATCAGGCCCGTCGTGAACAGCCTGCGCGGGGAGTCCGGGGGCACCTCGCACGGGGCGAACACCGAGACGCCGCCCGGCCGGAGCGCCGACCAGGCCAGGTACGCGAGGTACCCCGCGCCGGCCAGCTGCACCGCGACGTACAGCTCCGGCACCGCGAGGAAGAGCACCGAGAGGCCGAGGTTGGCCGCCAGCAGATAGGCGACGAAGCCCAGGGCCACTCCGCCGAGGGAGATGAGCCCGGCGCGTCTGCCCTGGGTGATGCTGCGGGAGACCAGATAGATCATGTTCGGGCCCGGTGTGAGGACCATTCCGAGGGCCACCACCGTCACTCCGAGGGCAGCGCTGGGCTCGATGGGCATGGGAAGTCCCCCCGTCGGGTGCGTGAGCGGTATTGCCTCGAGGCTATGAACCGTCAATTCTCGGTGCAATAGCCGCTATTGTTCTCAGGGCAATGTCGGGGGGAGGGAGTCCGGGTGAGCGACTACCGGAGCGTGGCCGACGCGGTGGCAGAGGAGATCCGCAGTGGAGCCATCCGCCCCGGCGACCGGCTGCCCCCGCAGCGCACGTTCGCCCGGCGGCACGGCATCGCCGACTCCACCGCCACCCGCGTCTACCGCGAACTCGCCCGCCGCGGCCTCACCGTCGGCGAGGTCGGCCGGGGCACCTACGTCCGCGCCGCAGCTGAGGGCGCCGCCCCCGCCCTCACCGAACCGGCCGCCGCCCGCGTCGACCTGGAGCTGAACCACTCCGCCCTCCCCGGCCACGCCGCCCTGCTGGCCGAGGGCCTCTCCCCGCTCACCCGCCCCGACATCCTCGGTGACGCCCTGCGCCCGGTCGGCGCCGCCGGTACCCCCGCCGCCCGCGAAGCCGCCGCCGACCTGCTCGCCCGGGGCGGCTGGCGCCCCGGCCCCGGCCAGGTGCTGTTCGCCGGGAACGGCCGCCAGGCCGTCTCCGCCGCCGTCGCCGCCCTGGTCCCGCCCGGCGGCCGGCTCGGGGTGGAGGAGCTGACGTACCCCGTCATCCGTACCGTAGCCGCCCGTCTCGGCATCACCCTCGTACCGCTCGCCATGGACGACGAGGGGCTGCTGCCGGGCGCCGTCGAGCAGGCGCACCGGCGCGCCCCGCTGCACGCCGTCTACACGCAGCCGACCCTGCACAACCCGCTCTCGCTCACCGTCCCGCCCGCCCGGCTGGCCGCGCTCGCCGAGGTGCTGACCCGGCTGGACCTCACCGTGGTGGAGGACGCCGTCTGGGGCTTCCTGCACGGCGAACTCCCGCCCTTCGCAGCCCTGTTGCCCGAGCGGACCGTGCTGGTCGACAGCCTCTCCAAGCGCGTCGCCCCCGGCCTCACCCTCGGCTTCCTGATCGCACCCTCGGCCCGCACCGACGCCCTGGCCACCTCGCTGCGCTCCGGCGGCTGGACCCCGATGCGCTTCGCTCTCGAGGTCATGCGCCGCTGGCAGCGCGACGGCACCGCCGACCGGATCGTGGCCGACAAGCGCCGGGACGCGGCCGAACGCCAGGCGCTGGCAGCCCGGCGGCTCGGCGGATTCGACGTGCGCGGGGACCCCCGCGCCTACCACTGCTGGTGGCGGCTGCCCCAGGGCTGGCGCGCGGACACCTTCCTCGCCGCCGCCGCGCGGCACGGCATCGCTGTCGCCCCGGCCGCCGCCTTCGCCGTCCGCCGCGACAGCGCCCCCCACGCCGCCCGCCTCGCCCTCGCCTCCCCGCCCACCGACGTGCTCGCGACCGCCCTGGACACCCTGGCCGGCATCGCCCGGTCCACGCCGGAGGACCTTGTGAGCGGTTGCTGAAAGGTGAGAGTGGGCAAGCCGTCCCACCTGTCCGCCATCACTTGGATGAACGCAGCGACGCGCGCCCGAAAGGAGACTTCCGGACGCGCGCCGAGAACGCCGCGAGCTGCGAGGTGCCGTAGCCGTCGTCGCGCGCCCGCCAGGGAGTACGGGACAGCCCTTGAGGCAGGGATGACGTCCCGCCCCTCCGATGCCGCCGACTGCCTCATTGAAATCCACACATCTCTTGAGACGCTCATGTCATGGCCGCAGGCCGCATCGTCCGTCGCGCTGTATAAAGGTATGCAGGGCGCCAATCCACTGAATAGGGCACGGTGCCCCGCCCCGCCCCGGCGCTGTACCCTCCGTACTTTCCGCGCGGGGGCGTCCAGGACCCGACGACATCTGGAGGGGAGCGCGGCATGAGCGCGAGCGACAGCCCTGCGAACCGGTTGCAGGCGCTCTTCGAGGGGCACCGGCTCACGCCCACCCAGCGCCGCATCGCGCACAGCATGGTGCGCCGCGCCACCGACGTGCCCTTCCTGTCCAGCGTCGAGCTGGCCGAGCTGGCCGGGGTCAGCCAGCCCTCCGTGACCCGGTTCGCGGTCGCCCTCGGCTTCGACGGCTACCCGGCCCTGCGTCGCCATCTGCGCGAGGTCGTCCCCGCCGAACCGACCGCGGACAACGGGGCGTTCAACGAGTACCAGCAGGCCGTCGAGGCCGAGATCGAGAATCTGCGCCACCTCGCGGAGCTCCTCGCCGACCCCGCCCCGGTGGAGCGCGCGGGCCGTGTCCTGGCCGCCTCCCGCCCGCTGCCGGTGCTGGGTCTGCGCGCCGCCGCCCCGCAGGCGTTCGGGTTCGCCTACTTCGCCGCCAAGGTCCACCCCGACGTCCGGCTGCTCGACGAGGGCGGCTCGATGGTGCAGGACCGGATCGACGCCGCCGTGCGGGCCGGCGCCTCCGCGCTGCTCTGCTTCGCGCTGCCCCGGCATCCGCGCGAGGTGCTGGACACCCTCGCGTACGCCAGGGAGGCCGGGCTGACGATCGTCACGGTGGCCGACTCCGCGTTCGCGCCGGTCGCCAAGTACTCCGACCTGCTGCTGCCCGCCGCCGTCGGCACCGGGCTCGCCTTCGACACCGCGTGCGCGCCGATGCTGCTGGGCCGGGTCCTGCTGGAGGCGCTGTGCGACGGGCTGCCGGACGCGCAGGCCCGGCTGGAGGAGTTCGACGCGCGGGCCTCGGCCCGGGGGCTCTTCGTGGAGTGACGGCCGGCAAGGCCGTACGGGCACTGCGGTGCACCGGTGTCGCGACGGGCGGCGCGGCCCCCGGGGGGGCCCGCCGCCGTGCCACGGCGCCGGTCTGGTGCGAGAGGGCGCGCTCAGACCTCCAGCTCGGCCTCGATCCGCTTCAACTGGTGCCGGGCCATCGCCAGGTTGGCCCGGCCGTCCAGCACCAGGTAGAGGAACAGGCCGTTGCCGCCCCGGCCCTTCAGCAGCCGGATCAGGTGGTACTGGTCGCTCAGCGTGATCAGGATGTCCTCGATCTCGGCGTTGAGCCCCAGGTGCTCCATGGTGCGCATCTTGGCGCGGATCACGTCGGTGTTGCCCGCCGCGGCGACGTTCAGGTCGAACGTCTTGCTGCCGCCCAGCGTGCCCAGCGCCATGCCGCTGGTGTAGTCGACGAGCGCGACGCCGGTGGCGCCCTCGATGGAGGTGAGTGCCTCTTTCAGCGCCGTTTCGGTGTTCGCCATGGTTCTGCTGTCCTTTCGGAGGTTCAACTCTCGGTTGCGGTCGGTGTTTCGGTGGCCGTGGTCCGCGGAGGACGGGTGGCGGCGCGGGTTCGGGCGGGCGCGGGCCGTACGGGGCGCTCCGGCGGGCGGCGCCGGGCCTCGGCCTCGGCGGCGTCGAGCAGCTCCCCGACGCGGGCGCCGGCCCGGCGGCCCTCCAGGTGCAGCCGCCCGACGTTGACACGGTCCTGCGCGAGCAGCGTCAGGACGGCGGTGCGCCCGGCCGCGTAGGTGGCGACGTAGCCGCGCTCGCCGCGCACCAGCAGCTCCCGGAAGCCGCCGTTGCCGGTGGCGTCGGCGAGCCGGACGGCGACGCCCAGCGAGGCGGCGGTGAGCGCCGCCAGCCCGTCGGGGTCGACACCGGGAGTGTCGTGGGCGACGACCAGGCCGTCCACGCCCGCCGCCAGGGCGCCGGTGAGCTGGGGTACCCGGGTTCGCAGCCGCCGCAGCTCGTCCACGACGGCGGCCAGGTCCGATTCGGGCAGCATCAGCTCTCTCCTCTCGGCGGGCGGTTGCCGTTCAAAGCGCCTCCAGCGCATTCCTGAGCCTCTTCAGCAGCGCGATGTCGGGGTCGGTGACGGTGAGCGGGGCGGGCGGGTGGAACCCCGCGGGCGGCGGCGGGTCCGGCGCGGTCGGCACCGGCACCGGCGCCAGCAGCCCGTCCGCGGTGAGCCGTCGTACGTCCACCAGGGTGTGGAACGCCTGACGCCCCAGGTCGTGGGCGATCCGCAGCGCGGTACACACCCCGTCCACCCGCTCGAGCACCGCCCGCCGCCGGGGCGGGACCTGGGCCGCGCCCGCCGGTTCGGCCCGGACCAGTGGGGCACTGTCGGCGGCGGGGTCGGGCCAGAGCCGGTGCAGCAGCAGGCGCCGGCGCAGTGTCTCCCGCTCCAGCGCCACCACCGGCACCGAGGGCAGCGGGCCCAGCCGGGGCGCGGCGTCGTAGCGGAACCGGCCCGGTGTGCTGCTCGGCGCGAGGGCGAAGTACCCGGCGTCGTACAGCGCGTCCAGGTGGCACAGCTCCAGCGCGCCCTCGGGGAGCAGCCCGGCGTCGAGCAGCAGCCGGGCGGCGTCCGCGGGGCTCGCCGAGTGCTCGGTGGCACGCCGCCAGGCGGTCGCCGCGAGGGTGCCGTGGGCCGTGAGGAGCACGCCGAGGCCGGGGGCGAGCGGACTCTCGGCGTGCACCACTCTGCCCTGGGCCAGGTAGAGCGTGCCGTGCTCGCGGACGAGGACACCGGTGGCCTCTTCCTCCGCCAGCCGTCTGAGCATCGGGGACAGCGCGCCCGCTGCCGCCTCGCGCTGGTCGCCCCGGTCCCGCACGGGCAGCGGCGGGGGTATGTCCACCACGGTCATCCCAGCACCAGCCGGTCGGCCATCTCGCCGAGCCGGATGCGGGCGAGCGCGAGATTGCCCTCCGCCCGTCCCACCCACAGATGGAGGAAGACACTGCTGTCGAAGGACGTGTCCACGAACCGCAGCAGGTGGTAGCTGTCGTGGTTGCTGACGATCACGTCCTCCACGGGCGGCCGCCCGTCCGCGCTCTCCCCGGCCGAGAAGGCGCCGTGCTCGGCGGCCAGCCGGGCCAGTTCGGCGGCCTCGGCGGCCGTGGTCTCGTGGTCACCGCCGGGCGCCTCGCCGACCGTGCCGAGGGCCAGTCCACTCGTCCAGTCCACCAGCGCCGCTCCCCGCGCGCCGGGCAACCGCATGGCTTCCAGTAAGCATTCGTCGATTCCGGGCACCGTGGGCTCCCTCCCCGCCTGGGACTCCGGCTCAGTGACACTGACACTACGCAACGTGTGCGTGGCGGGTGAGGGCTTTGGCATTTTCCGTTGGAACGTGCGTCCGGCGTACTAGTGTGGGCCGATTGGCCTGCGTTGAGCGGAAGTCGGCCTCTTTGTCCGCCGACCCTCGACCGGCTCTTTGTCCTCCGGGCGGAGTTCCCGCGTCAACGGCTCCCGGGCGCGTCCAGGGTGGTGAGCGCGTCCGCGTGCGCCCCTCCGGACTCGGCCACGATCTGGTCCACCGTCTGCGGCTCTCGCACCACCGCGAACCCCACGCCCCCGGCACCGTCCGGCAGGAAGCCGTAGACGCCGGGCCGGGCCAGGGAGTTGTACGAGTAGTGGTGGGCGAAGTAGTACGCACCGGTGTCCAGCACCGCTGCCAGATCGCCCTGCTCCAGCGCGGGCAGTGAGCGGCCCTCGGCGAGCAGGTCCCCGGAGAAGCAGGCGGGACCCGCCACGTCCTGCACCACCTCCGGCCCGGACCTGGGCCGCCCCTCGGCGTCGTACGCGGCGACGCGCAGCGGCCACTGCCCGGGGGCGTACACCGTCCGCGCGGCCACCTGCACTCCCGCGTGCGTCACGGCGATCCGCCGGCCGCCCGCGCTCTTGGCGTACTCCACCCGTGCCAGCACGGTGCCGTGCTTGGCCAGCAGCGACCGGCCGAACTCGGTCACCAGCCCGTACCGCCCGTCGAACAGCCCCGGCACCTCCTTGGCCAGCAGCCGGGCGTAGTCCGCGTACGTCGGCGCGGTCGCCTCGGCCGTGAAGTCGACCGGCAGCCCGCCGCCGATGTCCAGGGTGTCGATCCGGCGCCGGCCGGCCCGCTCGTTGATCTCCTCCGCCAGGGCGTACGCCTCCGCCACGCCCCGTGCCATCAGTGGCAGCGGGATGCCCTGCGAGCCGGTGTGCGCGTGCAGCCGGGTCAGCCAGGGCCGCTCCAGGTAGGCGCGCACCACCCACTCCCTGGCCCCCTCGTCCAGCAGGGCCACCCCGAACTTCGAGGTGGGCGTGGCCGTGGAGGTCGCGCCGATCGTCCCGCCGCCGACCTGCGGGTTCACCCGGATGCCGAGGGGGGACCGGGTGGGACCGGCTGCCAGCAGGGCGTCGATCCGGGCCAGCTCCTGCGGGTTGTCCGCGTTGACGGCGACCCCCAGCGCCAGCGCCTCGCGCAGCTCACCGGGGGTCTTGGCGGGGGAGTCGAGCACGGTCCGGGAGGCGGGCACCCCGGCCGCGCGGACGAGTGCCAGCTCGCCGGGGCTCGCCGCCTCGGCGCCGAGGCCCGCCGAGTGCAGCAGGCGCAGCACGGGCACCAGCGGGGCGGCCTTCACCGCGAACGCGTGCAGCACCGGGGTGCCCGGTGCCACCACCGCGTCGAAGGCCGCGTGCAGGGCCGCCGCCGACTCGCGGATGCCGGCCACGTCCAGCAGCGCGACCAGCGGCGCGTCGGGGCCGAGCAGCCCGTCGGTCACCGCGCCCCGCACGGCGGCGTCCCGCCGGGCGACACGCGCGGCGGCCTCCCGTTCCCGCTCGCCGGTGCCGTCGCGCCCCACGCTCTCCTGTGCCACGGTGTGCCCTCGTCCCTCTCGCTCGCCCCCGTCCACGGTTCCAGCCAAACATTCCCGAGGCGCGGACGATGGCACCCGGTACCTATTGACTAGCTCTATTCACAACTGGACTATGTGAATAGAGACAGCAACAGGAGGAGCACACGATGTCGGGACCCCGCCCCGTACGAGCACCGCGCGGCACGGAACTGAGCACCCTGGGCTGGCAGCAGGAAGCCGCCCTCCGGATGCTCCAGAACAACCTCGACCCCGAGGTCGCCGAGCACCCCGACAAGCTCGTCGTCTACGGCGGCACCGGCAAGGCCGCCCGCGACTGGCGCTCCTTCGACGCCATGGTGCGCACCCTGCGGACGCTGAAGCAGGACGAGACGATGCTCGTCCAGTCCGGCCGCCCGGTCGGCGTCATGCAGACCCACGAGTGGGCGCCGCGCGTCCTGATCGCCAACTCCAACCTGGTCGGCGACTGGGCCAACTGGGAGGAGTTCCGCCGCCTGGAGGCCCTCGGCCTCACCATGTACGGCCAGATGACCGCCGGTTCCTGGATCTACATCGGCACCCAGGGCATCCTCCAGGGAACCTACGAGACGTTCGCCGCCGTCGCCGCGAAGAAGTTCGGCGGCACCCTGGCCGGCACCATCACCCTGACCGCCGGACTCGGCGGCATGGGCGGGGCCCAGCCGCTCGCCGTCACCATGAACGACGGCGTGGCCATCTGCGTCGACGTCGATCCGCGCGCCATCGAGCGCCGCATCGGGCACCGGTACCTCGACGTGAAGGCCGACAGCCCGGAGCACGCCCTCCAGCTCGCCACCGAGGCCCGCGACGCCCGCCGCCCGCTCTCCATCGGCGTCCTCGGCAACGCGGCCGAACTGGTCCCGCAGCTGCTCGCGATGGGCGCCCCCATCGACATCGTCACCGACCAGACCTCCGCGCACGACCCGCTGTCCTACCTCCCGGTCGGCGTCGACTTCGAGGACATGGCCGACGCCGCCGCGAAGGACCCGGCCGGGTTCACCACCCGCGCCCGCGAGTCCATGGCCCGGCACGTCGAGGCGATGGTCGGCTTCATGGACGCGGGCGCCGAGGTCTTCGACTACGGCAACTCCATCCGCGGGGAGGCCCGGCTCGCGGGCTACGACCGCGCGTTCGCCTTCCCCGGCTTCGTCCCCGCCTACATCCGGCCCCTCTTCTGCGAGGGCAAGGGCCCCTTCCGCTGGGCCGCGCTGTCCGGCGACGCGGCCGACATCGCGAAGACCGACAAGGCGCTGCTGGAGCTGTTCCCGGAGAACGAGTCCCTCGCGCGCTGGATCAGGATGGCCGGTGAGCGGGTGCACTTCCAGGGTCTTCCGGCCCGGATCTGCTGGCTCGGGTACGGGGAGCGGGACAAGGCGGGGGAGCGGTTCAACGACATGGTGGCGAGCGGTGAGCTCGCCGCTCCGCTGGCCATCGGGCGGGACCACCTCGACTGCGGGTCCGTCGCGTCGCCCTACCGGGAGACCGAGGCGATGCTGGACGGGTCCGACGCGATCGCCGACTGGCCGCTGCTGAACGCCATGGTCAACGTGGCCTCCGGGGCCTCCTGGGTCTCCGTCCACCACGGGGGTGGCGTGGGGATGGGGCGGTCCATCCACGCGGGGCAGGTGAGTGTCGCCGACGGCACGAAGCTGGCGGGGGAGAAGATCCGCCGGGTGCTCACGAACGACCCCGGCATGGGCGTCATCCGGCACGTCGACGCCGGGTACGACATCGCGGAGTCCGTCGCCGCGGAGCGGGACGTACGGGTGCCCATGCGTGAGGGTGGGGACGCGTGAGGGACGGCGGGGCGTCGCCGTCCCCGGGTCCCGCCTCCTTCCAGGAGATGTGGCGGGAGCTGGCACCCATCGGGCGCCATCGGGACTCCGGCGGGTACCGGCGGTACGCCTGGACCTCGGCCGACGCCGAATGCCGGGCCTGGTTCCAGGAGCAGGCCGAGGGACGGGGGCTCAGCTACGAGGTCGACCGGAACGGGAACCAGTGGGCCTGGCTCGGGGACCCCGCCGCCGGGGACGCCGTGGTCACCGGGTCGCATCTCGACTCGGTGCCCGACGGCGGCGCCTTCGACGGTCCCCTGGGAGTCGTGTCCGCCTTCGCCGCGCTGGATGAACTCCACGCTCGCCGGGTCCCGTTGGACCGGCCCCTCGGGATCGTCAATTTCGGGGACGAGGAAGGGGCGCGGTTCGGGCTGGCCTGTGTGGGGTCGCGGCTGGCCGCCGGGCAGCTCACCGTCGAGCAGGCGCACCTGCTGACCGACGGGGACGGGATCAGCCTGCCCAAGGCGATGGCGGCCGCCGGCCACGACCCGGACGCGATCGGCGCCGACCCCGAGCGCCTCGCCCGTATCGGCGCGTTCGTCGAGCTGCACGTCGAACAGGGCCGCGCGCTGGACCTGTCCGGCGACCAGGTCGGCATCGCCAGCTCGATCTGGCCGCACGGGCGCTGGCGGTTCGACTTCCGGGGCGAGGCCAACCACGCCGGCACCACCCGGCTCGTGGACCGGCGCGACCCGATGCCGACGTACGCCGAGACGGTGCTCGCCGCCCGCCGGGAGGCCGAACTCGCCGGAGCCGTGGCCACGTTCGGCAAGATCTCCGTGGAGCCCAACGGAGTCAACGCCATCCCCTCGCTGGTGCGGGGCTGGCTGGACTCCCGCGCCCCCGGCCAGGAGGCGCTGGACGCGGTCCTCGACGGCGTCACCCGGGCCGCGCGGGAGTACGCGGAGGCCCACGGCGTCGACCTGGACGTGGTCCGGGAGTCCTACACCCCGGTCGTGGAGTTCGACCACGCCCTGCGCGACGAACTCGGCCGCCTGCTGGGCCGGGAGACCGGCTTGACGGTGCCCGTGCTCGGCACCGGCGCCGGGCACGACGCCGGGATCCTCTCCGGAACCGTCCCGACCGCCATGCTGTTCGTGCGCAACCCCACCGGTGTCTCGCACTCCCCGGCCGAGTCCGCGACCGAGGACGACTGCGTGGCCGGGGTGCGCGCCCTCGCCGACGTACTGGAAGGACTGACCCGCAGGTGACCCAGGGAACCTACTGGCTGGAACACGCCTGGCTCGGCGGCGTCGTCGAGCCGGGCGTGCTCGTCGAGGTCGCGGACGGCCGCGTCACCGCCGTCCGCACCGGCACGCCCGCCCCGCCGTCCGGTGCGGAGATCCTGCGCGGTCTCACCCTGCCCGGCCTCGCCGACGCGCACAGCCACGCCTTCCACCGGGCGCTGCGCGGCACGGTCCAGGTCGGTTCCGGGACCTTCTGGACCTGGCGCGAGGTGATGTACTCCGTCGCCGACCGGCTGACCCCGGACACCTACCACGCCCTCGCCCGCGCGGTGTACGCCGAGATGGCCCTCGCCGGGATCACCTGCGTGGGGGAGTTCCACTACCTCCACCACGCCCCCGGCGGCACGCCCTACGCCGAGCCCAACGCCATGGGCGAGGCCCTGATCGCGGCCGCCGCCGAGGCCGGCATCCGCATCACCCTCCTGGACACCGCGTACCTCTCGGCGGGCTTCGGCGAGCCCCCCAACCACCATCAGCTCCGCTTCTCCGACGGCACCGCGGACGCCTGGGCCGAACGCTGTTCGGTTCTCAAGGAGCGGGATCACGCGCGGATCGGCGCGGCCGTCCACTCCGTAAGGGCCGTGCCCGCGGCCCAGTTGGCGACCGTCGCGGGCTGGGCCGAGGAGCGGCGGGCCCCGCTGCACGTCCACCTCTCCGAGCAGACCGCCGAGAACGACGCCTGCCTCGCCGCGCACGGCGTCACCCCGGCCCGGCTGCTCGCCGACCACGGCGTTCTCGGACCGCGCACCACCGGTGTGCACAACACCCATCTGACCGGCGAGGACATCGCCCTGCTCGGCGGCTCGGGCACCGGTACCTGCATGTGCCCCACCACCGAACGCGACCTGGCCGACGGCATCGGGCCCGCCGCCGCCCTGCAGAGCGCGGGCTCCCCGCTCTCCCTCGGCTCCGACAGCCACGCCGTCATCGACCTGCTGGAGGAGGCACGCGCGATGGAGCTGGACGAGCGGCTGCGCACCCGCACCCGCGGTCACTGGACCGCGGGCGCGCTGCTGCGCGCCGCCACCGAGGACGGCCACGCGGCACTCGGCTGGCAGGAGGCGGGCGCCATCGAGCCGGGACGCCTGGCCGACTTCACGACCATCGCCCTCGACTCGGTCAGGACGGCCGGACCGCCGCCCCGGCTCGGCGCCGAGACCGCCGTGTTCGCGGCGAGCGCGGCGGACGTCCGGCACACGGTCGTGGGCGGCCGCCAGGTCGTACGGGACGGGGCGCACACGCGGGTGCCCGATGTGCCCTCGGCCCTCGCCGAAGCGATCGGCGCCCTGCGCGACTGACCCCGACCGGCACCCCCGCCGGCACGACAGAGGACACCGAGCACACCATGAGCAGCAGCACCGCCATCACCGACATCGCCACGCTGGTCACCAACGACCCCTCCCTCGGTGACGGTTCCCCTCTCGGACTCATCCAGGACGCGGCCCTGGTCATCGACGGCGAACGCGTCGTGTGGGCCGGTGAGTCGAGCAGAGCACCCGCCACCGACCACCGCCTCGACGCCGGTGGAAGGGCGGTCCTGCCGGGCTTCGTGGACTCCCACTCGCACCTGGTCTTCGCCGGGGACCGCACCGCCGAGTTCAACGCCCGCATGTCCGGCCGCGCCTACAGCGCCGGCGGCATCCGCACCACGGTCGCCGCCACCCGCGCCGCCTCCGACGCGGAGCTGGAGGCGGGTCTCGCCCGCCACCTGGCCGAGGCGCTCCGCCAGGGCACCACCACGATGGAGACCAAGTCCGGCTACGGCCTCACCGTCGAGGACGAGTCCCGCGCCCTGCGCCTGGCGGCCGCCCACACCGACGAGGTGACCTACCTCGGCGCCCACATCGTCGCCCCCGAACTCGCCGGGGACCCGGCCGCGTACGTCGCCCTGGTGACCGGGGAGATGCTGGACGCCTGCGCACCGCACGCCCGCTGGATCGACGTGTTCTGCGAGAAGGGCGCCTTCGACGGCGACCAGGCCCGCGCCGTCCTCACCGCCGGACGCGCCAGGGGCCTCCACCCGCGCATCCACGCCAACCAGCTCTCGTACGGTCCGGGCGTCCAGTTGGCCGTCGAGCTGGACGCGGCCAGCGCGGATCACTGCACCCACCTCACGGACGCCGACGTGGACGCGCTGGCGAACAGCGGCACGGTCGCCACGCTGCTGCCCGGCGCCGAGTTCTCCACCCGCGCCCAGTGGCCGAACGCCCGCCGTCTGCTGGACGCGGGGGCCACGGTGGCGCTGTCCACGGACTGCAACCCCGGCTCGTCGTACACCTCGTCCGTGCCGTTCTGCGTGGCGCTTGCGGTGCGGGACATGGGGATGACCCCGGACGAGGCCGTGTGGGCGGCCACGGCGGGCGGAGCGGCCGCTCTGCGCCGGACCGACGTGGGGCGGCTCACCCCCGGCAGCCGGGCCGACCTGGTGCTGCTGGACGCGCCGAGCCACGTCCACCTGGCCTACCGTCCCGGCGTACCGCTGGTCGAGGGAGTGTGGCGGGCCGGTGCCCGCATGGTCTGAGACATGGCAGGAGGCGGCCCCGCCTTGTCGGCCGGGCCGCCTCACGCGTACGGGAATGGTCCGCCCTCCGGCGGCGCCAAGCCCCTACTCCTCCAGCGTCAGTCCCTTGCGCAGCCGCGTCAAAGTACGGGACAGCAGCCGGGAGACGTGCATCTGGGAGATGCCCAGCTCCTCGCCGATCTCGGACTGGGTCAGGCCCGCCACGAAGCGCAGGGAGAGGATCTTGCGGTCGCGGGGCGCCAGTTCGGCGATGAGGGGCTTCAACGACTCGACGTACTCGATGCCTTCGAGCCCGTGGTCCTCGTACCCGATGCGGTCCGCGAGCGCGCCCTCGGTGTCGTCCTCGGCGGGCTGCGCGTCCAGGGAGGAGGCGGTGTAGGCGTTCGAGGCGGCCATGCCCTCGACGACCTCCTCGGGGGAGAGCCCGAGGCGCTCGGCCAGTTCCGCGACGGTGGGGGCGCGGTCCAGCCGCTGGGCCAGCTCGTCCCCGGCCTTGGCCAGGTCGAGCCGCAGCTCCTGCAGACGGCGCGGGACGCGCACGGACCACGAGGTGTCACGGAAGAAGCGCTTGATCTCGCCGATGATGGTCGGCATGGCGAAGGTCGGGAACTCGACCCCGCGCGACATCTCGAAGCGGTCGATCGACTTGATCAGGCCGACCGTGCCGACCTGGACGATGTCCTCCATGGGCTCGCTGCGGGAGCGGAACCGCGAGGCGGCGAACTTCACCAGCGCCAGGTTCAGTTCGACGAGGGTGTTGCGGACGTACGAGTACTCGTACGTGCCCTCCTCCAGCGAGTCCAGGCGCTCGAAGAGCGTCTTGGACAGGGCCCGCGCGTCCACCGGGCCGACCTCGTCGAAGGGCGGGATCTCGGGGAGCCCCGCCAGGGGGTCGAGAGGGGCGATGGTGTGGTCCAGCGTTTCCGGTGGGGGTGTCGACGTCGCTTCGTGGGTAGGCGATCCGTCGAGCCGGGCTGACATGGGTGTCCTCCATCGTTCTCGGCATATGGCTGCCGAAGCCGATACGTGCACTGCGATGTGCGGCGCCTCCGAAGCCGGCGTGTAGGGATGTGCGACGTACTAGCCCTACCCGCTCCGGCGAGTCGGCCGCAAGTGTCATTTGTGGCGATATGCCCGTTTCTGGGGGGTTGTTCGGGTGTCGAAGTGTGGCTGGAAGGCGTAATGTTCGTGGGCATCAGCAGCCAAGACCTCGGGAGAGAGACGGCATGGACCACGGGACGGTCGGCAGCGCACAGTCGGGCCGACTTCTGGTGGAGGTGCGGGAAGAAGGCTCCAGCGCCGTAGTGACGCCCGCGGGTGAACTCGATCACCACACCGCCGACCTACTGCGCGAGCCGCTCGACGACCTCCTGGAGAAGGGCTTCACGCGACTTGTCGTGGACTGCTCGCGGCTGGAGTTCTGCGATTCGACAGGACTGAACGTGCTGCTGGGGGCCCGCCTCAAGGCGGACGCCGCCGGCGGTGGCGTGCACCTCGCGGGCATGCTTCCCGTGGTCGCGCGCGTGTTCGAGATCACGGGAGCCGAGGCGGTCTTCACCGTCCACGACTCCGTGGAAGCCGCCCTCGCGGGCGAGACCGGCTGACTCCTCCCGTACGCCCCTCCAGGCCGCCGCTCACGAGCGGCGGCCGAATGAAGGGGTGTTCCGGGGGATCAGTCGGGCAGGAGACATCTGAAACCTTTCGGTGGCCCCGCCGCCGAAACCGCTCCGGGAACCGGACCAAGGGTCCGGCGCGACGTATGTGGCGAGGGGCGGCCGCCGAAGGTGACGGAGGCAGCACGCGGACACCGGGCGGACGGTGAACCGGCCGTCCGGGACCGAACGGAGTCGGACTTGTGAATCGTGTACTGGTGGATCGGTGAGGTGAAGCGCTGATGAGCACCACCCGGCCCTACTCGCCGGGCGACGGTGGCCCGGAGCCGAGCGGCGCTTCCGGCATGCCCGGAGAAGGCGTGGCGGCGTCCGAGGCGGCCCTGAGCGCCGCCCTGCCCGTCGCGCCCTCCGAGGCCGCGCCGGAGGCGAGGGGACGGCAGGTCCGCAGACTCGGCCTGGACGGAGAGAGCGGGGTGGTCCCGCTCGCCCGTGACTTCACCCGCCAGGCGCTGTACGAGTGGGGCTGGCTGCCCGCCTCGGGCGCCGAGCAGCGGGCCGCCGCGGAGGACGTGCTCCTCGTCGTCTCGGAGCTGGTCACCAACGCCTGTCTGCACGCCGACGGACCGGACGAGCTGGTCCTGTCCTGCGACCGCAAGGTGGTCCGTCTGGAGATCACCGACCGCGGCGCCGGCGAGCCCGCCCCCCGTACCCCGCACCAGGCCGGCCGCCCCGGCGGCCACGGCATGTTCATCGTCCAGCGCCTCAGCCTGGACTGGGGCGTCGTACGCACCCCCGACGGCTCCGGCAAGACGGTCTGGGCGGAACTGGCCGCCCCGGCCTGAGCCGCGCGCCCGGAAGAACGGCGAAGGGCCCCGCATCCTCGATGCGGGGCCCTTCGTGCGTCCGGCGGAGCGGCTCAGGTCAGTTGACGTCGCCCATCAGGGCCTTGACCCTCTTGCGGTACATCCAGACCGCGAGACCGGCGACCACGGCCAGGATCGCCTCCAGGGCGACGAAGCCCATCTTGTCGAGGTTCACCCCGCCCACGGCCGGGTTCGACAGCAGGGCGGTGATCGAGTCACCCGCGGTGACCGCGAGGAACCAGACGCCCATCATCTGCGAGGCGTACTTCTTCGGCGCCATCTTCGTGGTCACCGACAGGCCCACCGGCGACAGCGCCAGTTCGCCGACGGTCTGCACGAAGTAGATCGCCACCAGCCACATCGCCGCGGCCTTGTGACCGCCCTCGGCGATCGACAGCGGAGCGAGGAAGAGGAAGAAGGACGCGCCGACCAGGACCAGACCGGAGCCGAACTTCACGATCGTGCTCGGCTCCTTGCCGCGGCGGTTCAGCCACAGCCACAGCCAGGCGAAGACCGGGGCCAGCGCCATGATCATGATCGGGTTGACCGACTGGTACCAGGAGACCGGGAACTCCCAGCCCGCGATGGTGTTCTTCGCCGAGCTCTCGGCGAACAGCGACAGGGTGGAACCACCCTGGTCGTAGATCATCCAGAAGACGGCGGCGGCGACGAAGAACCAGACGTACGCGGAGACCTTCGAGCGCTCGGCGGGCTCCAGGTCCTTGTCGCGGTAGATCCGGGTGATCACCATGATCGGCACGATCAGACCGATGACCGTGAGCGGGATCAGCGCCCAGTTCAGCGTGAAGTGGCCGGTGCCGCCCACCAGGGCGTAGAAGACCGCGGCGATGCCGAGCCAGATCAGGCCCTTGCGCAGCGTGGCCTTCTTCTCCTCGGCGGACAGCGGCGTCGGGACCTCGTTGCTCTGCGCGGCGAGGTGACGGCCGCCCAGCAGGTACTGGACCAGGCCGAGCGCCATGCCGAGCGCGGCCAGCGCGAAGCCGAGGTGCCAGCTGACGTTCTCGCCGACCGTGCCGATGGCCAGCGGAGCGATGAAGGCGCCCAGGTTGATGCCGATGTAGAAGAGGGTGAAGCCACCGTCACGGCGCGGGTCGTCCACGCCCTTGTACAGGTGGCCGACCATCGTGGAGATGTTGGCCTTCAGCAGACCCGAGCCGAGGGCGACCAGTACCAGGCCGATGTAGAAGCTCGCGGCCACGGGCAGGGCCAGGCACAGGTGGCCGAGCATGATGATGAGACCGGAGACGGCCACCGTCTTGCGGGGACCGAGCAGGCGGTCCGCGACCCAGCCGCCGGGCAGGGCGAGCAGGTACACGAGCGACAGGTACACCGAGTAGATCGCCGTCGCGGTGCCCGCGCTCAAGTGCAGGCCGCCCGGAGCGACCAGGTACAGCGGGAGCAGGGCCCTCATGCCGTAGTAGGAGAACCGCTCCCACATCTCGGTCATGAACAGAGTGGCCAAGCCGCGGGGGTGGCCGAAGAAGGTCTTCTCGGTGCCCGGGGTCTCCGGACGGACCGAGTCCTTCGTCAGGCTGGACGCCATGGTCGTTCCTTGCTGGTCGGGACGCGCGATGGAGCGCTGCGCGCCCGGTGGGGGTGCGGCCGGCACCGGCAGGGTCGGGCGTCCACCCCCACGCCCTGGGGGTTCCCGCATCGATCACGTCGAAGGCGGAAGGACGGCGACCACCGGGATCCACGCTCCTACGCGTCACTGCGTACGGAGCCCGGCCAGAGGTCATTCCTTTCGAGGCTGAGCGGGGTCAGCCCGCACAGAAAGAGAGACCCTCGGCGTCGTCTGCCCGCCAAAAGGTCCCCGGTGTGCTACAGGCGTTCAGCTCACCATACGGCAGGACACCGCCGGATATGGAAGGACTTGAGACACGGATCACAGGTTACGAGGGAACCGCGCGACCTGTTTCCAAGGTGCCGTCCGTGATCGCATCGCACCGTCGCTGGTTTGTACTTGCAGGGTACAAAGGTAAGAGCACTGCCGCCGACCACACCCCGGCCCCACGCGCGGGCGGTCTACCATCAGCTCATGACCCGTGTACTGCTCGCCGAGGACGACGCGTCCATCTCGGAGCCGCTGGCCCGCGCCCTGCGCCGGGAAGGTTACGAGGTCGAGGTGCGCGAGGACGGCCCCAGCGCGCTCGACGCCGGACTCCAGGGCGGGGTCGATCTCGTCGTGCTGGACCTGGGACTGCCCGGCATGGACGGCCTGGAGGTCGCCCGTCGGCTGCGTGCCGACGGCCACACCGTGCCGATCCTCGTCCTGACCGCGCGCGCCGACGAGGTGGACACCGTCGTCGGGCTCGACGCGGGTGCCGACGACTACGTGACCAAGCCCTTCCGGCTCGCCGAGCTGCTGGCCCGGGTCCGGGCCCTGCTGCGGCGCGGCGCGGCCGAGCCCCAGCAGCCGCCGGCCACCCACGGGGTGCGGATCGACGTCGAGTCGCACCGGGCCTGGATGGGCGAGGAGGAACTCCAGCTCACGGCGAAGGAGTTCGACCTCCTGCGGGTGCTGGTGCGGGACGCCGGGCGCGTGGTCACGAGGGACCAGCTCATGCGTGAGGTGTGGGACACCACGTGGTGGTCCTCCACCAAGACGCTGGACATGCACATCTCGTGGCTCCGCAAGAAGCTCGGTGACGACGCGGCCAACCCCCGGTACATCGCCACGGTGCGCGGTGTCGGCTTCCGCTTCGAGAAGAGCTGAGTCCCGCCCCCTGACAGGCGAGGGACACCTGTGAGGCGAGGGACACTGGGGGTCCTGAGCTTCTCCGGAGGACCCCGTGCGCCGTCGTCTCATTCAGTCCACGCTCGCCGTCGTGCTGGTGGTGATCGCCGTGTTCGGTGTCTCGCTGGTGATCGTGGAGACCCGGACGATCAGCAACAGCGCGCAGGAGCGGGTGGAGTCCGAGGCGGTCCGGCTGGCCAGCATCGTGGACAGCCGCATCCTCGCCGCCGAGAACGTCAACGCCGACGTGCTGCGCAATCCGGTCAGCAAGACCCAGTACGCGGTGATCCGGATGCCCGGCCGGGCCCCGATCGAGATCGGCAGCAGGCCCCAGGGTGATGTCATCCACTCCACGCAGCGCGGCGAGGAGGGCGAGACGGTCACCGTGCAGGAGCCCCGCTCCGCCGTGACCCGCGAGGTCGGCCGCACCCTGCTGATCATCGGCCTGGTCGCCCTGCTCGCCGTGATCGCGGCCGTGCTGCTCGCCGTGCGCCAGGCCAACCGGCTCGCCTCCCCGCTCACCGACCTCGCCGAGACCGCCGAACGTCTCGGTTCCGGCGACCCCCGCCCCCGGCACAAGCGGTACGGCGTCCCCGAGCTGGACCGGGTCGCCGACGTGCTGGACTCCTCCGCCGAGCGGATCGGCCGCATGCTGACCGCCGAGCGGCGCCTCGCGGCCGACGCCTCGCACCAGCTCCGTACGCCGCTGACCGCGCTGTCCATGCGGCTGGAGGAGATCACCCTCACCGACGAGCCGGACACGGTGAAGGAGGAGGCGACCATCGCGCTGGCGCAGGTGGAGCGGCTGACCGACGTGGTGGAGCGGCTGCTGACCAATTCGCGCGACCCCCGTACCGGCTCCGCCGTCACCTTCGACCTCGACGAGGTCATCCAGCAGCAGCTCGCCGAGTGGCGTCCCGCCTACCGCAGCGCGGGCCGGGCCATCGTCAGCTCCGGCAAGCGGCACCTGACGGCGGTCGGCACGCCCGGCGCGGTCGCGCAGGTGCTGGCCGCGCTGATCGAGAACTCGCTGATGCACGGCGGCGGCACGGTGGCCCTGCGCACCCGGGTCACCGGCAACCAGGCCGTGATCGAGGTCACCGACGAGGGCCCCGGCGTCCCCGCCGACCTCGGCGCGCGGATCTTCGAGCGGACCATCAGCGGCCGCAACTCCACCGGCATCGGCCTCGCCGTCGCCCGTGACCTCGCCGAGGCCGACGGCGGCCGTCTGGAGCTGCTCCAGACGCACCCGCCGGTGTTCGGCCTGTTCCTCTCCCGCACCGCCCCGGCACACAAGGGCGAGGAGGCCACGGTCCGCTAGCGGACCCGCTCCGAGCTGTCCGGCTCGTGCCGGGCCACCGGGTCCTTGCCCGGCTCGCTGGGCAGGGCACGGAACACCCAGGTGCGGTACGACCAGAAGCGGAACAGCGTGGCCACGCCGATGCCGACGAACTTGAAGACGTTGCTCTGCAGCGGGGTGTCCCAGCCGAACCCGTAGGTGGCGAGGTACAGCACCCCGTTCTCGATGACCAGGCCGATCACGCTGAACACCAGGAACAGCATCAGCTCGCGCGGGCGACCGCCCCGGTCGCGGTCCCGGTAGGTCCAGTACCGGAACCCCAGGTAGTTGAAGACGATGGCCACGATGGTGGCGATGATGCTGGCCCGGACCACGGGCAGATCGGACACGTGCCGGACCAGGTTGAACACACCGAGGTTGACCAGGACCCCGGCTCCTCCGACCGCGCCGAACTTGGCCACCTCACGGGCGAGCCGTTGCAGCCCCGAGGAACGACGTTCCATGGCTGTGCAGCTCCCGTCCATAGGTTCTTCTCGGCTCCGCCATGCTATCCACGCCGTCCCTGCCGTGCCCGCGCGCCGGGCCCCGGCGGGGAAACGGGTCGGCAAGAGGCGGGCAAGGGGCGGGTAAGAGATGCGCGCCCGGCCGTCCGGGACGGCGGGGCGTCCGTGCCGGTCCGCGCGGCCGATACGCTAGGGGGGTGACGTTCCCGGTAGTCGGCATGGTCGGCGGGGGGCAGCTCGCGCGTATGACGCACGAGGCGGGCATCCCGTTGGGCATCAGGTTCAAGCTCCTCAGTGACACTCCCCAGGATTCCGCGGCGCAGGTCGTGAGCGATGTCGTCATCGGCGACTACCGCGACCTCGACACGCTGCGTGAGTTCGCGCGCGGCTGTGACGTGATCACCTTCGATCACGAGCACGTGCCGACCGAGCACCTCAAGGCACTGGAGGCGGACGGCATCCCCGTCCGGCCGGGGCCCGAGGCGCTCGTGCACGCCCAGGACAAGGGCGTGATGCGCGCGAAGCTCACGGAGATCGGCGTGCCCTGCCCGCGCCACCGGATCGTGCGCGACCCGGCCGACGTGGCCGCGTTCGCCGCCGAGCTCGAGGGGAGCGGGCACGAAGTGCCCTCCGGCAAGGGCGGCGGTGGGCGACGGGCGGGCGGCTTCCCCGTCGTCCTGAAGACGGTGCGCGGCGGATACGACGGCAAGGGCGTGTGGGTCGTCGACTCCGAGGCCGAGGCCGCCGAACCCTTCCGGGCGGGCGTGCCGGTGCTGGCCGAGGAGAAGGTCGACTACGTACGCGAGCTGGCCGCCAACGTCGTCCGCTCCCCGCACGGCCAGGCCGTCGCCTACCCGGTGGTGGAGTCCCGGCAGGTCGCCGGGGTCTGCGACACCGTGATCGCGCCCGCGCCCGAGCTGGACGAGTCCCTCGCGCTGCACGCCGAGCAGATGGCGCTGAACATCGCCAAGGAGCTGGGTGTCGTCGGGCACCTCGCGGTGGAGCTGTTCGAGACCCGCGACGGCCGTGTCCTCGTCAACGAGCTGGCGATGCGGCCGCACAACTCCGGCCACTGGTCGATGGACGGCGCGATCACCTCTCAGTTCGCCAACCACGTCCGCGCGGTCCTGGACCTGCCCCTCGGCGACCCGCGCCCGCGCGCGCCCTGGACGGTCATGGTCAACGTGCTCGGGGGCGACTTCCCGGACATGTACTCCGCGTACCTCCACTGCATGGCCCGTGACCCGCAGCTCAAGATCCACATGTATGGCAAGGACGTCAAACCCGGCCGCAAGGTGGGACACGTCAACACCTACGGCGACGACCTGGACGACGTGCTGGAGCGCGCCCGTCACGCAGCCGGCTATCTGAGAGGCACGATCACCGAATGAGCCCCGTTGTTGGCATCGTCATGGGGTCGGACTCCGACTGGCCCGTCATGGAGGCCGCCGCCAAGGCCCTCGACGAGTTCGAGATCCCCTACGAGGTGGACGTCGTCTCCGCGCACCGGATGCCGCGCGAGATGATCGCGTACGGCGAGCAGGCCGCCGACCGCGGGCTGAAGGCCGTCATCGCGGGTGCGGGCGGCGCGGCCCACCTGCCGGGCATGCTCGCGTCGGTGACGCCGCTGCCGGTCATCGGGGTGCCGGTACCGCTGAAGTACCTCGACGGCATGGACTCGCTGCTCTCCATCGTCCAGATGCCGGCCGGTGTGCCCGTGGCCACCGTCTCCGTCGGCGGCGCCCGCAACGCCGGCCTCCTGGCCGCCCGCATGCTCGCCGCGCACGACGAGGACCTGCTCCAGCGGATGCGGGAGTTCCAGCAGGACCTCAACGACCAGGCCACCGAGAAGGGCAAGCGCCTGCGTGCCAAGGTCGAGGGTTCGGCCGGCTTCGGATTCGGAAAGTAGGCCCGGATGACCGCGCTGGACGAAGCCCTCGCGCTGCTGCGGGAGTTCCCCGTCGTCGACGGGCACAACGACCTGCCGTGGGCGCTGCGGCAGCAGGTGGCCTACGACCTGGGCGCGCGGGACATCGCCGGGGACCAGCGCGCGCATCTGCACACCGATCTGCCGCGGCTGCGCGAGGGCGGCGTCGGGGCGCAGTACTGGTCCGTGTACGTGCGGTCGGACCTGCCCGACGCGGTGCCGGCCACACTGGAGCAGATCGACTGTGTGACACGGCTGATCGAGCGGTACCCGGCGGAGCTGGCGCCCGCGCTGACCGCGGCGGACATGGAGGCGGCCCGTGCCTCCGGGCGGATCGCCTCGCTGATGGGGGCCGAGGGCGGGCACTCCATCGCCAACTCCCTCGGCACCCTGCGCGGGCTGTACGCGCTGGGTGTGCGGTACATGACGCTCACCCACAACGACAACGTGGACTGGGCGGACTCCGCCACCGACGAGCCCAGGGCCGGGGGACTGACCGCGTTCGGCCGTGAGGTCGTCCGAGAGATGAACCGGCTCGGCATGCTGGTCGACCTCTCCCACGTCGCGGCGACGACGATGCGGGACGCGCTGGACACCACCTCGGCGCCGGTGATCTTCTCGCACTCCTCCTCCCTCGCGGTCTGCGACCACCCGCGCAACATCCCGGACGACGTGCTGGAGCGGCTGCCCGCCAACGGCGGCATGGCGATGGTGACCTTCGTGCCGAAGTTCATCCTCCAGGCCGCCGTGGAGTGGACGGCCGCCGCCGACGACAACATGCGCGCGCACGGCCTGCACCACCTCGACACCACCGAGGAGGGCATGAAGGTCCACCGGGAGTTCGAGGAGCGCCACCCGCGTCCCGTCGCCACGGTCGCCACGGTCGCGGACCATCTCGACCACATGCGCGAGGTCGCCGGGATCGACCACCTCGGCATCGGCGGCGACTACGACGGCACCGCCTTCACCCCGGACGGCCTGAACGACGTCTCCGGCTACCCGAACCTGATCGCGGAGCTGCTGGAGCGCGGCTGGTCCAAGCCGGACCTCGCCAAGCTGACCTGGCAGAACGCGGTCCGTGTTCTGGGCGCGGCGGAGGACGTCGCCCGCGAGCAGCGCGCCGCCCGCCCGGCGTCGCACGCGACGATCGAGTCGCTGGACGGCTAGCCGTCCGCGAGGGCGGGGTGGGCGGTGCAGCCGTCCGCCCCGCCCACGTGCATCAGGTACCGCTCGCGGAGCCGGTTGAGCGGGGCGCCCCGGCGCAGCCGGGCCACCAGGTCCGGGTTGGCGATGCAGGGGCGGCCGAGGGCCGCGAGATCCGCGCCGGAGGCCGGCATCTCCCCGCGCTGCCCGGGCCACAGCCTCGGTGATGAGGCCGGTCAGAACCGGGTTGCCGATCAGCGTGCCCGGCCAGTCGGCGCGCAGCCGTCGGTACAGCTCGTCGCAGGGGTCGGCGCGGACCGCGTGCAGACAGGCGAGGCCGAGGTCGCGCAGACGGCGCACGAGGGCCGGTACAGGGCGGCGACGGTCGTCCTCCTGGATGCCGTTGACCGTGCCGCCCGGCGAGATCCGTACGCCCGTCCGCCCGGCACCGATCGCGTCGGCCACCTCCACCGCGAAGCGCACCCGCTGCTCGGGCGGCCCGCCGTAGGCGTCGGTGCGGCGGTTGGTGTTCCCGGCGAGGAACTCGTGCAGCAGATGCCCGTCGGCCGAGGGCACCTCCACGCCCTCGAACCCGGCGTCGCCGGCCCGCTGCTCTCCCGTGTCGCCGCAGCCGTCGCCGGGGCGCTCGTCGAGGGCACCTGGCAGCGGCTCAAGGCGTGTGAGGCGCCGGCCTGCCACTGGGCGTACTACGACCGCAGTCCGGCGGGCCGGAGCCGCTGGTGCTCGATGCGGGTGTGCGGTGCGCGGGCCAAGATGCGCCGCTACCGGGCCAAGGACGGGTAAGGCCCGGGGGGTTGCCCGGTCGCGGCCCCGCCCGGTGGTGCACAATGCGCACAGACGCCGGTTCGGCCGACTGAGCCTCGGCCGAACCGGCGTCGCACCCGAGAAGGGTTACGCGGTGGGGCGGCCCATCGCCCGGAAGGTCCAGCCCGCCGCGCGCCACGGCACCGGGTCCAGCGCGTTCCGCCCGTCGAGCACGACCCGCGACGCCGCGGCCTCGCCCAGCTCCGCCGGGTCCAGCTCACGGAACTCCCGCCACTCGGTCAGGTGCAGCACCACGTCCGCGCCCCGGACCGCCTCACGTGCCGACTCGGCGTAGCCCAGCGTCGGGAACAGCCTGCGGGCGTTGTCCATGCCCTTCGGGTCGTACACCGTGACCTGGCCGCCCTGGAGATGTATCTGGCCGGCCACGTTCAGCGCGGGGGAGTCCCGGACGTCGTCGGAGTCGGGCTTGAAGGTGGCGCCGAGCACCGCGACCCGCTTGCCGAGGAACGAGCCCCCGCCGAGTGCCTCCCTCGCCATCTCCACCATCTCGCCGCGCCGGCGCATGTTGATGGAGTCGATCTCGCGCAGGAACGTGAGTGCCTGGTCCGCGCCCAGCTCACCGGCGCGCGCCATGAAGGCCCGGATGTCCTTGGGCAGGCAGCCGCCGCCGAAGCCGATCCCGGCACGCAGGAACTTCCGGCCGATCCGCTCGTCGTGCCCGATGGCCTCGGCCAGCTTCACCACGTCGCCGTCGGCGGCCTCGCACACCTCGGCCATCGCGTTGATGAAGGAGATCTTCGTGGCGAGGAAGGAGTTCGCCGCCGTCTTCACCAGCTCGGCGGTCGGGAAGTCGGTCACCACGAACGGCGTGCCCTCGCCCAGCGGAGTCGCGTACACCTCGCGCAGCAGCTTCTCCGCCCGCTCCCCGCGCACCCCGACCACGATCCGGTCCGGGTGCAGGGTGTCCTGGACGGCGAAGCCCTCGCGCAGGAACTCCGGGTTCCAGGCCAGCTCGGCGTCGGCCCCGGCGGGCGCGTGCTCGGCGAGGTAGGCGGCGAGCCGGTCGGCCGAGCCCACCGGCACCGTCGACTTGCCGACCACCAGCGCCGGACGGCGCAGATGGGGGGCGAGGGAGGCGATCGCGGAGTCCACGTAGCTCATGTCACAGGCGTACTCGCCGTGCTTCTGCGGGGTGTTCACGCAGACGAAGTGGACGTCGCCGAATTCCGCCACCTGGGCGAAGTCGGTGGTGAAGCGGAGCCGGCCGGTCGAACCCTCGATGCCCGCGACGTGCGCGCGCAGCAGTTCGTCCAGGCCGGGCTCGTACATCGGGGTCTCGCCCCGCTCCAGCATCGCGATCTTCTCGGGGACCACGTCGAGCCCCAGCACCTCGAAGCCGAGTTCGGCCATGGCCGCGGCGTGCGTGGCGCCGAGATAGCCGGTGCCGATCACGGTGATCTTGAGGCTCATGGGTGCTCCAGCCGGGGTACGTCGATGATGCGGCCCCCGAGCATAGTCGTGCCTCGACCGGGGGAAATCTTCCGCTGTCGCCAAGCTCACCTATGCGGGCCGGGAGCGGCGCTCTAAACTTTCAGTTACTTAACGGTAATTAGCGGCAGTATCACAGCGTCTTTGGAGCGTGAGAGACCTTGGCCGGATCGGCTGACTTCGACCTGTACCGCCCGTCCGAGGAGCACGACATGCTCCGGGACGCCGTCCGCTCGCTGGTCGAGGCGAAGATCGCGCCGTTCGCCGCCGCGGTGGACGAGGAGGCCCGCTTCCCGCAGGAGGCGCTGGACGCGCTGGTCGCCAACGACCTGCACGCCGTCCACGTCCCCGAGGAGTTCGGCGGCGCCGGCGCCGACGCGCTCGCCACGGTCATCGTGATCGAGGAGGTGGCCCGCGCCTGCGTGTCGTCCTCGCTGATCCCGGCCGTGAACAAGCTCGGCTCCCTCCCGGTGATCCTCTCCGGCTCCACCGAGCTGAAGAAGAAGTACCTGGGCCCGCTGGCCAAGGGCGACGGCATGTTCTCCTACTGCCTCTCCGAGCCGGAGGCGGGCTCGGACGCGGCCGGCATGAAGACCAGGGCCGTGCGCGACGGCGACTTCTGGGTGCTCAACGGCGTCAAGCGCTGGATCACCAACGCGGGCGTCTCCGAGTACTACACGGTGATGGCCGTGACCGACCCCACCAAGCGCTCCAAGGGCATCTCCGCCTTCGTGGTGGAGAAGTCGGACGAGGGCGTGTCCTTCGGCGCCCCGGAGAAGAAGCTCGGCATCAAGGGCTCGCCGACCCGCGAGGTCTACTTCGACGACGTCCGCATCCCCGCCGACCGCATGATCGGCGAGGAGGGCACCGGCTTCGCCACCGCGATGAAGACGCTGGACCACACCCGCATCACCATCGCCGCGCAGGCCCTCGGCGTCGCCCAGGGCGCCCTCGACTACGCCAAGGGCTACGTCCAGGAGCGCAAGCAGTTCGGCAAGCCGATCGCGGACTTCCAGGGCATCCAGTTCATGCTGGCCGACATGGCCATGAAGATCGCCGCCGCCCGTGCCCTGACCTACCAGGCCGCGGCCGCCTCCGAGCGCGTCGACGCCGACCTCACCTTCCAGGGCGCCGCCGCCAAGTGCTTCGCCTCGGACGTGGCGATGGAGGTCACCACCGACGCCGTCCAGCTCCTCGGCGGCTACGGCTACACCCGTGACTACCCGGTCGAGCGCATGATGCGCGACGCCAAGATCACCCAGATCTACGAGGGCACCAACCAGGTCCAGCGGATCGTCATGGCCCGCAACCTGCCGAAGTAGCCGGCGACGACGAAGGCGCCTTTCCCGCTCGCCCGTGCGGGAAAGGCGCCTTCGTCGTGTACGGGCTCAGTTGCCCGAGACGGTGACCTTCTCGTCGTTCCTCAGCTCGTCCACCAGCGTCTTCACCTTCGCCTTGTCCCAGACGAGGTTGCCGCCGACGGAGCCGGAGACGGGCATGTTCAGGGACGTGCCGTCGCCGCCGTTGACGCCCTTCATCGCCCAGAACATCGAGGCCAGGTCGAACAGGCCCATGTCCTTGTCGACGCTGAGGGAGTCCAGCCCCGCGCCCATCGTCGGATAGAACTTGAAGGGGTTCAGCACGGTCGACGGGGTCGCCACCTGGTGGGCCAGCGCCGCGAGGAACTTCTGCTGGTTCTTGGTCCGCTCCAGGTCGGAGGCGGCGAAGGCGTGCCGGGTACGGACGAAGGCCAGGGCCTGCTCCCCGTCGAGGGTCTGCTCGCCCGCCTGGAAGTCGGCGCCGGAGTACTTGTCCTTGAAGCCCTTGTCGATCTTGATGTCGACGCCGCCGACCGCGTCCACGATGTTGGCGAAGCCGGCGAAGCCGATCTCCACATAGTGGTCGATGCGCAGACCGGTGTTGTACTCCACGGTCCGGGTCAGCAGGGTCGGGCCGTCCTCGGCGTAGGTCGCGTTCAGCTTCGCGTGGCGGCCGGTGGCCGGGTAGACCTTGCCCGAGGTGGAGCCCTTGTAGGAGGGGACGACCACGTCGGAGTCGCGGGGCAGCGATATCAGGGTGTCGCCGCTGGAACCCACGTGCAGGATCATCACCGAGTCCGTGCGCTGGCCCTCGGCGGACCCCGTGTGGAGTCTCTTCTTGTCCTCGCTCGTCATGCCCTTGCGGCTGTCGGAGCCGACGATCAGGTAGTTGGTGCCCTCGCCCTCCGAGGGGCGGTCGATCACCTGGGACAGGTCGACGTCCCGGTTCAGCTTGGAGTCGGCCCAGAAGTAGGTGGCCACCGAGGTGACGACCAGCACGGCGGCCAGGGTGATCGCGCCCACCTTGATCCGGCGGCCCCAGTTGGGTGCCGGACGGGGGGCGGGGGCACCCGCGGGGCCGGCCGGGCCGCCACCGCCGTACACCTGGCCGGTGTTGTAACCGCTGTCGTAGCCGTCATGGCCCTGGCCGTCGACGTACGACGACTGCCTGGGCACACCACCGCCGTACTGCGGCGCGGGAGCGCCGGGCGGCGGCGCGGCCGGGCGTCGTACCTGCCGCATCACGCGCGGGCCTTCCGGCTGCGCACCGGCGCTGCCGCGTCCGTAGCGGGGGCCGCGCTCGTCGTCGGACCATCCCTCGGGCCAGTCATTCATGCGCCCCAGTGTGCAGGGTGCCGACCGATGCCTTACAAGGGTTGTCGGAAAATCGGAGCGCCTCTGTTGCGAACCCGACATAAATTCCGCGAAAGCCGCTTCGACATAGGGTGGGGGACATGACAGACCAGGCGCCCGCCGCTTCCCCGGAGATTCCGGGCAAGCCCACTTCCGCTTCCCGCACCACCCTCAGCCACATCATGACCCACAACGACACCAACCTGCTGGGGACGGTGCACGGCGGTGTGATCATGAAGCTCGTCGACGACGCCGCGGGCGCCGTGGCGGGCCGCCACTCCGGCGGGCCCGCCGTCACCGCGTCCATGGACGAGATGGTCTTCCTGGAGCCGGTGCGCGTCGGCGACCTGGTCCACGTCAAGGCCCAGGTCAACTGGACCGGCCGCACCTCCATGGAGATCGGCGTGCGTGTCCTCGCCGAGCGCTGGAACGAGTCCGCGCCCCCCACCCAGGTCGGCTCCGCCTACCTCGTCTTCACCGGCGTCGACGCCGACGGCAAGCCCCGCCAGGTCCCCCCGGTCCTCCCCGAGACCGAACGCGACCGCCGCCGCCACCAGGAGGCCCAGATCCGCCGCACCCACCGCCTGGCCCGCCGCCGAGCCATCCGGGAACTCCGCGAACGCCGCGCGGCCGAGGGCATCACCGACTGAACGGACGCCCTCACCGGGCGTCGAGCCGGCTGCGCCGGGCCTGCGGCGCGCGCGGGCCCGCGGCTGCGCGTCCCCGTCCGGGCCGCGCGGCGCTACGCCTCGCCCGAGCACACCACCTCGTCCCCCCTCACCACCGGCGCGTCCGGGGCGGCGATCTGGGGGGCCTTCACCGGGTGGACGGATTTCCAGTCGGCGCCGGCCGTCACCCGGAGGACGGGACCGAGGCCGGGGACCGGGTGGAGTCCGCTGCCGGGGAGAGCGGTGGCCAGGGAGCGGGCCGAGCGGTCCCAGCGGGGGTCGTAGGAGATCACCGTGTGCTCGACCGGATGCGCGGCGGTCACCGGCCGGCGGGTGGTGGCGAAGCCGGTCGCGGCGAGCGCGGCGTCCACTTTGCGGCCGAGCCCCGCCGTGCCGGTGCCGTTCTCCACCCGGACCCGGACCGCGTGCGGGTCGACCTCGACGGTCGTGGCCACCGGGGCCTTCGCCGCCGGGTGCGCGCCGAGCGGTTTGTCGTCGCGCAGGTTCTCGAACAGTTGCTCGGACTTGACCGGGTCCCACTTCAGCGTCGAGCCGATGCCCTTCACGGCGTACCCCATCTGCCCGATGGGCACGGTGGTGAACTCCGAGGACGACGGCGAGAAGTTCCGCATGGCCCGGCCGAGGTCGAGCAGTTCGTCGGTGCCGAACCCGTTGTCCGCCCGCACCGAGCCGAGCACCGCCCGCGTCACGTCCCGGAACCGCATCGGGTTGAACAGCATCCCCGAGGACGTGGCCCGCTCGATCAGCGCCGCCATGAAGCGCTGCTGGCGCTGCATCCGCCCCAGGTCGCTCGCCCCGTCCACGTGCCGGGCGCGGACGTACTGCAGCGCCTGTCCGCCGCCCAGCGTGTGCGGGCCGGGCGCGAGGTCGAGCCCGGTGTAGGAGTCCTTCAACGGGGTCGGCGTGCAGATCCGCACCCCGCCGAGCACGTCCACCGTCTTCATGAAGCTGGCGAAGTCGACCTCCAGATAGTGGTCGACCTTCACGTGTGTCATCGCCTCCACCGTGCGTACGGTGAGCTGCGGGCCGCCCTCCGCGTAGGCTGCGTTCAGCTTCATCGGGTGTGCGCGGTGCCGCTCACCGGTGGTCTGGTCCACGTGCTCGGGCACCTCGGTGTACGAGTCGCGCGGCAGACTCACCACACTGGCCCGCTCCCGGTCCTCCGAGATGTGCACGATCATCACCGTGTCGGTGCAGTGGCAGGGCGCGCCGCCCAGCCTGTACGCGCGCCGCTCCGCCTCGGTGATCTTGTCCCGGCCGTCGGTGCCGACCAGCAGCACGTTCATGCCGTAGCCCGCGCGGGGCCGGTTCTTCATGTCCTTGAAGGCGTCGATGCGGGCGATGCCTGAGTCCAGGCCGGTGACGACCGCGTGGCCGATCCCGGCCGAGGCGAGCACCGTCACCGAGAGCGCGGTCACCGCCCGTACCGCCCAGCGCGGACGCCGGCTGCGGGCGAGCGGACCGCGTCGTACCCGGCCGGCGGGCCGCGGCCGGCTCGGCGGCCTGCCGGCGCCCCCCGCACCCGGGGCGGAGGGGGAGGGGGGCCGAGGCGGTCTGGGCAAGGGACACCTCCGGGATGCGGCCGTACGTGGGAATGTGATCACCGTAGGCCGATACGATCTCCAGCCCGCGTCGCGGCCGCGGCGGCGCGCACCGGTGTCGCCCGTTCGCGGTAACGTGAGCCCCCTGTGAACGCCAAGCCCGATGTGCGGCACCCACCGTGTCCGTGATCATGACCGTGCTCAAGCGCTGAACGCCGCGATCAAGGCGTCCCGGCACCCGGTCGCCGTCCGCGTGGACGGCCACGGCATCCTCTCGCCGGACCCCATCGCCACCGCCGTACGGTTCCTGGAGCAGACGGGCGGGCAGAACGTCGGCGGCATCATGCCCGCCGGGGGCGAGAACGACCGGGGCACGCGGTCGCCGCCGCGATGACGTCCAGGATCGGTGTCGGCGACGCGGCCTTCCACACCGGCGGCGCGGCCGCCGCCCCCGCGGAGACGCTCTACCCGGGGGTCTTCCGCCGCGAGGCGCCGGCTACCTCGCCCCGCCGGCCGCCGTGTGCGACAAACGGGCCCCTCCCGCAGCCGGGAGGGGCCCGTTTCGTACCGGCTGCCGTACCGCCTACCAGCGGTACGGCTTGTACACCTCCATGCAGGACTTGTCGTCCGAGCCGTTGATGGCGTCCGTGCCGGTGGGGAGGTCGCCGGCCTTCGGGGCGGCCTTCCTCGGGTAGGTGTCGCCGGTGCGCCAGTCCGCGCCGACCACGACGGTCACACCGGAGACGTCGGTGGAACGTTCCACCTGCTTCGCCGGGATGCCCAGAGCCTTGGCCACCGCCTGGGCGTCGCCCTCCAGGTCGGCGCTCGGGTAGCGCACCACCGTCTCCTCGGCGGAGGGCGCCGCCGAGGAGTCCGCCTGGGCCTGGCCGTACCCCTTGGCGGCCAGGGCACCCGCCACCGTGCGGGCGCGGCCGCCGACCGGGGCCAGGGTGTCGCTGCGGGTGCCGTTCTGCACCTGGACCCCGAGCCGCTCGGGAGCGGCGGAGGGCGCCTTCGCGGGCTCGGCGTCCGCGACCGCCTTCTTGGCCGGCTTGCCGTTCTTGTCGAGGGCGACGTCCTCGCGGAGCATCTGCCACAGCTTGTCGGCGCTGCCCTGGGCGGGGAGCACGTGGGAGTTGTTCTGCGGGTCCTCGATGTTCGGCATCGTCACCGAGGTGATCCGGTCGGCCGGCACCGCCTTCAGCTCCATGCCGAGGTCGTACAGCTTCTTGACGCTGCTGATCTCGTCGGACACCGTCAGGGACTTGGTGGCCGCCTCGGCGAGGTCCATCAGCCGGCCGCTGTCGGTGAAGACGTTCTGGCCCTTGAGGGTGCGGATCATCGAGTTCAGGTACATGTGCTGGGCGCGGGCGCGCATCACGTCGCTGCCCCAGGCGTGCCGGGTGCGCAGCCACTGGAGCGCCTGCTCGCCCTTCACCTTGTGCGTGCCGGCGGTCAGCTTCAGGCCGGAACCGCCGCGCTGGGCGGCGGTGGAGCGGTCCCAGACGTTCTGGTCGACGCAGACCCCGACGCCGCCGATCGCGTCCGCCATCCGCACCACGCCGGCGAAGTCGATCGTCATCCAGTGGTCGATGTATACCCCGGTGAGGTTCTCCCAGGTCGCCAGCGTGCAGCCGGCGCCGCCCCGGGCGAGCGTGGTGTTGATGATGTCGTTGGTCGCCGGATAGACCTTTCCGGTCCTGGCGTCCTTGCACTCGGGGATGTCCACGCGGGTGTCGCGGGGGATGCTCACCATGGCGGCGCTCTTGCGGTCCGCGGAGACGTGGATCAGCATCTGCACGTCACCGAGGGGCGGGTTGCCGCGGTTGTCCTTGCTGCCGCCGAGCTTGACGTTCTCTGCCGAGGCCCGGCTGTCGGAGCCGATCAGCAGGATGTTCAGCGGGGTCTGGCCGTCCGCGTTGGGCCGGGTGCGCCGGGCCCGCGAATCGTCGCTGCCGGTGCGCGCGCCCTTCTGGATGTTGCCGTTGAGATGCTGGTAGTACAGGTATCCGGCGCCGGCCGTGCCGAGTATCAGCAGCGCCAGCACGCTCGCCGACCAGCGCAGCGCGCGCCGTCCGCCCCGCTTCCCGCCGCGGCCCCGCCCGGAGCCCCTGCCGCGCGGGCCCCCGGCCCTCGGCGCGCTCTCCCCGGTGTCCTGCGCCACCGAACCCCTCCCCCGAACCCGACTTTGCGACAACTCCCCGTCCTTCCACCACACCCGCAGCAAACGGGCCCGTCCCGCGCCGAGTTAGACGCACGACGGGCCCGATGGGTTACTCAGGCCCTGTCGTCGAACTGCCGTCCGCGGGCGCCACCTCGCGCGCCCTCCCGCCGCACCGGACAGGAGCCCACCCACGCCCCGTACGAGGGCTCGCGCCCGGCACGCCGGGAGCAGGCACCTCACGTCGCCCGGCCCGCCCTCCGGGCGGACGCCGGGAAATCGACGACGGGACTCAGGAAGCGCAGCCCGCCTTGTCCGCGGTGGACTTGTCGCTCACTTCCGGCGCCTTCGCCGGAGCCGTGAGCGAGACGCCCGCGCCCTTGAAGTCCTTGCCCAGGGTCAGGCTCATCGCGGGCAGGCCCTGGGCGTTCTCCACGCTCCTGCCCGGCTTCAGTGCCGAGCCCGGCAGGCCCATGAGGGCGGCCAGTTCGCGTGCCTGCGGTGCCTGGTCGGGCGCGTACTCCAGCGTCGTCCTGCTCAGCTCCGCCGGGGCGTTGCCCGCGTTCTCCGACTTCAGGATGCTCTTCTCGGTCTGCATCCAGTTGAGGGTCTCCTGCGCGCTGCCGGCGACCGCGCCGCCGTTCATGATGCGCACCCGCACGTCGGAGGGGGCCGACCTGGTGCCCTTGAGCCGGGCGGCCTGGGCGTCCTTGGCGGCCTTCTCCTTCTTCTTGACGTCGGAGAAGGAGACGTCGTTGTTGATGGCGTCGAAGATCTCCGGGCCCTTGGTCTGGTTGACCACGACGGTCGCGTGCACCGTCTCCGCCGGGTTGTCGATCACCGGCACCGTGAGGAAGGTGATGTTCTTCGGCGGCACCTTCTTCATCTCCAGCGCGATGTCCTTGAGCGTGCTCACGGACTTGATGCCCTTGTCGACGGTGAGCGCCTTGGTCGCGGCCTCGGCGAGGTCCAGCAGCTTGCGCGGGTTGGTCAGGGTGTCGCTGGAGGACATGTCCCGCATCAGCGACCCCATGAACTGCTGCTGCACCTTGATCCGGTCCAGGTCGCCCTGGTTGCCCCAGGCGTGCCGGGTACGGACGAACGCCAGCGCCTGCTCGCCCTCGACCTTGGACTCGCCGGCGGGCAGCCGCAGGTGGGAGTCCTTGTCGTTCACCGGGTGCTTCAGGCAGACCTTGACGCCGCCGACCGCCGAGGTCAGCGTCTTGACCGCGTTGAAGTCGACCATCATGAAGTGGTCAGGCGTGATGCCCGTGACCGCCTTCACCGTGCGCATGGTGCAGCCCGCGTCCCGGCCCTCCTGGCCGAGGCTGGTGTTGAAGCGGACCTGGCTGGAGCCGGGGATGACCTTCCTGCTGCCGTCGGGCTGGAGGGTCTCGCAGTCCGGCACGTCCACGATCATGTCGCGGGGGATGCTCAGCGCCGTCGCGTTGGTCCGGTCCTTGGCGACGTGCAGGAGGATGTTGGTGTCCGCGTGGCCGACGCTGTTCTTGTCGCCGTAGCCCTCGTTGCCCGCACCGGTGCGCTTGTCGGTGCCGATGATCAGGATGTTGAAGGCGCCGTCCTTGCTGAAGCCCTGCTTCGCCGCGCTGCCGACGTCGGTCGCGGAGACGTTGCCCTCGAGGTGCTTGAGGTAGAGGTAACCCGCGGACCCGGTGCCCACCAGTACCAGCGCCAGACCGCCGCCGGTCCAGGCCACGATCTTCTTGGCCTTCGACTTCTTCTTCGCCGGGCGCCGGTTGCGACGCCCCGGCTGCGGCTCCGGCTCGGTCCCTCTGCGGCGGCGCGGCTGCGGCACCTCGGCACCGCGCTCCTGCGCCTCATGGACCGCCGCACCGCCCCGGCCGCGCTCGGCCCCGGGTTCGGCGGGACGGCCGCGCCGGGAGGCCCGCGGTCCGGGAACCGACGACTGCGGTGCGGAACTGCCCAGTCGCAGTTCGTATTCGCCGGTGTTCGGATTGAGTACCCACTGGTCTGCGGGGTCGATGCTCTCCGCCCGCCCACGGCTCTGCGCGTCCACGGTTGTCCGAATCCTCCGTCGGGGCCACGCGGCGCCTTCCCCCTCGTAGGCGCTCGGGTCTCGGTGAAACGGTGCGCGGCCGGAGGCGGACCTCACGGGCCGGGGTGCACCGGATCGCTCACACTATCCGCCCTGTTCAGGGTCGGGCGACGACGGTGACGAATTCCACGTCCTTAGAACTGGGCAATCCCGCTCATTCCTGTGAACAAAAGTTCGCCGATTTGGTGTGGGTATTACTCACACCGGTGCGCGGCGGCCGTGCTGCCCCGGTAGGTGGGCGTGGCCGAAGGGGAGTTCGCCTCGCCGCCGCGGGGGGACTTGCGGTCGTTTTCCGGTGAAGTGTCCGTCACCTCGACGGGCTGGTCCTTCCGCAGCCGGGCGAAGAGCTGCCCGGCCTCGGGCTGCACGAGTTGGTCACGGTCGGAGTCGTACACGTACGCCTCGCGCGGAGCGGTGAGGAACCGCACGTGTTCGGCGGGGATGTCGCGCACGCCCCGGACCAACCGGTACAAGCCGCGCAGGCTCGCCAGTTCGGGGTCGGTGGTGAGGGCCGACGTCGCGGCGTCCAGCACCGGGTACAGCTTCACCGGGTTCAGAAGCACGCCGTCCCCGCTCACCTTCTCCACCAGTGCGCCGAGGAACCGCTGCTGGCGGTCCATGCGGTCGGTGTCGCTGCCGTCCCCGAGGGTCTTGCGGGCGCGTACGTAGCCGAGCGCCTGCTCGCCGTCGAGGGTGACCCGGCCCGCGGGCAGCCTCAGCTTGGCCGCCTTGTCGTCGATGGGCTCGCGCAGGCACACCGGCACCCCGTCGACGGCGTCCACCATCTGCTTGAACCCGCTGAAGTCGACGACCATGTGGTGGTCGACCCGGATGCCGGTCAGCTCCTCGACGGTACGGATGGTGCACGCCGAACCGCCGGTCTGGAAGGCGCTGTTGAACATGGCGAACGACGGTTTGCTCTGCCCGCCGCCGGTGCGCGGGCAGGCCGGGACGCGCACCATCAGGTCGCGGGGGAGGGAGACGGCGGTGGCGCTCGCCCGGTCGGCCGCCAGGTGGAGCAGGATCGTGGTGTCCGAGCGCTCCGTCCCCGAGTCCCGTCCGTACCGCTCGTTGCCGTCCCCGGCGCGGGTGTCGGTGCCGATCAGCAGGATGTTCTGGGCGCCCGACACCAGCGCGGTGGGCCGCTCCTCGTCGTAGCGCGCCAGCTCGCGCGCGGCCGCCTCGTCGGGGGTGATGTTGTCGTCGAGCCGGGCGTACAGCGCCCAGCCGGTCCCGCCCGCCACCAGGAGCAGTACCGCCGCGCCGAGCGCGCCGCCCTTCAGCCACCGTCGCCTGCGCCGCCGCGCGAGCCCGCTCCCGGTGGCAGAGGCACCGGGAACGGCCGGGTCGTCCGCGCTCTCGGGCACGGCGGCACCACCCCTCGCGGTCGTCCGGGCGTCACGTCCTGTTCCTACGACCATGGCGGCGCGGGCGGCCGAGAGCCGCCCTTTGCTGGGCCGAACGGGCGGTCTCAGTGCCGCGAGGCGGTCACCCGCTCGGTGTCGATGCGCTGCGCCAGCGCGTCGGCGGGCAGCTTGTCGAGGTTGCGGCACAGCACCACCGAGCCTCCGGCGGCCAGCGGCGCGTACAGCCCCGCGCTCAGCCCGGCCCAGGTGTCGTACGGCAGCCCCGACAGCAGCCGGGAGCCCGGCCCGGTCAGGTCCAGGCCGGGCGCGTCGGCGAGCGCCCGCTCCACCACCTCGGCCGCGCTGAACTCGGCCCCGGCCACGATCAGCGCGGGCTCCTCCGGGTCCACCGGCGCGAACGGGACGAACCGGTCGCCCTGACCCGGCACTTCGGCGGCGTAGTCCATGAAGCCCTCCGGCACCCGCGGGAACCGCCCGCCCAGCGGACGCAGCGCCAGCGCGACCCGCTCGCCCCGGCAGGCCCGCGCCTCCTCCAAGGTGTCCGGACCGCTGACCACCACGTCGGCCGCGGCCGGGTCCCCGGACACGTCGGCCACCGCGCCCACCGAAGAGCACGCCAGCAGCCACACGGCCGTCTGCCAGTGCGCGGGCAGCAGCAGCGCCACCCGGTCACCGGGGGCCACGGACAGCTCGCCCTGGAGCAGATTCGCGGTCTTGGCGACCCAGTTGGCGAAGGTGGCGACGGACAGCTCGACGCGTTCGCCCGTGGCGTCGTCGTAGAAGGTCACCAGGGGGCGTCCGGCGTCCGCGGCGAGCGCGGAACGCAGCAGGCCGGCTGGGGTGCGATCGGTGGCGTTCATCCGCGCAAGGGTACGCGGGCGGGGACTGCCCCGACGGCCGCTCAGCACCGGTGCCGACACCCGGTGTCCGGCGGGCACCCGCCCGTGCGGACGCGTACGGCCGGGGGACCGCGCCCGCCGATCCGCCCGACACCGCGCGGCCGTCGCGGGCCGGCGCCGGGCCGTCTGCCTACACTGGCCGGCCGAAAACGAGACGTTCCGCCGGTCCCGGCAGGAAGCGGAGACGACAGGTGACAGAAGCGATCCTCCTGGTCGGCGGCAAGGGCACACGGCTGCGGCCGCTCACGGTGCACACGCCCAAGCCCATGGTCCCGGCGGCCGGGGTGCCGTTCCTCACGCACCAGCTCGCGAGAGCGAGAGCCGCGGGCGTGGACCACATCGTCCTCGCCACCAGCTACCTCGCCGAGGTCTTCGAACCCCACTTCGGCGACGGCTCCGCCCTCGGCCTGCACCTGGAGTACGTCACCGAGAGGGAACCGCTGGGCACCGGCGGCGCCATCCGCAACGGGGCCGAACGGCTGCGCTCCGGGCCGGACGAGCCCGTCCTGGTCTTCAACGGCGACATCCTCACCGGCCTCGACATCCGGGCCCTGGTCGGCACCCACGAGTCCACCGGCGCCGACGTCTCCCTGCACCTGACCAAGGTCACCGACCCCCGTGCCTACGGGCTGGTCCCCACCGACGCCACGGGCCGCGTGCTCGCCTTCCTGGAGAAGCCGCAGACGCCCGAGGAGATCGTCACCGACCAGATCAACGCGGGCGCCTACGTCTTCCGCCGCTCCGTCATCGACACCATCCCCGCAGGGCGCCCGGTCTCCGTGGAGCGCGAGACCTTCCCCGGCCTGCTGGCCGCCGGGGCCCACCTCCAGGGCATGGTCGACTCCACCTACTGGCTCGACCTCGGTACCCCGGCCGCCTTCGTCCGGGGCTCCGCCGACCTCGTCATGGGGCGCGCGCCCTCGCCCGCCGTGCCCGGCCGTCGCGGGGACCGGCTGATCCTGCCGACGGCCCGGGTCGCGTCCGACGCCAAGCTGACCGGGGGCACCGTGGTGGGCGAGGGCGCGTTCGTCGCCGAAGGGGCGCGGGTGTGCGGGTCCACGATCCTGCCGGGCGCGGTCATCGAAACCGGCGCGGTCGTCACCGACTCCCTCGTCGGCAGCCGGGCCCGCGTCGGCGAACGGTGCCTCCTCACCGGCGCCGTGGTCGGTGACGGTGCCGTGGTGGGAGCCGACAACGAGCTGCGGGACGGGGTCCGGGTGTGGTGCGACGCGCGCATCCCGGCCGGGGCGGTCAGATTCTCCTCGGACCAGTAGGCCCGGCTCACCACCTGCCGATGTCCGTCTTCCGCATCTTCGGGTGCCGGCGCGGCGGGGTGCGGCCGCCGAGCAGGACGTAGCGGGCGGCCCGGTGACGCTGGCCGTCCGGGGCGTACGGCTCCAGCAGGCGCAGCATCTCCGCGTCGTCCGCGTCCCGGTTCCCGGCCAGCGCCCAGCCGACGATGCGGGGCAGGTGCAGATCACCCGTCGTCACGGCGTCCGGCGCGCCGTGGCTGCGCTGCACCACCTCGGCCGACGTCCACGGGCCGATGCCGGGGACGACCTCGAGGCGGGCCCGCGCCTCGGCCGGGGGCATCCCCGCCGTCTGCTCCAGCCGCGCGGCCAGCCGGACGGCACGCAGGATGGTGGAGGCCCGCTTGTCGTCGACGCCCGCCCGGTGCCACTCCCAGGACGGGATCAGCGCCCAGGTCCGGGGAGCGGGCATCACCCGCATCGGGCGCTCGCCGGTACCGGCGGGGCCCGGCGCGGGCTCCCCGAACCGGCTCACCAGCCGCCGCCACGCCCGGTACGCCTCGTCGGCGGTGACTTTCTGCTCCAGCACCGAGGGGATCAGGGACTCCAGTACCAGCCCGGTCCGGGTCAGCCGCAGTCCGGGACGCCGGTGCCGGGCGAGGGCGACCAGCCGGTGCCGGGGCTCGAAGAGGCCGGGCTCGTCGTCGGCGCCCAGCAGCCCGGGCAGCCGGTCCAGCAGCCAGTCCGCGCCGGGCCCCCAGGCCTCACCGCGCACCTCGCCGCCGTACGCGTACACGCGCAGCGTCCCCGGCCCGGCGGGGGTGAGGGTGGCGCGCCACACCGAGCCGTCGTCCGTCGCACGGAACGTGGGGTCGCCGCCCCCGCGCCGCAGCGGCCCCAGCACGAGACCGAGGTCGTACGGCCCCTCCGGCACCCACGTCCGCGTCCGGAGCCCGGCCGTCTGCCGGGGCAGCACGGATGCCGGGGCGGCGTCGCGCACGGTCGCGTGCGACGGGGGCCGGGGGGCGAAACGTCCTGCCACGGGAAGAGGTCCTAGGGGTGCGGGTGGGGCCGGGGGTGCCCTACGAGACTAAGGGCTGTCCCGTGATCCCCGGCGGCGCGCGACGACGGCCACGGCGCCTCGCCGCGTTGCCGGATCGCCCGCATACGCCCGGTACGAGGGCGACCCTCCGCCTCGCGACGCACCGCATCCGCCGCCGCGCGCCGATCCACCGGGTATCACGGGACAGCCCTCGGGGCCTTTCGCCCCGGCCTTCACCGCACCTCGATGAAGGCCCCCGCCTCCCGCTCCGGCCGGGCCGGGGGCTGCACGGCCGGGTGGCCGATCGCCACCGCGCCCATCGGGTCCCAGCCGGCGGGCAGGTCCAGCACCTCGCGGACCACGTCCCGGCAGAACATCGTGGACGACACCCAGGCCGATCCCAGCCGCTCCCCGGCCAGCGCGACCAGGAAGTTCTGCACGCCCGCGCCCGTGGCGACCACGAACATCTCCCGCTCGGCCGCGTCCCGCCGCGCGTCGCCGTAGGTGTGCGAGCCGTCCATGACGAGGCACGGTACGGCCAGATACGGCGCGTTGCGCAGCACGTCGCCGCGCCGGACCCGCTTGGCGACGGACTCCTCGCTCTTGCCGTCCCGGCGCAGGTCGGCGATCCAGGCGTCCCGCATCGCGTCGAGGAGCCGCAGCCGGGACCCGGCCGACTCCAGCAGCACGAACCGCCACGGCGTGGTGTGGTGCGGCGCGGGCGCGGTCACTGCGGCGGCCACCGCCCGGCGCACCGAGCCGGGGTCGACCGGCTCGTCGGTGAAGGCCCGCACGGTACGGCGCAGGGTCAGCGCCTCCCGTACCGCCTCGGAGGTGCCGAGCCGGAACATGTCGTCCCGGGCGGAGCGCACCATCGCCCGCGCGCCCCCGCCCTGGTCGGCCGTGTCGGTGACGACGTGGGGCAGACCGCGCACGACCGCCACCGGCAGGCCCGACGCCTTGCCCTTGACCAGGTCACCGGCCGAGGCGAGCTCGTCGGCGGTGGCGACGACGGTCGCGGAGAGCGGGTTGCCGTGCGTGTCGGTGCCGCCGCGCAGGTCGTCCAGGACCCGCACCCCGGCAGCGCCGATCGCCACGTCGGTGAGCCCGGCGCGCCAGGGGCGGCCGAAGGTGTCGGTGACGATCACGCCCACGGTGACCCCGAGCGCCTCCCGCAGGCCCTCGCGGATGCCGCGCGCGGAGGCGTCCGGGTCCTCGGGCAGCAGCAGCACGGTGCCCTCGGCGGTGTTGGACGCGTCGACCCCGGCGGCGGCCATCACGAGGCCCTGCCGGTTCTCCACGATGCGCAGGGGGCCGCGCCGGGCCACCACGCGCACCGTCTCCGCGTCGATCGCGGCCTCCCGGTCGGCGGCCCGGACGACGCGTCCCTCGGCCTTGGAGACGATCTTGGAGGTGACGAGCAGCACGTCCCCGTCGGCCAGATGCGGCTCGGCCGCGGCGATCAGCTTCGCCAGATCGGCGCCCGGCGCCACCTCGGGCAGACCGGAGGGCGCCCAGACCCGGTAACCACTCACGCGGTCCGCACCTCCCCGGCCAGCTCCAGCGCCTCGCGCGCCATCGCGGCGGTCGCGTCCAGGTCGCTCATCATCAGCGGCACGGCACGGCAGCGGATGCCGGCCGCCTCCACCGCCTCGACGGAACCGGCGTCCACGGTGTCGACGAGCCAGCCGTCCAGCAGCCCGGAGCCGTAGTGCGCGGCGACCGCGGCGGCGGTGGACTCCACGCCGACGGCGGCGAGCACCTTGTCGGCCATCCCGCGCACCGGTGCGTCACCGACGATGGGGGAGAGGCCGACCACCGGGACGCCCGCCTCCGCGATGGCCTCCCGGATGCCCGGCACCGCGAGGATCGTGCCCACGGACACCACCGGGTTGGACGGCGGGAAGAGGATGACGTCGGCCTCCGCGACGGCCTCCAGCACACCGGGCGCGGGCTTGGCCTGCTCGGCGCCGACCGGCACGACCGCCTCGGCGGGCACCGAGGCGCGCAGCCGCACCCAGTACTCCTGGAAGTGCACCGCCTTGCGCTCGCCGTCCAGGTCGACGGCGACGTGGGTCTCCACCCGGTCGTCGGTCATCGGGATCAGCTTCACGCCCGGCTTCCAGCGGTCGCACAGCGCCTCGGTGACCGCGCTCAGCGGATAACCGGCGCCCAGCATCTGGGTCCGCACGATGTGGGTGGCGAAGTCCCGGTCCCCGAGCCCGAACCAGCCCGGCCCGGCGCCGTAGGCCGCGAGTTCCTCCTTGAGGTGGAAGGTCTCCTCCGCCCGCCCCCAGCCCTGCTCCTCGTTGATGCCGCCGCCGAGCGTGTACATCACGGTGTCGAGGTCGGGACAGACCTTCAGCCCGAAGAGATGGATGTCGTCGCCGGTGTTGCCGATGACCGTGATGTCCGCGTCCGGGGCGGCCCGCTTCAGACCGCGCAGGAACCGGGCACCACCGATGCCGCCTGCCAGAACCACAATGCGCATGGGATCAGTGTGTCAGCAGCCGCCGACAGGCCGTGCGGCCGGTGATCACACCCTGGCCGGGCCCGGCTCCGTACGCGCCTCGCAGTGCGGGGAGGCGTGCATGGTCATCTCCGTCAGGCCCGGGTGGTAGACGTGCAGGCTGACGGCGGGCTCCAGCGCGTCGTTGACCACGTCGTGCACGTAGCCGGGCGCGAAGACCCGCTGGGCGCCGGCGGCGAGCGTGCGGGTGCCCCGGTCGGTGCGCTCGGTCAGGGTGCCCTCCAGCACGGTGAGGATGCCTGAGGAGCGGCCGTGGTCGTGCGGCCCGCTGCCCTGCCCGGGCACCCAGGACAGCAGCCACACCTCGTAGCCGGGACCGGTGCGCAGCCGGTGGTACCAGCGGGTGGTGGCGTCGTAGCGGACCAGGTGCGCCCACCGGTCGCGGTCGGCGGCGACCGCGCGGGCCAGTCCGGCGAACTCGGCGACGGTCACCGGGTGCTCGCGGGGCGGCTGCAGCAGGTGGGGGACCTCGAGGAGGTCACCGGCGATCTGGAGGTCGTTGGCGCTGTTCATGGGGGTGTGGGGTTCCTCGGCGGAGAGGCGGCGGCTGGGTGTCGCTGGGCCCCGGCCCGGATCACGGGCGTACGGGCGGGTGTCCCCGAAGGAGTGCGGGAACGGCGGGACACGCGGGGCCGGAGTGGGCCCGGGGTCCGCTGGAGCGCGGTCGGCTCAACAGCAGGAACAGCAACAACAGCTGAGACGCAGGCCGGCTGCACCGAGAGACCCGGCGGTGCGGGTCGTCGTGGGTGCGAAGTCGGCGAACATGCCCCCTAGGACAGCGGTTCACACCTGCCGTGTCAACTCGGGACCCGGTTCGAGCGACATCCATCACCTCATCCGGTGCATCTCTCAGGTCAAAGGTTTGTGCACCCGGTACCCGGGACACATGGCGCACATCCGGGCGGCACCCCTCGGTGTGCTCAGACGCGTGTCGAGGTTTATGCCGATTTGAACACTTAATGCAGGGCCTTGGTTCCGCAGAGTGAATAACGGGCTCAATAGCAGATCTCGGCTTGACTCGCTCGGAGCAGCACACTTGTAATTTCACTCGTGTCGTTCGGCCGCGACCGGCCAGACACGGGGACGCGAAGAACAGACGAGGGGCGCACATGACCGAGCTGGTGGAGCAACTGCTGGTCGACGACGCGGACGAGGAACTCGGCTGGCAGGAGCGCGCTCTGTGCGCCCAGACCGATCCCGAGTCCTTCTTCCCCGAGAAGGGCGGCTCCACGAGAGAGGCCAAGAAGGTCTGCCTCGCCTGCGAGGTCCGCTCGGAGTGCCTCGAGTACGCCCTCGCCAACGACGAGCGCTTCGGCATCTGGGGCGGCCTGTCCGAGCGGGAGCGCCGCCGGCTGAAGAAGGCCGCGGTCTGACCGGCGCACACGCGGCCGTCCGGCGAACGGCCGCGGCATACAAGCGCATACGGGGCGAACGGCCCGTCGCACATGGGTTGTCCACAGGCGGCGGGCCGTGGTCATGACCGACCGATAGTGTGGGCGCTCGTCCGAGACGCCCCGCTGTCCTTGATGGGCACAGGCGTCCACCGCAGTCCATCGAACCGGGGCCCGTACCTCGATGTCCGTGCACAGCCATACGGCAGCCCAACACGACGCTGCCACCCCTGAGTTCCCGCGCCACGTGGTGACGGCCGTCCTCGTCACCCACGACGGCGCCCGCTGGCTGCCCGACGCGCTCGCCGGGTTGCTGAGTCAGGAGCGCCCCGTGCAGTACGCGGTGGCGGCCGACACCGGCAGCGCGGACGACTCCGCCCGACTGGTCACCGAGACCCTGGGGGACGAGGCGGTCGTCCACCTGGCCCGTCGCACCGGCTTCGGTCAGGCAGTGGACGAGGCCGTCCGCCTCGCCCCCGTCCTCACCCCGGACGACCTGCCCTACCTCAGGCGCCCGGCGAGTTGGGACCCGGCCACGCGCACCTGGCGCGACGACGCCTACGACCTGCCCGAACTACCGCACGGCGAACCGGTCCAGTGGCTCTGGCTGCTGCACGACGACTGCGCCCCCGAACCCGACGCGCTGGCCCAGATGCTGCGGGTCGTCGACAACGAACTCGAACTCGGCCGCGACGACGTCGCGGTGGTCGGCCCCAAGCTCCGCGGCTGGTACGACCGCAGGCAACTGCTGGAGGTCGGCGTCTCCATCGCCAACTCCGGCCGCCGCTGGACCGGTCTGGACCGCCGCGAGCAGGACCAGGGCCAGCACGACCACGTCCGCACCGTGCTCTCCGTCTCCACCGCGGGCATGCTGATCCGCCGTGACGTCTTCGAGCGACTCGGCGGGTTCGACCGCCGGCTGCCCCTGATGCGCGACGACGTCGACCTGTGCTGGCGCGCCCACACCGAGGGCCACCGCGTCCTGATCGCCCCCGACGCCGTCGTCCGGCACGCGGAGGCCGCCTCCCGTGAGCGCCGCGCCGTCGACTGCGCGGGGCGCACCACCGCCTCCCCGCACAAGGTCGACAAGGCCGGCGCCGTCCACACCCTGCTCGCCAACACCCGCACGGCCGCCCTGCCCTGGGTACTGCTCCGGCTGGTCCTCGGCACCCTGCTGCGCACCCTCGCCTACCTGGTCGGCAAGGTGCCCGGCCAGGCCCTCGACGAGATCCGCGGCCTGCTGGGCGTCCTGCTGCGCCCCGAGCGCGTCCTCGCCGCCCGCCGAAGCCGGGGCCCCTCCCGGATCGACAAGGACGAACTGCGGCAACTGTTCCCGCCGCCCGGCGCCACCATCCGCGCCACGGCCGAGCAGATCGCCGCCAACTTCTCCAGCAACTCCGACGTCGACACCTCGGCCGGCCGCCACGGCAGCGCGGTCGAGTCCGGACCCGGCGGTGACGACGCCGACTTCCTGGAGATCGAGCAGTTCGCCCGGCTCAAGCGCATCGCCCGCCGACCCGGCCCGGTGCTCTTCCTCGCCCTGCTGCTGATCTCCCTGGCCGCCTGCCGCGCCCTGCTGGGCGGCGGTGCCCTCGCGGGAGGCGCGCTGCTGCCCGTCCCGCCCGGCGCGAGCGACCTGTGGGCCCGCTTCGCCGACGTCTGGCACCCGGTCGGCGCCGGCAGCGCCACCTCCGCGCCGCCCTACCTCGCCGTGGTGGCGACGCTCGCCTCGATCTTCCTCGGCTCCACCGGGCTCGCGGTCACCGTGCTGCTGGTCTGCTCGGTGCCGCTCGCCGGCTTCACCGCCTACTTCGCCTCCCGGCCCCTCGTCAGCTCCCGTCTGCTGCGCGCCTGGACGGCCATCGCGTACGCCTTCCTTCCCGCCACCACCGGCGCGCTGGCGCAGGGCCGCATCGGCACCGCCGTGCTCGCCGTGCTGCTGCCGCTGATCGCCCGCGCGGGTGTCGCCGCCAGCGGCCTCGCGAACCGGTCCGGCGGACGCGGCAGCTGGCGCGCCACCTGGGCGTACGCGCTGCTGCTGACCATCACCACCGCGTTCACGCCCGTGGTCTGGCCCGCCGCGCTGGTCCTCGGCGTCGGCGTGCTCGTGCTGCGCCGCTCCGAGCCGACTCCCTACCTCCTGCGCTTCCTGGCCCAGCTCGGCACCCCGCTGCTGGTCCTCGCACCCTGGTCGCTGACCCTGCTGCCGACCGGCTTCTTCACCGAGGCCGGGCTGGACTTCGGCGCCTCGGCGGCCTCCGCCTTCGACCTGCTGGGCACCAGCCCCGGCGGCCCCGGCACCCTCTCCGGCCTGCTGTTCACCGGCATCGTGCTCGCCGCGCTGGCCGCCCTGCTGCGCTCCGAGCGCCGGCTGGGCATCCGCGCCGCCTGGGCCGTCGCGCTGACCGGGCTGCTGCTCGCGGTGCTGGCCAACCGCTCCGCGTGGGCCGGGCCGGCCACCCTGGTCTACGGCATCGCCCTGCTGGCCGCCGCCGCGCTCGGTGCCGACGGGGCGCGTGCCCGGGTGGCCGAGCAGAGCTTCGGCTGGCGCCAGCCGGTCGCCGCGCTGATCGCGCTGGCCTGCGCCGTCGGCCCGCTGGTCGCCGCCGCCGGCTGGATGATCCGTGGCGCCGACGGCCCCCTGGAGCGCCGCGACCCCGCCCAGGTGCCCGCGTTCGTCGCCGAGGACGCCGGCACCCGCGACCAGGCCCGCACCCTGGTCCTGGACAGCGACTCCACCGCGCGGGTCCGCTACACCCTGGTCCGCGGCGCCGGTGCCCGCATGGGCGACGGCGAGATCGCCGCGGCCGGCGGGTCCGACACCGGCCTGGACAAGGTCGTCGCCAACCTGGTCGCCGGCTCCGGCGCCGACCAGACCGGCCAGCTCGGCGGCTTCGCCGTCCGCTACGTCCTCGTCCACCAGGGCACCCCGCGCCAGATCACCCGCGTCCTGGACGCCACGCCCGGCCTGAACCGGCTCAGCCAGCAGAACGGCAACGCCCTGTGGCGCGTCGACCGGGAGGTCTCCCGCGCCACCCTGATCGGCGCGGGCGGTTCCGGCACCCCGCAGGCAGTCGCCGCGGGCCCGGTGGAGATCCACACCACCGTCCCGGGCGGCTCGGGCGGCCGAGTGCTGCGCCTGGCCGACGCCGTCTCCGACGGCTGGAGCGCCACCCTGGACGGCAAGCCCCTGACCCCCAGGACCGTCGACGGCTGGGCCCAGGGCTTCGAGCTCCCGGCGGGCGGCGGCAAGCTGGACGTCACCTACGACGCCCCGTTCACCCACACCCTCTGGCTGTGGGTCCAGGGCGCGCTCGCCGTCCTCCTGGTCGTCCTCGCCCTGCCCGGCCGCCGCCGCGACGTCGACGACGACCTTCCCGAGGAGGAGCCGGTCCCGGCCCAGGCGACGGAGGGCGAGGGCCGCCGAGCCCGCCGCCTGCGCGCCCAGGCCGAGGCCGAGGAGACGGAGGAGGCCCCGGAGGCCGCTCAGGAGGAGCCGGCGGCCCCGCCCCACGGCGGTCAGGAGCAGCCGGTCATCCCCCATCAGCAGCCCTACGCCGGCTGGGACACCGGCACCAGCGCCTACGCCGGCTCCGAGTACGCGGCCTACCCCGCAGACCCCTACCAGGCCCCGTACCCGCACACCGGGTACGACGAAGGCGCGTACCAGCCCGACCCCTACGGCCAGAACGCCTACGACCCCTACGGATACGCGGCGCCCCAGGAGCAGCCGTACGACCCGGCGGCCCACCCGCGGCAGGGCTACGACCCCGCCCAGCAGCCGCCCTACGGCGACGGCAGTGAGCGCCACGACGGGAGCCAGCAGTGAACCGCACGACCCTGTCCCTCATCACCTGCACCGTCGCCCTGGCCGCCGTCACCGGGTTCGCCGCCTTCGACCCGCCCGCCGCCCCCGGCGCGGGCGCGGCCGGCAGGCCCACCGAGCGGCCCGTGGAGCGCACCGGCCTGCTGTGCCCGGCGCCGAGCTTCTCCGACATCGCCGACACCGCCTACACCTCGTTCACGCCCGTCACACAGGGCGCGGGCAGCGGCGGCAAGGCCGCGCTGGAGGCGGCCGCCGAGCAGTCCGCGGACGGCAAGGGCACCAAGGGCGGCGGCAAGAAGGACCAGACGGTGCTCACCCCCAAGCCGCCGGGCACCCCGGCCCTGGGCGACACCTCCGGCAGCGACACGCCCGCGCTGATCGGCACCGCCGACGGCAGGTACGCGCCGGGCTGGACCGTGCAGGAGACCACCCGGATCGCCGCGGGCACCGGACGCGGCCTCCAGGGCGTCACCTGCACCCCCGCCGACACCGACTTCTGGTTCCCCGGCGCCAGTACGTCCAAGGGCCGCACCGACTACGTCCACCTCACCAACCCCGACGACGAGGCGGCCGTCGTCGACATCAAGCTGTACGGCAAGAACGGCGCCGTGAAGACCACGGTCACCGACGGCATCACCGTGCCCCCGCACACCAGCGAGCCGGTACTGCTGTCGACGCTCACCGACGACGCGCAGACCGACCTGACCGTGCACGTCGGCGTGCGCAGCGGCCGGGTGGGCGCCACCGTGCAGGCCCAGGACGACGCGGGCGGCGGCGACTGGCTGCCGGCGGCCGCCGACCCGGCCGGCAGCCTGGTCCTGCCCGGCATCCCCAAGGACGCCACCGACGTCCGCCTGGTCGCCTTCACCCCCGGCGACGACGACGCCGACCTCAAGGTCCGCCTGGCCTCCCCGGACGGCTCGATCACCCCGGCCGGCAACGAGACGGTGCATGTCAAGGCGGGTATGACCAGCGCCGTCGACCTCGGCCCGGTCACCCGGGGCGAGCCGGGCTCGCTGATCCTCACGCCCACCGACAAGGCGACGCCGGTGGTCGCGGCGCTGCGTGTGGTGCGGGGCAAGTCAAGCTCGCAGGAGACGGCGTACATCCCCGCCACCGCCCCGGTCGGCCGCCGCGCCACCGCCGCCGACAACAGCGCCAAGGGCACGACGCTGTCCCTGACCGCGCCCACGGCCGACGCCACCGTGAAGGTCACCGCCTCGGCGGGCAGCGACGGCGGCACCCCCGCGACGAAGACGTACACGATCAAGTCCGGCACCAGCCAGGACATCAGTGCCCCCGCGGGCGGCAAGGGCACCTACGCGCTGACCGTGGAGCCGGTCTCCGGCGGCCCGGTCTACGCCGCCCGCACCCTCACGGGCTCCTCCGACGGCGTCTCCGGTTTCACGATCCAGACGCTCCCCGGCGACCGGGGTCTGGTGGCGGTGCCCCGCGCGGAACAGGACCTGTCGGTGCTCCAGCGGTGAACCGGGTGCCGGGCGGCCGCCCTCGGGACGGCCGCCCGCTACTCCTCGCCGTACCGGGGGTCCACCGTGTCCGGGGTCAGCCCCAGCAGCTCGGCGACCTGCTCCACGACCACCTCGTGCACCAGCTCGGCGCGTTCGTCGCGCCCCTTGCTGCGGATCTCGATCGGCCGCCGGTACACCACGATCCGCGCCCGACGCCCGTCCCGCTCGGGGATGATCCCGCCCAGCGGCACGCCCTCGTCGCTCCACGGCCCGTCGCCGGTGCCCTCCAGCCGGGGCACCTCCATCACCAGGAACTCCACCTCGGTGAGCTGCTGCCAGCGCCGCTCCAGCCGTTCGACCGAGTCGCGCACGAGGTCCGCGAACACCTCGGCGCGGCTGGCGGCCAGCGGCACCTGCGGCGGTGCGATGGGGCCCCGCATGCCCCGCCCATGACGATCACGGCGTCGGGGTCGGGGACCTGCGGCACGGGGCGGTACAGGGTTGTCCATCACCGAAAGAAGCGTAGTCCTCGCCCGCCTCCGACGCCCGGCTCCACGCGAGAGCCGCCCTTGGGACCGCCCCGGCGCACACCGCCCCCGGACTCTTCGCGCGCTTTTCTCCCGGTGTCCGCTCAGCCGCCTCCTGCCGCGCGCATGCCGGTTCCGGCCACGCCCGGTCGAGCCGGCTGGCCGAGAACCGACGCCGACTGCCGGATTTTGTCCCGGATCATCACCGGATGCACCCCGCCAGGCGCGCTCACCGGAACCCGCTCCGGCGGGTTCGCGGGACCCCGCGGGCCACGACACGGGGGAGTGAGCCGGCGGAGAGTCGTCGCGGCCCGCTCAAGAGTGCGGTACCGTCCAACATCGTGAGCCTTGTACGTCGCTGTTCGCGCACCGCCTGCGGCCGACCCGCCGTTGCGACGCTGACGTACGTCTACGCCGACTCGACCGCGGTCCTCGGCCCCCTCGCCACCTACGCCGAGCCCCACTGCTACGACCTGTGCGCCGAGCACTCCGAGCGCCTCACCGCCCCGCGCGGCTGGGAAGTCGTCCGGCTGCTCGACGGCTCCGCCCCGGCCCGCCCCAGCGGCGACGACCTGGAGGCACTGGCCAACGCGGTCCGCGAGGCGGCCCGTCCGCAGGAGCGCGCCGCCGGGACCGGCGGCGGGGCACGCACCGCCGACCCGATGGAAGTCGCCCGACGCGGCCACCTGAGGGTCCTCCGCTCGCCGGACAACTGAGCGCCCCTCCCCGCAGCCGCACACCCCAACGGGTAGTTTTGGGCCCCCAATGGACTTTCAGGAGGGCCGGCCGTGGCAGATCTGTCGCAGATCGTGAAGGCGTACGACGTGCGCGGAGTCGTTCCCGACCAGTGGGACGAGGCCACAGCCGAACTCTTCGGCGCCGCCTTCGCCGAGGTGACGGACGCGACCGCGGTCGTCGTCGGCCACGACATGCGCCCCTCCTCGCCCGGCCTCTCCCGCGCCTTCGCGCGCGGCGCGCTGAACCGGGGCGTGGACGTCACCGAGATCGGCCTGTGCTCCACGGACCAGCTCTACTACGCCTCGGGTGCGCTGGACCTGCCCGGCGCGATGTTCACCGCCTCGCACAACCCGGCGCGGTACAACGGCATCAAGATGTGCCGCGCGGGCGCCGCCCCGGTCGGCCAGGACACCGGGCTCGCCGACATCCGCGCCCTGGTCGAGCGGTGGCTGGACACGGGTGCCCCGGCCCCGGCGGCCGCACCCGGCACCCTCACCGCGCGCGACACCCTCGACGACTACGCCGCGTACCTGCGCTCGCTGGTCGACCTGACCGCCATCCGCCCGCTGAAGGTCGTGGTGGACGCGGGCAACGGCATGGGCGGCCACACCGTCCCGACGGTCCTCGCGGGGCTGCCGCTGACCGTCGTCCCGATGTACTTCGAGCTGGACGGCACCTTCCCCAACCACGAGGCCAACCCGCTGGATCCGGCCAACATCGTGGACCTGCGCAAGCGGGTCGTGCAGGAGGGCGCGGACATCGGCCTCGCCTTCGACGGCGACGCCGACCGCTGCTTCGTCGTGGACGAGAACGGCGACCCGGTGTCCCCGTCCGCCGTCACCGCCCTGGTCGCCGCCCGCGAACTCGCGCGCAACGGCGGTACGGGCACGGTCATCCACAACCTGATCACCTCCCGCACGGTCGCCGAGGTGGTCCGCGAGCACGGCGGCACCCCGGTCCGCACCCGCGTCGGCCACTCCTTCATCAAGGCGGAGATGGCCCGCACCGGCGCGATCTTCGGTGGCGAACACTCCGCCCACTACTACTTCAAGGACTTCTGGAACGCGGACACCGGCATGCTGGCCGCCCTCCACGTCCTCGCCGCGCTGGGCACCCACCCCGCCCCGCTCTCCACCCTCACCGCCCAGTACGACCGCTACGCGGGCTCCGGTGAGATCAACTCCACGGTCACCGACCAGCAGGCCCGCCTGGCCGCCCTCCGCGCCGCCTACACCCCGGCCGCCGACACGACCCTGGACGAGCTGGACGGCCTCACCGTCTCCACCCCCGCCTGGTGGTTCAACGTCCGCCCCTCCAACACCGAGCCGTTGCTCCGCCTGAACGCGGAGGCGGAGGACGAGGCGACGATGACGAAGATCCGCGACGAGGTCCTGGCGATCATCCGCGCGTAGGTGGCGCCGAGCGCCGGCCGGCCGCGACGGGCGGGACGCACCCCGCCCGGCCGGCGGAGCGCCACGGTACGCTGACCAGCACATCCGTAGACCCCGTTTCCGCCCGAAGGGACACCCCATGCCGCTCGAAGCCGGTCTCCTGGAGATCCTGGCCTGCCCGGCCTGCCACGCCCCCCTCAAGGAGCAGGACGCGGAGCTGATCTGCACCGGTCAGGACTGTGGCCTGGCGTACCCCGTCCGCGACGGCATCCCCGTCCTCCTGGTCGACGAGGCCCGCCGCCCGGCGTAAAGCACCGCCGAAAGACATCGCGCAGTAGGACCCCGGCCATCGGAGGTACCCGCCCATGCTCGACGAATCGCTCCTGGACACCCCGGAGGGCCTCGCCGAGGCCGACCGCCGAGGTCTGCTGCGCGGCGCGGCCGAGGCGGGCGCGAGGGTCCGTACCGCCGCACGGCACGCCGGTGAAGCCGGAGTCGGCGCGCTGCGGCCCGACGGCCGCCCCCGCGCCGTGCTGATCGCGGGCCCCGGCGCCGCCGCCACGCACACCGCCGACCTCCTCGGCACCCTGGCCGGCCCCGGCAGCCCGGTGATCCGCCTGGAGGCCACCGGAGTCGCCCCCGCCCCCGGCGCCCTGCGCTGGGAACTGCCCGGCTGGGCGGGCTCCGTCGACCTGCTGCTGATCGCCACTCCGGACGGCACCGAACCGAGCCTCGGCCTCCTCGCGGAACAGGCGTACCGCAGGGGCTGCTCCGTGGTCGCGGTGGCGCCCGCCGGCACCCCCCTCGCGGAGGCGGTCGCCGGCGCGCACGGCATGTTCATCCCGATGGCGACCGCCCCGTACGACCAGGGCGAACCGGTGGCCGCTTCCTCCTCCGGCGTCTTCTGGGCCCTGCTCACCCCGCTGCTGGTCCTCCTGGACCGTGTCGGCCTGCTGGCCGCCGGCCCCGACGCGCTGGAGAAGGTGGCCGACCGCCTCGACCACGTCGCCGAGCGCTGCGGCCCCGCCATCGCCACCTACGGCAACCCGGCCAAGACGCTCGCGGCCGAACTCGCCGACGCCCTCCCCGTCGTCTGGACCGAGGGCACCTCCGCGGGCCCGGCGGGCCGCCGCTTCGCCGCCGCCCTGGCCGAACTCGCCGGCCGTCCCGCCGTGGTGGCGGAACTCCCCGAGGCGCTCGCCGCGCACGAGGCCCTGCTCTCCGGCCCGCTGGCCGCCCGCGCCGACCCGGACGACTTCTTCCGCGACCGTGTCGAGGAGGCGCCCGCCCTGCACGCGCGCGTGGTGCTGCTCCGGGACCGCCCGCTCGGCGGCCTCACCGCGGCCCCCGCCGCCCGTGACCTGGCCCTCGGCCACGACACCCCGATCAGCGAACTCGAACCGGAGGAGGGCGGCGAACTGGAGACCCTCGCCGACCTGATCGCCGTCACCGATTTCGCCGCCGTTTACCTGGCGCTCGCCGCCAGGGTCTGAGCTGATCCAAGGCACCCGCCCGCGGCGCCCGTACGGAGACAGAAGAAGACACATGGACCGTCTCGACAACACCGTCCGCCCCTACGCCTGGGGCTCGACGACCGCGATCCCGCGGCTGCTGGGCACCGAGCCCACCGGCGAACCGCAGGCCGAGATGTGGATGGGCGCCCACCCCGGCGCCCCCTCGCGCACCCCGCGCGGCACGCTCGCGGAGATCATCGACGCGGACCCCGAACGCGAGCTCGGCCCCGAGACGGTGGCGAAGTTCGGCCCGCGCCTGCCCTTCCTGCTCAAGATCCTCGCCGCGGGCGCCCCCCTCTCCCTCCAGGTCCACCCGAACCTCGCCCAGGCGCAGGAGGGCTACGCCGAGGAGGAGCGCCGGGGCGTCCCCGTGGACGCCGCCCACCGCAACTACAAGGACGCCAACCACAAGCCCGAACTCATCTGCGCCCTGACCGAGTTCGACGGCCTGTGCGGCTTCCGCGCCCCCGCCGGGGCGGCCGGCCTGCTGGACGGTCTGGGCGTCGGCTCCCTCAAGCCGTACGTCGACCTGCTGCGCGCGCGGCCCGAGGACGCCGCCCTGCGCGAGGTCCTCACCGCGATCCTCACCGCGGACCCCGAGGACATGGCCGACACCGTCAGCGAGGCCACCGCCGCCTGCGCCCGCCTCGGCGGCCCGTACACCCCGTACGCGGAGATGGCACGCGAGTACCCCGGCGACCCCGGCGTGATCGCGGCCATGCTGCTCAACCACGTCCGGCTCCAGCCCGGCGAGGCCCTGTTCCTCGGCGCGGGCGTCCCGCACGCCTACCTGGACGGCCTCGGCGTCGAGATCATGGCCAACTCCGACAACGTCCTGCGCTGCGGCCTGACCCCCAAGCACATCGACGTCCCCGAACTCCTGCGCGTGGTCCGCTTCGAGGCGAGCGACCCCGGCGTCCTGCGCCCCGAGGCGTCCCCGGAGGGCGAGGAGGTCTACGAGACCCCCATCGACGAATTCCGGCTGTCCCGCTGGGTCCTGCCCGGCGAGACCGCCCGCGACCTGACCCTGCCGACCCCGCAGGTCCTGCTGTGCACGGCCGGGTCGGTGCGCGCGGGCGAGCACGGACTGCTGCCCGGCCGCTCCGTCTTCGTCCCGGCCGGCGAGAAGGTGGAGGCGTCCGGCGAGGGCACACTGTTCCGCGCCACTGTGATCGTATGACCGCTCCTGTGGACACCTGAGGCGCCGCACGCCGGTGGGACTGCAACAATGACCCACCGGCAAAGCACGTGCAAAGAAGCGACCCGTGGGGGCACAAGAGCCGTGCGGGGGTGCCGAGAAGGCGACAAGGGCGAAGGGAAAACGCGAACTCATGAGCGCGTCAGGCGGTAACAAGGCGATCGTGGCGGCACTCGGCGCCAATCTGGCGATCGCGGCATCGAAGTTCGTGGCGTTCGCGTTCAGCGGCTCGTCGTCGATGCTCGCCGAGGGCGTCCACTCGGTCGCCGACTCCGGCAACCAGTTCCTGCTGCTCATCGGCGGCAAGAAGGCCCAGCGCGAGGCGACCCCCCAGCACCCCTTCGGCTACGGCCGCGAGCGGTACATCTACGCCTTCCTCGTCTCCATCGTCCTGTTCTCCATCGGCGGCATGTTCGCCATCTACGAGGGCTACGAGAAGATCAGCCACCCCCACCCGGTGGAGCACTGGTACTGGCCGGTGGGCGTCCTCGTCTTCGCGATCATCGCGGAGGGCTTCTCCTTCCGCACGGCCATCAAGGAGTCCAACGAACTGCGCGGCAAGCTCTCCTGGGCCCAGTTCATCCGCCGCGCCAAGGCGCCCGAGCTGCCCGTGGTCCTGCTGGAGGACTTCGGCGCCCTCATCGGCCTGGTCCTCGCCCTCGGCGGCGTCGGTATCGCCCTGCTCACCGGCAACGGCGTCTGGGACGGCATCGGCACCGTCTGCATCGGCGTCCTGCTCGTCATGATCGCTCTCGTCCTCGCCTCCGAGACCAAGTCCCTGCTGCTCGGCGAGGCCGCCGGCCTGGAGGACGTCAAGAAGATCGGGGCCGCCATCGTCGACGGCGACACCGTCACCGGCGTCATCCACATGCGCACCCTGCACCTCGGCCCCGAGGAGCTTCTCGTCGCCGCCAAGATCGCCGTCCAGCACGACGACACGGCCGCCGAGGTCGCCAACGCGATCAACCGCGCCGAGGCCCGTATCCGCGAGGCCGTGCCGATCGCCCGCGTCATCTACCTGGAGCCGGACATCTACAGCGCCGCCGAGGCCGCCAAGGGTCCCGACCCGCTCGCCACACCCGGCGGCCCGAACCCCCACGCCACCGGCCACTGAGCCCTCGGCCCCAGCCCTCGGGCCCCCGTCGCGTCCCGGTCCCCACCGGCCGCGCCGGGGGCCTCGGCACGCCCGGACCCCTCGCCCCGCACCCACCCGTTCGCGCCACATCCGTCACCTGGACGGCACGCGGTGTCCGAACGCGGACTGGGGCGCGCCCCACCCTCCGGTGTAGCTTGGGTCGGAGCCAGACGTCGCTGCTGATGGCGGTCGGGCGGTCCCGGAGCGGGCCGGCCGAGGGAGAGAGGGCCTCCGACGGACTGCGCTGCGCGTACGCGGGCATGCCTGTGTCCTCTTCCCGGGGCACCCCTGTGTCCGTCGCCGTGCAGACCAGCCGTACCCACCTCGCCCCGACTTCGAGGAGCAGCCCGCCATGACCACTGTCGACAACCGACAGGACTTCAAGGTCGCCGACCTCTCCCTGGCCGAGTTCGGCCGCAAGGAGATCACCCTCGCCGAGCACGAGATGCCCGGCCTGATGTCGATCCGCAAGGAGTACGCCGAGGCGCAGCCCCTGGCCGGCGCCCGCGTCACCGGCTCCCTGCACATGACCGTGCAGACCGCCGTGCTCATCGAGACCCTCGTCGCCCTCGGCGCCGAGGTCCGCTGGGCCTCCTGCAACATCTTCTCCACCCAGGACCACGCGGCCGCCGCCATCGCCGTCGGCCCGAACGGCACCCCGGACAACCCGCAGGGCGTCCCCGTCTTCGCCTGGAAGGGCGAGACCCTGGACGAGTACTGGTGGTGCACCGAGCAGGCGCTGACCTGGCCGAACAGCCCCACCGGCGGCCCGAACATGATCCTGGACGACGGCGGCGACGCCACCCTCCTCGTCCACAAGGGCGTCGAGTACGAGAAGGACGGCAAGGTCCCCTCGCCCGACACCGCCGAGTCCGACGAGCACCGCGTCATCCTCGAGCTGCTCAACCGCACCATCACCGACGGCTCCCAGAAGTGGACCCAGCTCGCCTCCGAGATCCGCGGTGTCACCGAGGAGACCACCACCGGCGTCCACCGCCTGTACGAGATGCAGCGCGACGGCCTCCTGCTCTTCCCGGCGATCAACGTGAACGACGCCGTCACCAAGTCGAAGTTCGACAACAAGTACGGCTGCCGCCACTCCCTGGTCGACGGCATCAACCGCGCCACCGACGTCCTCATCGGCGGCAAGACCGCCGTCGTCTGCGGTTACGGCGACGTCGGCAAGGGCTGCGCCGAGTCCCTCCGCGGCCAGGGCGCCCGTGTGATCGTCACCGAGATCGACCCGATCTGCGCGCTCCAGGCGGCCATGGACGGCTACCAGGTGACCACGCTGGACGAGGTCGTCGACAAGGCCGACATCTTCGTCACCACGACCGGCAACAAGGACATCATCATGGCCGCCGACATGGCCAAGATGAAGCACCAGGCCATCGTCGGCAACATCGGCCACTTCGACAACGAGATCGACATGGCCGGCCTCGCGCAGATCCCCGGCATCGTCAAGGACGAGGTCAAGCCGCAGGTCCACACCTGGACCTTCCCCGACGGCAAGAAGATCATCGTCCTGTCCGAGGGCCGCCTGCTCAACCTGGGCAACGCCACCGGTCACCCGTCCTTCGTGATGTCCAACTCCTTCGCGGACCAGACCCTGGCCCAGATCGAGCTGTTCACCAAGCCCGACGAGTACCCGATCGGTGTCTACGTGCTCCCCAAGCACCTCGACGAGAAGGTCGCCCGTCTCCACCTGGACTCGCTGGGCGTCAAGCTCACCCAGCTCCGCCCGGAGCAGGCCGCGTACATCGGCGTCGAGGTCGACGGTCCCTTCAAGTCGGACCACTACCGCTACTGAGCCGCCGCTCCCCGCACCATCCAGGCAGGCCCCCGCACCCCCGTGCCGGGGGCCTGCCCCTTTGCGCCGGACCAGCGGCCCCGGACCGTCAGCCCGCCACACCCCAGGACCTGCCATGCCGCGCGGCCGATATTCGCTCCACGATCCGCACGACCACACCCCCCTCGCGGAAGAACACTTCCAGTGCGCCCCCGGCCCCTCCGGCTGGCGCTACGTCTCCCAGCTCACCGCGCCCGACGGCGCCCACCGGGGCTCGGTCGACCTCGCCCTCGACGACCTCGGCCGCCCGATCCGCCTCGAACTCCACGCCGGCGGCTGGCAGGTGCGCGGCGCCGCCCTCGACGGCGTCACCTGGGTCCGCACCGACCCTGCCGGACTGGAGGCGACGGAGGGCAACGTGCCCGCCCACGCCTTCACCGGCACGTCCCCGGCGTTCCTCGTCGCCACCGCACGTCTCGTGCGCCTCACCCCCTCCTCGTCCGCGACCCGCGTACGCCTCGTCGCCCTCACCGGCCCGGTCCTCGCCCCCCGCACCGTGGACCAGTCCTGGGCACTGGTCGGCAGAGAAGCACACGCCACCGACAACGGCCCCCTGCTCGTGGACGAATACCAGGTCACAGCCCTGGACACGGGGGAAACGCACTCCGTGCACATCGCCGGAGACGTCATCCTCTCGGCCCCTGGCATAGAGCTGGAGGACCTCCAGACCCCACCGTCGACGTTCCCCTGACGGGCCGGGCGGCTACGCGGGCGGAGCGAACCCCGTCGACCGGCTCCGCGGGTGATCCGGCGCCTTCGCGCTCCTCTCGCTCACCGGCGCGACGGCCGGGGGAGCCACCGGAGCCACCGTCTGCTCCCCGCCGCTCTCGTACCGGGGCCGCTGTCGCGCCTGCCGGCTCTGCCGCTCGTGCACCACGGCCGCGAGAAAGACGGCAGGCCGTGCCTGGAGATCCGGCGGCACGGCGGCCCCCGTCCGCGCGGCCACGTCGGCGGCCAGCCGCGACGCCATGGACCAGGAGACCTGCGGCTGAAGCTGGTGCACCCGCGTCAGGTACTGCCGCACGGCCAGCCAGAGCCCGTCGGGCACCGCGGACAGATCCAGCTCCGCGAACCGTCCCGCCAGCTCCGGCGGCGGAGGCGGCACCACACCGGCCCGCGCCACCGGAATCCGCTCCCGCACCACCAGCGTCCCCGCGAACACGTCCCCGAGCCGCCGCCCCCGCTCCGAGATCAGCGAGGCGATGCACGCCACCACACCGAAGGTCATCAGGATCTCGATCATTCCGATCCCACCGCGCACCAGCGCGTGCCGGAACCGCACCGGCCCCCCGTCGTCACGGACCACCCGCAGCCCGAACGCCAGCTTCCCCAGTGACCGTCCATGGCTCAGCGTCTCGACCGCGATCGGCCCGCCGACCAGCACCAGCAGAAAGGCCGCCACCGACATCGCGGCCCGCGCGGCGTCGTCCAGCGAGGAGGTGGCCGCCACCAGCCCGATCACCACGGCGATGTAGACGAGCACGGCCACGATCAGATCGATCAGCACGGCCAACGCCCTGCTCGGCAGCTTCGCGGGCCGCAGCTCCAGCGGCACCGCCTCACCGGTCACCAGCTCACTCACGCCCGCCGTCCTTCCTTCGCCCACCCCGGTGACGCAAGTCTGCCAAGCTGAGGGCGTATCGCACCCCGGTACGACAAGCTGACGGTGTCCCGTTGTCCGCCAGCGGCTGGCCACGACGAGTCGAGGAGCAGGCAGACCCGATGGACCTGGACGTCTTCGTCTCCGCACACCAGGCCGAGTGGGACCGTCTCGACGCCCTGGTCCGCCGTCGGCGCCGCCTCACCGGCGCGGAGGCCGACGAACTCGTCACCCTCTACCAGCGCACCGCTACGCACCTCTCCCTCATCCGTTCCAGCGCCCCTGACCCCCAGCTCACCGGCCGGCTGAGCCAACTCGTCGCCCGCGCCCGGAGCGCCGTCACCGGAACCCGCCGCGCGTCCTGGCGCGACGTGACGCGCTTCCTCGGCCGGGGCTTCCCCGCCGCCGTCTACCGCGCCCGACACTGGTGGGTGCCGACCGCTCTCGTCTCAACGACCGTGGCGATCCTGCTCGGCTGGTGGATCGGCACCCACCCCGAGGTACAGGCGTCGATCGCCACCCCCGGCCACCTGCGCGAGCTGACCCGGCCCGGCGGCGGTTACGAGACCTACTACTCCAGTCATCCCGCGGCGTCCTTCGCCGCGCAGGTGTGGACCAACAACGCCCAGGCGGCCGCACTCTGCCTGGTTCTGGGTGTCTTCCTGGGACTGCCCGTCCTCTTCATCCTGTTCGAGAACATGCTGAACCTGGGCGTCGGCTTCGGACTGATGTCCTCCGCAGGGCGCCTCGACACCTTCCTGGGCCTCGTGCTCCCGCACGGCCTGCTCGAACTGACCGCGGTCTTCGTGGCAGCCGGCACAGGTATGCGCCTCGGCTGGACCGTGATCGACCCCGGCCCGCGCACCCGCCGCACCGCGCTCGCGGAGGAGGGCCGCGCCGCCGTGGGCATGGCGATCGGCCTCGCCCTGGTGCTGTTCGTCTCCGGTGCCATCGAGGGCTTCGTGACCCCGTCCGGCATGCCCACCTGGGCCCGCGTCGCCATCGGCGTCGCGGCCGAGCTGGTCTTCCTCACCTACGTCTACGTCCTCGGTGGCCGAGCGGTCCGTGAGGGGGAGACCGGCGATCTCCAGGAGGCCGGACGCAGTTCCACGGCCCCCACCGCCGCCTGATGTGCGCAGGACCTCGTGAAGCTGCTAGTCTCCTCCTCGCCCCACAAAACCTGTTGACACGGGTTGAGCGGGGAGGTAGAGTTGAACAGTTGCCTGGAGCTGGACAAGCTCGAGGTCATCCATTAGGCTTTATCTCGCTGCTTCAGGACATCGCTGAATGCGACTTCCGAGAAGCACCCCCCGATAAATCGGAAATGAAGCCGGTAAGACCGGCCGAAAACCTCTGATAGAGTCGGAACCGCCGGAAAGGGAAACACGGAAGCGGAAACGCGGAAGTGAGGAACTGGAAAGCACCGAGGAAATCGGATCGGAAAGAT